>NZGF01000078.1 GCA_002690915.1 Crocinitomicaceae bacterium
CGAAGGTCGTCGCATTTGCAAGCATCGAGTACATGTTCGTGATGTTTGAAGTGTTCCAATTGCTAAGGTCCTGGTTAAATGACTCTGCGTTACTAAACACGTACATCATGTCAGTCACCGAACTAACATCCCATCCACCAATGTCCTGATTAAATGATTCTGCGTAACTAAACATGTACCCCATGTTGGTCACAGAACTAACATCCCATCCGCCAATGTCCTGATTAAATGACTCTGCGTTACTAAACATGTGCGCCATGTCAGTCACCGAACTAACATCCCAAGTCCCGATATCTTGATTGAAGGAAGAGGCACCATCAAACATTTGTCTCATTATCGACACGTTGCCTACGTTCCAATTGCTGAGGTCTTGGTTAAATGTCTCAGCGCCGTAAAACATGTAATGCATTTGTTCAACAGCGCTCACATCCCAACCACTGATGTCTCCATCAAACTCGTAGGCATTGTTAAACATATTTTCCATGTCAGTCACAGCGCCCACGTCCCAATTGCCAATGTCCTGATTGAAAGTGTGGGCTGAAATGAACATCTGTTTCATATTCAACACTGAGCTCACGTCCCAATCGCCCAGGTCTTGGTTGAATCCGTCAGCACCCCAAAACATGGCTCGCATATTCGTAACGGCACCCACGTCCCAACTCCCGATGTCCTGATTGAATGCATCAGCAGACATGAACAGGCTCTCCATGTCAGTCACAGAACTCACATCCCAATTGCTGAGATCTTGGTTGAATGATTCCGCGCCACGGAACATGCGAAACATGTTCGTCACAGCACCCACATCCCAAGTCCCGATATCTTGATTAAACGCATCAGCCCCTTTGAACATTTCCGACATATCCATCACATTGCTTACATCCCAAGCGCTGATGTCATCGTTGAATTCAGATTGGTTTTCAAAAAGCTCAGACATACTCGTCACCTGACTCACGTCCCAGCTGGAAATGTGACCGTAAGTGCCCTCCGCGGTTACGGGCTCTGCGACCCATTCGTTCACTGCCGTCGACAGAGTAGCATCCGTGAAGACATACTGTGCTTGAACGTTGACAAAGGGGATCAATACTACAACACTCAAAAAAAGCCGGCTGATGTGGTGAAAAACGTTTTTCATGAGCTAAATATAGGTTTTTGTCATTTTTTTACGTAGTTATCGCTCTAAAATATGTGATAATTATCACGTGAACCATTGGTACGTCACAAATTCATCTGTTGACTTGCGAAAACAGAAGGGGGGTGCGAAGTTGCAACCATGCTCAGAATGCTCCCCCTCTCCTTGGCTTTGCTGCTAATCGCTTGCAATACGAAAAGCTCGTCATCATCAGCAACAACCGCACCCACTCAACAACGAACGCGTGAATCTGCGCAGCTAATTGTAACCGCTGAAAACACCTCACTTCGGTTGAGCAAAGCAGGTGCGTTGGGTTTTGCACCTGCAAAACAACCGCTCGAAACGGAAGTCGCCGTCTTTGTCAACCCCAGCAACACCTTCCAATCCTTCATGGGAATCGGCGGTGCCATCACGGACGCTTCGGCCGAAGTGTTTTCCAAATTGAGCGCACCCGTTCAGTCCCAGTTTATGGACGCTTACTTCGGCGAGGGGGGCATCAACTACAACATTCTTCGGACGAGCATCCACAGTTGCGACTTCGGTCTCGGGAGCCACACCTACATCGAAGAGGGTGATTCAGCCCTGACCACGTTTGATATCGAACCCGACCGCGCCAAACGCATTCCGATGATCAAGCGTGCGGCATCCATGATTGGGGATAATTTGGTGTTTTACGCAAGCCCGTGGAGTCCACCGGCCTTCATGAAAACCAACAAAAACATGCTCCGCGGCGGTTCGTTGTTACCTGAATACTACCAAGCGTGGGCCAACTACTTTGTCAAATTCATCGAAGCCTACGAGGCGGAAGGGCTTCCGGTGTGGGGGGTGACCATCCAAAATGAGCCCATGGCCACGCAGCGATGGGAGTCGTGCATCTACACCGCTGAGCAAGAGCGGGATTTCTTGAAAAACAACCTCGGCCCCACCATGGCTGCGGCTGGGTACGGGGACAAGAAAATCGTCGTGTGGGACCACAACCGCGACCTCATTACCCACCGCGCCAACACCATTTTCGACGACCCCGACGCAGCGAAGTACGCCTGGGGCACCGGCTTTCACTGGTACGAAACATGGACCGGCGGCAACCCCAAGTACGAGAACCTCAAACTCATCAAGGAAGCCTACCCGGACAAGCAGCTCTTGTTCACAGAAGGATGCCAAGAAGGATTTGATGCCGAACATTACGAACGCTGGTCCAACGCGGAGCGGTACGGCAACTCCATGATCAACGACTTCAATAGCGGCACCGTGGGTTGGACCGACTGGAACATCCTCCTTGACGAAACCGGCGGACCCAACCACGTTCAGAACCTTTGTTTTGCTCCGATTCACGCCGACACCCAAAACGACTCATTGATCTTCACGCCGACGTACTACTACATCGGGCATTTCTCCCGGTTCATTGAGCCAGGGGCTTTGCGCGTGAGCACGTCAGCCAGCCGCAGCACCATCGAAAGCACGTCGTTCCAAAACCCTGACGGTACACTGGTCACAGTGGTCATGAACCGAACGGAAGCGCCGTTGGATTACACCCTCATTGTCGAAGACCAAGAGGTCCGCGCCTCCATTCCAGCGCACGCCATGCAGACGCTTGTTTACTGATTGCCCTTATTGCACAACGATTGTGCGCGCAGCCTCACCGTCCGTCGTCAGCACATACAAGCCATTGGGAAGACGCGGTGTCCACTGCGCAGCAGGCTCCACAGTTTTTTGCAACACCGGTCTGCCATAAAGCGACCACAGCTTCGCCTGCAAGTGGCGGTTGGTGGTATTGAACAGTGTAAGACCGGTCGGTGGGTTTTGGTAAAACACCTTAAGCGCTTCGGGTTGCGGAGTTGCAACTGACAGCGCACAAGAAAGGGTTAGGTCCAATCCGCCAGTTGCCGCTGCTTCCTCGAGCCCATCCAATCCGGAAGGGTCGTCACGCAGGAAGGCGTCCAGCCACGGCACCACGACGCTAACCGACAGGGCCAGTTGCTCAGCATGGGATAGCCCTTGAAACCCGAGTTCCCCAAAATCGCACAACGTACCCGGGTCAGCATAACCGCAGTGCCCCCCGTTGGGAATGGAAACAAACGCCCGGCATGGTGAATTCACTGAAGATTCGTAAATGGGTTCGTGTTGGGAAGTGGGCGGAGTAACCGCGTCGTCCGTCCCGGAGACCACCATCGCGGGGGCTTCAATGGACGCTCCCGCGGAAATCGCAGAGGGATTAGTCTCCCCGGGAGCGAATACGACGTAGGCGTCCACGGGAGGTGTTGATTCAGATGACAACCACGACGCACCGCCGCCCATACTGTGTCCCCCAATCGCGATGCGACCATCAAACGCTCCAGCCAATTCACCCCCCACTTCATTGGATGAAATTTCTTCAGCAACGAAGGCTAGATCCTGGCCGTAAGCTCCGTGGTTCGGCGCAAAGGTTTGTTCTGTCCCTATGGAAACAAAGGCATACCCCTCTCCTACAAGCGCTTCAGCTAACCCTTCGTAATCATCCGGCGCCATCACAAACCCATGGGCAAACACCACGACAGGGTAGGGTCCCGGAGCCTCCGACGGGTACCACACCATGCAGGGCACTTCACGGTCGTCGCGGTCCGGGTCCACAAGAGTCCAATTCGTTTGGGCGACCTGGCTGAAAAGGCTGAGTGAATGAGCAGCAGCAGCAGCTAGGAGAACCGTCTTCGTCATGGTGTTTAAAGGTAGGGGTCGACCTGTGTATTCTGACCTTCTCGTTTTCGACGGTATCAGGTGTTCCAATCGAAGATGTTGGTTTTACGTTTTTTCACCCCACCCCTCCCGTAATACGTATTGTGGCGGTTGGAAAATTCCCTAATTTCGCATCTCGTGTAACAATAAGAATCAAACCATTATTATGAGCATCGTAGGTAAAAATTTCCCAAGCATTGCGGTCAAAGCAATCAACGATATGGGCGACGCATTCGATTTGAACGTTGTTGAAAAAGCAATCAACGAGGGCAAGAAGGTGCTTCTTTTCTGGTATCCCAAAGATTTTACGTTCGTTTGTCCTACCGAATTGCATGCATTTCAAGCGGCACTGCCCGAGTTTGAAAAGCGTAACACTATAGTAATTGGTGCTTCGTGCGACACTGCAGAAGTTCACTTCGCTTGGTTGAACACCGCCAAAGACAGCGGGGGTATAGAAGGGGTAACCTACGACATCCTCGCGGACAGCAATCGGAATCTATCTCGCGCTTTGGACATCTTAGAGGTAAACGATCACACCTACGATGAAGAGACTGGGTTGGAATTAATCGATGGTGATTTCGTGACGTACCGCGCAACCTACCTCATCAGTGAAGAAGGTTTAGTGTTCCACGAAGGGATCAATCATATGCCCGTCGGACGAAACATAAACGAGTTCCTTCGTTTGATTGATGCATACACCCATGTTCAGGAGAAAGGCGAGGTCTGCCCCGCCAACTGGGAGGAGGGAAAGGACGCGATGAAGGAAAACCGCGGAGGGGTCATCGACTACCTCAGCAACCACTGATATGATTGAATTACAAGAAGATAATTTACATGCTGTTGTGGCTGAAAACACCACTGTTATTGTTCAATACTCTGCAGGTTGGTGTGGCAACTGCCGCATCATGAAGCCAAAATTTAAGAAGCTCGCCCGCGAAAACGAGGATGCGGTTTTTGTGATGGTAGACGCGGAGAAGTTTCCTGCTTCACGTCAACTAGCGACAGTCGATAACCTGCCCACGTTTGCGACATTTACCAACGGAGCACTGGTAGACCAGGTGCAAACCAACAAGTTCGAAATCCTCAAAGAATTGGTCGATGCGGTTGCCTCTGATTAAACATATCGGCGAGTTCATTGAGCAGAATGACCGCGATTTTATCATCGAGGCCATCGAAACGCTTGAACACTTATCCGAAAGCGAAAACCTCAAAGATGAGGAGCTCGATGTAATCGGCGAGTTGATTTCCAATTTGTACGGCGCCATCGAAGTCCAAGAGTTGGTGGACAACGGCACCTCGAGAAAAGAGGCGTTAAACGCCTTCATGAAGCGCGTCGTGGGTTCGATAGATGGCTAATACCACGCACAGGTAAAAGCCTATTTCTCTAGGGATGGTCTTTGTTTTTTACGACCTTTAGGGCATGCGATTTTTACTTGCCCTTCTTCTCGTTCCTGCCACCATAACCGCACAGATCGATTTCCCTTTTAATTTTGAAACCGACGCTACGACTCCTGTTTTTGTGGATTTTGAAGCCGCCGTTACCACTGTGGTCCCAAACCCAAGCCCCAACGACAATAACCCGAGTGACTACGTCGCTCAGATGGTTCGAGGTGAAGGTGGTCAAATATGGGCTGGATCCATCATCACCCTTCCCTACTACCTCACCCTTTCGGATGTCGGCGCTATTCGCATGAAGGTACACGCCCCTATGCAAGGGTCGTTGATGCGAATGAAATTAGAGGGAAACAGCACTGCTGAGCTTGATGCGATAACAACCGTGGCTGGGGATTGGGAGGAGCTTGAGTGGGATTTTACCGGCCTGCCCGACGGCACATTCAACCAGATTTCCTTCATGCTCGATTTTGGCTTGTTTGGCGATGGAACGGCTTTGAGCACCATTTACTTTGATGATGTCGAGCTTTTCGATGGTGCGGGAGACCTCATCCAGGTCGACCTTCCCATCACCCATGAGGACGCGAGCGTTCACTACCAAACCACCTCCTTTGCGGGCAACCTTGCAGGCCTCGCTGGCGACCCTACCGATGCAAGCAACACCGTCACCAAGGTAACCAAGCATTGGACGGGGCTCACTTACGCCGGGACCAGCATGAGTACGCCGCTCGGCCTCGCCTCACCGATTGCCTTCGAACCTGGATTCACCTCAATCAGCGTCGATGTGTACAGCCCCGTAGCGGGCCTACCCGTTCGCCTCAAAGCGGAGCAGTACCTGGATGTGGCCCAAAGCGTGGAAACGCAAGTCAACACGACCTCTGCCTACGATTGGGAAACACTCACGTTTGACTTCACACAAAACATCCCGGGCACCCCCAACATCAACTACAACACCGCTTACACCATTTTATCCATCTTTTTTGACTTTGGAAATGAGGGCTTCATGAGCGGGACAACGGACTATTTCTACGACAATGTCTCGTTCAATGGCAACCCCTCTGCTGTGGGAGCCGGTCGGGTGCAATCCGCTGCTTTGTACCCGACGATCTTGCCCTCAGGGCGGCCTGTTTTTGTGCGGTGCAATGCCCCAACCATTTTCACCCTTACCAACCTATCCGGTCAAACCGTCTTCAGCCAGACTGTAACGAGCAGCGGTGCTGTTGTGTTGCCTGCGCTCGCAGCCGGAATCTACGTATACCGGCTCGGAGAACAGACCGCTAAGTTGGTGATTAAACCCGAGTAATTCAGGGCACCTTATGGCCACGGCTCGCTTCCAAAAGCTCGAACCAATGCTCCAGCTCCATCGACACATCGGCCGACTTCACAAGGAACCCATAACGCTCGGGCTTTGTGGTGCCAACCACAGGCACGATGCCTGCGGGGTGTTTTTGAAGCCATGCCAACAATAAGACTTCCGGGGGAACACCATATGATACCGACAGGCGTTCCAGTACCGTTGATACGCCTTGGTTTTTTCCGCCCAAAAGTCGACCCAATGGCGCCCAAGCCATGGTGCCAACACCAAGGGTCTGATGGGCATCTAGTGTGCCGTCCATCAAGGGAGCTGTGTGGGCCAAAGAACATTCAATCTGGTTCCATTCCGGCCCCCGCTGTGTGGCAATCAACCGCAGTTGCGACGGAGTAAAGTTCGAGACGCCCCACGCTTTAATTTTTCCCTCGTCACGCAAAGCCTCTAGCGCTATTACGGCTTTCTTGGTATCGAGCAAAGGACTTGGTCGATGCAGTAAGTATAGGTCCAAATAGTCTGTGCGTAAGTTGCGTAAACTGTTTTCAACGGACTGCTTGATGTGGCCTGCGGAATAATCGTAGTGCTTTACGGAGTTCTCTTTTCCTTCCACCGGATACCTGATTCCACACTTCGATATGAACTGCACTGATTCGCGGTCTAGGCCCGAAGCTTCAAATCCGGCACCGAACGCAGCTTCGGTGGAGTAACCACCATATATATCCGCATGGTCAAAAGTGCTTACCCCTGACGCCAAGGCGCATTCGATGGTTTGAGCGAACTCTGCCGTGGATAGGTTCGCACCCCAGACCCCCCAATTCATAGTGCCAGCGATGATGGCTGATGGATTCATTTGAGCTGGGTTATTCGGGTTCCGGATGATTTCTTTCCAACAGAAACGGCAGCCAATCTGGCCGCCGTTCGATAATGTTCCGGGCCAGATGTCCTACAGCAAATTGATGCGTTGGGCCAACAAGTCCTTGTAGCTTCCGCCTACTGGAATTTCTTTTTCCATGCCGCGAATCGTAATCATTGAATACTTCATGCTCTCAATCGCTTCGATGTTGACAATGTAACTTCGGTGTACACGCATGAAATCCGATCCACTCAGCTTGGTTTCCACATCCTTCATGGTGGAGTGAATGGTGTAGCTTTCTGTTGTTGTGTGCACTACAACATAATCCTTCAACGCCTCCACAAACAACAGGTCTTCATTCTTGACACGAATGAGTCGGCTGCGGTTCTTCACGAAAATGATATCCGAATCCTCTTTGTGTTCAGCCAAACTTCGCAGGAACTCTGTTTCCTGACGAACCTCTTGTTCCTTTCCGTGCTTGTGCAACGCCATTTCGATGGCGGTTTGGATGTCAACATCCTTAAACGGCTTTAAGATGTAGCCGTGAGGCTCCGCCATTTTGGCTTCGTTGAGCGTGTTTTCGTCTGCATATGCCGTCAAAAACACAACCGGTATGTTGATGTTGCGTTTGATCTCTTCCGCAGCAGCAATGCCGTTCATGTCGCCTTTGATCATAATGTCCATCAGCGCTAAATCCGGCTTGTGCTTAATGGCCATGTTGATGGCGTCTTCGCCGTTGTCGGCAGACGCTACAACGTTGTAGCCAAGATTACCAAGGCAACGCTCAATGTCTTTACGAACAATGCTTTCGTCTTCGGTTACGAGAATATTGATAGGCATGTCAAGTGGTTCTTAATCAGTCAATGGGGTAAAACTAACCAAAAATGAGGCCCCTGTTGACCATTCTAACGCATTATCGCTGTGTTTGTTATCCACAGTAAGCCTTCCGTCGAGTTGGTCCGTCAACGCTTGAACGAGGTAAACCCCTAAACTCTCATTGGTTTCAAAATCAAAATCATCTGGAAGCCCCACTCCGTTGTCGGCCACTTCAATCTCTAGGTTTTCATTCACACGTTTCACACGCAAGAAAATTTTACCAGACGACATGCCTTTGAATGCGTACTTCAAACAATTCGAAACCAACTCATTAACAATTAAACCACACGGTATCGCCTGTTTGAGGTTGATGTGGACATCATCGAGCTTTGTGATCAACTCTACACCCTTGGTCACATTCGAATAACTGTGGATTAGGTTCTGGGTCAATCGTTGCAGATAGTCCGAAAACCCAATGGAACTAAAGTCCGAATTCCTGTAAAGGCTCTCGTGGATGAAACTCATGGTTGAAATTCGGTTTTGACTCTCGTCCAACACTTCTAGCATCTTCACATCGTCGATAAATCGACGCTGCAAATTCAGCATGCTTGATATGACTTGCAGGTTGTTTTTAACACGGTGGTGGACCTCTTGAAGCAGTATTTCTTTCTCCTTAAGCGCTTCTCGAATCTGATTATCAATCTCCTTCCTTTCGGTGATGTCATAAGCAATGCAGCTGAGCTCTTTAGTGCCCTCATCGTACTGAACCGGGTTGATAAACAGTTGATACCAAACCACCTCATTCTTTTGATTCACCAATGGCAGCTCAAACTGCTGCTGAACCCCTTGGGCGGCGCGGACAAACAACCGGAGCTGTCCTTGGTAAAACGCCTTGAACACAACCTCCTCAAGCAGCTCAAGTATGGGTGTTCCCACAATGGTGTCAAAGTCGAATTGTTCCTTCAGTACCTCTACTATGTTGTGGTTCACAGATGTCACGTTGAAGTTTTGATCTGTCGTGAACATGAGCAGATAGCGGGTCGAGTTGAAAATTGATTCCAACTTTGCAGACTGAACCAGTGCAGAACGCTCATATGCTCTTACTTCGGATACGTTAAGGTAAATGCACCGTAAACCAATGAGCTGTCCTTGAGCATTGGTTTGAACGGATCCCCCACCCAGCATTTTCAACTCATCTCCGTCTCGGCCTCGGAACGTTAGTTCATTTCTATCACCCACCATCCAGTGTTTCCAGTCGCCGATGCTTTGGTTGTCAGGAGGTAAAGCAATTTCTTGGATTCGAATCGTCTTCAGTGCTTTGGCATCATAACCTAGGGTAAAGAAAAATGCAGGGTTCGCATACGTCAATCGACCTTCTTCATTGACCAAAAAAACCAGGTCGCTAGCGTTATCGAGAATATCCCTGTAGCGTTCCTCACTTCGCCTCAATTCTTGTTCAGCCAAACGGATGTCTGTGATGTCTCTTCCGACCAAAACGAATCCCGTGTCCTTTCCTTTATCACTTTCTAAGGCTGCAATGGAAATCAACATTTGGAACACCTCTTCGCTTGATCGGCAACCGGCAACCTCGCCTGCATAGTAACCTTGCCTGCGTAAATCCTTCATGATGACCTTAAAATCCGCTGGGTCTTCAAGGAAATCATGCCCCCTCATTTGCATGGCGTCTTCGGCTGTCATACCAAATTCGACGGACGCTGCGTGGTTGAATTGAATAATATTACCCTCAGCATCAAACGCCATAATCATGTCAATGGAACTTTCGATGATCGAGCGGTTGAAACGCTCAGCTCGCATCAACTGCTTCTGTGTGTTGCGGTGTTGAACGATCTCTTCCTTGAGTAAAACATTAGACTCTTCTGCCGACGATCGACGCATCTGCTCTCGCACCAACTGCATACGTGTCGATAAATCGTTCACTGTAATTTGAACGGCAGGTTGGTTATCGAAAAAACTCAGCACCATCTGTACCCCCACTTCTCTCGCTTTGCCATTTGCTTGCAGGATAGAAACTTCAAGGTAAGCGGTCTTCTCCCCAGCCAAGATGCGACTCATGTCCTCGGTAATCCGCACCTGGTCCCCAGCCTCAAAGAAATTTGAAAAGCGTTGGTTGAAGACCTCTTCTTCATCCTGAATGGCGATGATTTCTAAACCGGATTGGTTGGTGTAGCGAATGTGACCTTGCACAACCAAAAACAAACCGAACGGATTGGTCTCAACAAGCAAACGGAAACGTTCCTTGGTTTGCAATAAATCCTTGGAAATCTTGTGTTTCTCTGTGATGTCAAGCAATGCCAACGTGTAATTATCACCGTCTTGCCCAATCTTGGTCATCCTTCCTTCGATCACCAAATTATTCCCAAGGGTATTGACAAATTCGAATTCAATGACTTCACCCAAACGGACCGCCAGTCGCTTCCAATTGCGAACCCCGAGCAGGTTTTGGAGGTCCAAATCTGCCAGCGCAGATGCATTGGGTACACCTACAATTTTCCAAAGCTGCGGATTTGAATCCATGACTTTGCCTTTCTGTAGAAAAGCCAACCCCTCGATTGTGCCGTTTGCCAGTCCGCTGTAGAAAAGTTTATTAAAATTCAAAGCAGCCACCAATTCACTGTGTTCTCTGGAATCCTTGAACACGGCGAAAAAACACCCTTCTACTTGTCCAGGGTGAATGGTGTAAGAAGTGGACCCTGACGTGTTGGACCATGAAAATGGATGGAGCTCTGGGTGCGATTCAATGTGGCTCCATATCCCTGCTGCTGCTTCCTTATCGGAGTCTGAAAAAATCCGGCACGCAGCAGCGTTGATGTGCAATAGTTCACCTTCCTTATTGAAGACCAATGTAGGATCCGTCCAAAGATCCGTCCAAACCACCATTTGTTCCCGGGTTTCCATCCTATCCCTCTAAGTTAACCCTCAGTTGGTTTGATTCGTTTGCCGTTGATTCGAATGAGTTCACCACGCTTGTATTCCAGTGTTTGATAAAGTGTTTGATTTGGTCCATAGTACAGCCATTTCCCTTCGCGCTGACCGAGATTGTACCGTTCCACGCGCGCTGTTGAACCATTGTAACCCTTGTATACATGTTTTCCAGTGGGAAAGCCCATCTCAAATTCACCTTTGAATTGCTCTATTCCGTTCGGGTAAGTATGAATCCAATTGCCGTGCCGTTCGCCATCGACATAATAGCCTTCTTCCCGATGATCATTCACATCCATAAGCCATAAGCCTTGTTTCAACCCATATTCGTACAAGCCTTCCACCAACGTTTTTCCTTGGCTATCCAATTCCAAAAAATTTCCGTCCGCTTTTCCTTTTCTATAAGACTCATCCCGATGCACTGAACCGCTGGTGTAGTACCATCTCCAATTTCCATGGAATTCACCATCTCGGTATGTACCCTCTTGGATCAACTGCCCGGTATCTGCATAAAATTTCCATGGACCTTCACGTCTACCCTCTGTAAAATCACCTTCTGATTTGAGCGCCCCGTCGGGATAAAACTGCTTCCATTCTCCCACGCGCTTGCCCTCTGCATTGGTTATTCCTTCTCCAATCTTGAAACCTTGCTCATATAGCGCGCCTGAAATGATGGTGCCTGTGTTATCATATTGCGTGTAGACCCCTACCCTTACTCCATTTTCGTAAGTCGACCGCGTTGCAATGGTACCGTTGTTATGTGTGGTTGTTCGGATATCAATTTCCTGGGTTTCTTCAGCATCTGCAATCACCTCTCCTTCCAAGTATTTAACAACATCTTCGAGCTGTCCCCATTGATCATAGAATCTAAAAAGTCCATTGCGTTTCCCACTATCCCACGGTCCTTGTTCCTGTAAAATTCCGCTGCCATTCCATTCCATCCACACCCCTGTTTTTTGTCCAAACGAATCGTATCTGTTTACTTTTTCGACGTTCCGCAAGTATCCTTTGTCGTATTCCAATAATGCGATGGTTCGTCCATCAGCGGCGTACTCCCTGCCCTTTCCGTCTTCGAGGTTGTTTCTGTAGGGGATGGCTTTTCTACGTTGTCCCTCTTTGTCGTATTCATAAGTCCATCCTGATTTTACATTGGTATCGAAGTGCTTTTCAAATCTCACTTTTCCGTCTGGAAAATAACTGCGTTCCCATCCTGACTTTAAATCCGCATCGTAATCAACCGATCTGAGTTTAACACCCGTTGAATCAAAAAATTCCCAGGTACCGTCGAGTAAAAATTTATGGCGATTGCCCTTGCTTTTAACTTCTCCATTTTCATGGTATGCCGTCCAAATACCTTCGGGTTGACCATTGATTAAACATCCTTCACTTGCTTTATTTCCATTCGGAAAGGTATACACCGTCCAGTTGCATTCACCACCAAGATCCTGGGCTAAACAACAAGTTGTAATCCACACACATAACAGTAATATTCTTTCTTTCTTAGAAAATAAAGCTATCGTAATAGGACTGTTCATTCTGTTGGTAAGCAATATAGCTTTCTCTTGGATTTCCATCTTATTCACGATTCTCATCAGAGTTCTTCACAGCTATTTCGGTAAAGAAGTATTGATTTTCAAAGCTTAAAGATGGTTTTAAACACCTTGTTCATAGTCGAGTTATAGGACAATTTATGCCAATGTGAATAGTCAATAACCTTCAAAAGAAGCTTTAAAAATTGTAGCGCAAATTCATCTTTGAAAATTTTGAAATGTGACGGTCAGAATGGCTTAGGTAAAAACATGAAAATCGAAAGTGAAGTTGTTGTGGAGTTCTTCACACTAAAAACGCTCAATCAACCGTCCTATTGTGAATTACCTTGCCGTTCAAATATGGAAAAATGCGCGTTTCAATAGGGGGTGATCATGCTGGACCTGCCTTGAAAAAGGTCCTTACCGCACACTTGGTATCTCAAGGTATCGAAGTTATCAATCGTGGAACAGATTCGTTAGAAAGTGTGGATTATCCAGATCATGCACATGCAGTGTCAACGGATGTAGCGAAGGGGTTGGTTGACTTTGGAATCTTAATCTGTGGTTCTGCCAATGGAGTAGCTATGACTGCAAATAAACACCAACAGGTACGCGCAGGATTGGCATGGAATAAGGAAGTGGCTAAACTGGTGAAACAACATAACAATGCAAATGTCTTATGCATTCCAGCACGGTTTGTCTCACAGGAGGAAGGGCTGGAAATTTTACAAGCTTACATGGAGGAGGAGTTTGAAGGAGGACGTCACGAACGTCGGGTTGGCAAGATTGCTTGTGTTTTAGTTACGTGCATGATGGCTGTGATGCCATCTCTTAAATTATTAGCCCAAGTGGTAGATCCAGAGCCCTTTGCATCCACCATTTTGGCTGAGGACTTGGAGAATCATTTAACAGTCTTCGCAAGTGACGCGTTTGAAGGACGAGAGACCGGGGAACGTGGTGCTGAAAAAGCAGCTGATTACATCGCAAGTCATTTCAACAGCATAGGAATTGCTCCGTATGATGGGTCTACATATTACCAACCGGTGGGTTTGATTCGTTCGCAGGTGAAGGGTGGTCGAGCATCTGTGAGTGGAGACTCGCTTGTGTTTTTGGATGACTTTTTGTTTTACCCAGGGTTGAAGGTGGAAACGATGGAATCTTTATCAATGGTTGCAGTTAGCGGCGTTTCAGCAATTGCCAACGCTAATGTATCAGGAAAAGCAGTCGTGGTTTCAGGAGCAGATGAATTGAATGATGTGCGAGAGGCCGCAAATGCGAACGGTGCGGAAGCGGTGATTTTGGTAAGTGATGACATCAGTACGCTTCGAAGCCGTATGAAGCCGTGGTTAATGCGCAAGTCGTTGCGTTTGGACCGAGAACAACCGAAGGAACGCGAAGGAACCCGTATACCGACATTCATGGTAGACGCGGCTGCAACGGACTCGTGGTGGACCAATTCGGATGTAAAATCATGGAAGAAATGGAGCAAGAAAATTTCCAAAGGGAGAGCCCTTGGTGCGGTAGAGTTGGTGTCGGCTTCGTGGAATTTTGCGCTGGACCGATCGGAAGAATCGGTCATTGGAGACAATGTTCTAGGCTACATCCCAGGCTCTGATTCTTTGTTACGAGAAGAATTGGTCATTATTACTTCCCATTATGACCATGTAGGTATTATTGATGGTGAAATCCACAATGGTGCAGATGACGACGGTTCGGGCACCGTCACCGTACTTGAGTTGGCAGAAGCCTTCCAAAAAGCTGTCGAGGCAGGTAAGGGGCCACGGCGCAGTGTTTTATTAATGACTGTTGTGGGTGAGGAAAAAGGGTTGCTTGGAAGTGAGTGGTATGCAGATCACCCCATTTGGCCGTTGGAAGAAACGGTAGCGAACCTAAACATCGACATGATCGGTCGTGTAGATGAATTTCATCCGGATGACGATCGGTACGTATACCTCATTGGTTCAGACAAGCTCTCTTCGGAGTTGCATGAAATCAGTGAGACGGCGAATGAAAAGTACACGAATTTAGCTTTGGATTATACGTTTAATGCACCGGACGACCCCAATCGGTTTTACTACCGGTCGGACCACTACAACTTTGCGAAGAACAACATCCCGGTCATCTTCTACTTTAGCGGTGTGCACGAGGACTACCACCGTCCAGGAGACGACCCAGAGAAGATCCACTACAGCAAGACGGCAGAAATTGGCCGGCTCGTGTTCTATACGGCATGGCAGTTAGCGAATCAATCGAGCCGAATTGAAGTGAATAGGCTCAACGATTTTCCAACGAAGTAGACGGTGTTGTGTGCCTTTGGAAAGCCGCACGTTCTTCTTTGTAAGGCGCCCCGGTGGCGGGACCATTGAAGCCAGAATGAATATGAACGGTTCCGTCGTGTTGGATGAATAATGTGGTCGGAAAACTGATGACGCGATCTAGAAACGGAAAGGCAGCAGCCGCGACTTTTTTATTTGCCTTTCCCCCCAGGACTACATCCCAATCCATTCCCATTTCAGCCTGAAATGTTTTTAATCGAGCGTACGCTAGGGCCACGGAGTCGGGACGTTCAAAAGCAACGGATAGCTGGTTGACGTTTTCCATGTCAAGGGAGGTAAGCAACCGCACCTCATCCATGCAGTTGGGGCACCACGTGCCTAAAACATCCACAACAGTGATGTGATTTGGTTCAGGAATCAGAGACCGTTGGGAGGGTTTGCCCCCAGGGTCGATGAACCGAACGATTAGTGAATCCACGGGCGGAGTCATTCGCTTTAAACGCACACTGGATTCCCAAGGAGTTGCGGGTGCTCCAAACCAAGAGGTATGGTAGTGGTTACCACTGTAGAAATTGCCGCTTGTCCACTGACCCTCGGAATAGGTTGCGTTGAAGTAGAACAGATGAGCGCCATCAAACGTTTGAAGGGCTAACGAGGTTCCGTCAAAAGAACCAGACAAGTAACGGTAATCACCAGTGGTGGTGCGCATGGTGCCTTCGATGCTTGTGCCGCTATCGCGCAGGTCAAGCTGTGCGCTTGCCGCACCGTCTTGGCCGCTGTTTTGGCCGCCGAACCAAACATCCCAATGTCCGGCTATGGAAATATTGGGAGGCGATGTTGACGATGTGCGGAGCTCGAAAGGAATACGGTAGGAACCGGATTTGGTTTTAGGGCGAAGGGAATCAGTCCAGTATCCGGAGCGGCCATCCCTTAAGGTCATGGTGCCGTTGAATACAGGTATTTTGTAGGTCGAGTTTGTAAGCCTATCGAGCGGAATGGCCTCCACCCCATTGTAAACAACCCAAGTTGTATCACTCACAGAGACAGGAAAGCTGGCTTGAACCGAATCATTCAAAGTAAACACCAACCTATCCAATGAAGTGACCGGCACAGAGGGCTCTCCACACGCGACAAAAACTCCAATTACGAGGACAAGGAAGAGTCTATTGATCAACTTAGGTCGAACTTAATGCCTTGCGCAAGCGGTAAAGTGCGACCGTAGTTCACGGTATTGGTTTGACGACGCATGTACGCTTTCCAGGCATCAGATCCTGATTCTCGTCCGCCGCCAGTTTCTTTTTCACCACCGAATGCCCCGCCAATTTCAGCCCCGGAAGTACCGATGTTGATGTTGGCAATCCCGCAGTCGGAGCCGCTGGCGCATAGGAACGCTTCAGCTTCTCGAACATTGTTGGTCATGATGGCCGATGATAGCCCTTGGGCGACGCCGTTCTGCATGGCGATGGCTTCATCCAATTCATCGTACGGCATAATGAACAAGAGCGGAGCGAAGGTTTCGTGCTGCACGATAGCTAAATCATTGCCGGCTTCCGCGATGGAGGGGCTGACATAGCAACCACTTTCGTACCCTGGGCCGTCCAATTTACCCCCTTTAACAACGAACGTACCCCCCTGATCTTCAACAGCCTGCAATGCGTTCAGATACATCTGTACGGCGTCTTGGTCGGTTAGTGGTCCAACGTGGTTGCTTTGGTCCAGAGGGTTACCGATGCTCAACTGCTTGTAGGCATTAGCCAAGACATTCTTGACCTGGTCGTAGATGGATCGGTGTATGATTAGACGGCGCGTGGAGGTGCACCGCTGACCACAGGTTCCAACAGCGCCGAATACAGCGGCTGGCACGACCATGTTTAGGTCCGCATCGGGCGTGATGATGATAGCGTTGTTTCCACCAAGTTCGAGCAGGGCGCGGCCCAGTCGACCGCCTACTTTCTCCCCTACAGCCTTCCCCATGCGCGTGCTTCCAGTCGCGCTGACAAGGGGAATGCGCTTATCGGTGCTGATTTTTTCTCCAATGTTGGCATAACCGTTGACGACACAAGACAGCGCTGCCGGAACACCATTGGCTTCGGCGACTTCGTTCCAAATGTGTTGGCAAGCGATGGAACACAACGCGCTTTTCTCAGAGGGTTTCCACACGCATGAATCACCACAAATCCATGCCAGCGCGGTATTCCAGGCCCAGACAGCGACCGGGAAGTTGAAGGCGGAAATGATTCCAACAACACCAAGTGGGTGGTACTGCTCGAACATGCGGTGCTCGGGTCGTTCTGAATGCGTGGTCATACCGTAAAGCTGTCGGCTTAAACCAACAGCGAAGTCACAGATGTCGATCATCTCTTGCACTTCACCCAGCCCTTCCTGCAGGGACTTACCCATTTCATAGCTCACTAACGCGCCGAGGGCGTCCTTTTTTTCACGAAGTGCGTCGCCAAATTGGCGCACCACCTCTCCTCTCTTAGGTGCGGGCACGCTTCTCCATTCCACAAAGGCTGCATGTGCGGCTTGGATGACGCGTTCGTATTCATCGCCGGTAGCGCTGGTCAGGGATGCGATGACACTGCCATCGACAGGCGAGATGGATTCGATAACAGGGCCCGAACCAAAAGCTTCGGTACCAATCATGACGCCGGGGTTGGTGGGTTGAATGTTGAGTTCGCGGAGGATGTTCTGGATGTCCATGGTAATGAAATATTCAGGCGCAAAGGTAGCTTCGTAGGTTTTAGCCCGTAACACTTGTAATTAATTGAAAAACAGTGGTTTATGAAATTCGACTATCGTGAGTTATTCGATGTGTTGGTCACCAAAGGGTGTCCATTGGAATAAGAGGGCGAAAACACGGTCTTTCGCTATGTTTCACGTGAAACACATCAACGGCCCAGTCGAACAAGGAGCACAGCAAGATCAGACGCGCTAACCCCAGAGATTCGGGATGCCGTCGCTAGGGTGTCTGGTTGTTCAGAGGATAGCTTTTCGCGCGCTTCACTGCTGAGCGATTCGAGGGCGTGGTAGTCGAAGCCTTTTGGGATTGTCACGTAGTCCAGGCGCTGAAGCTTATCCGCTACAGCCTGTTCTTTATCAATGTACCCTTGGTACTTGATTTCGATTTCCATGCTGTCCAAGTCTGACGGGGTGAGGGCGTGCGTTGCTGAAAGATTTTCAACAGCGGGGATGTTGGCGATCATGTCATTGATGCCAATGTTGGGCCGAGCAAGGATTGAGATTGCTTTTTGCTTTTGCTTCAATGGAGCAGAGTCTTTTGCCAGCAGTAATTCGGACGTTTCCTGTGGTGTAACACTGAGCTGTTCCAGCCCTTTCCGCATGTGTTGGATGCGATTCCGCTTTGCATCCAAGGTCTTTAATCGGCCATCTTCAGCCAAACCAATGCTATGTGAAAGTGGGGTTAAGCGCTGGTCAGCATTGTCTTGGCGCAAGAGAATTCGATATTCTGCACGTGAGGTGAACATACGGTAAGGCTCTTTGGTGCCTTTGGTTACGAGGTCGTCAATGAGAACACCGATGTAGGCTTGGTTGCGCTTAAGCACAACAGGCTCTTTGTTCCACGTGGAACGTGCGGCATTGACTCCTGCCATGACACCCTGCGCGGCGGCCTCTTCGTATCCGGTGGTGCCGTTGATTTGACCGGCAAAAAAGAGGTTTTTAATAGCCTTAGTTTCCAAACTATGCCGCAACTGTGTGGGGTGAAAAAAATCATATTCCACAGCATAGCCTGGACGGAAGAACTTCACATTTTCAAATCCAGGTACCGCTCGAAGCGCTTGGACCTGTACTTCTTCCGGGAGGCTGGTGCTGAAACCATTGACATAGACCTCAATCGTGTTCCATCCCTCTGGCTCCACAAACAGTTGATGCCCGTCCTTATCGCTGAACCGTTCAATTTTGTCTTCGATACTTGGGCAATACCGCGGGCCAAGGCCTTGGAGCCGTCCGTTGAACATGGGAGAGCGATCGAACCCTTCACGAAGCAGGTCGTGAACGGTAGGATTGGTGTATGCGATATGGCAGCTTCGCTGGTGGTCGAGAAGAGGGGTTGCAGTGTAGGAGAAGCGCTGTGGGTTTGTATCGCCTTTCTGCTCCTCTAGCACGGCGTAGTTAATGCTTCGCCCGTCGACGCGTGGAGGGGTTCCGGTCTTCATGCGGTCGGCGCTGAACCCGTTATCGACTAGTTGTTCTGTGAGGCCGCGAACAGCTTTTTCGCCAGCACGCCCACCACCGAATTGTTTCTCCCCAACATGCATGAGGCCGTTGAGAAAAGTGCCCGCGGTTACTACAACTGACTTGGAGCGAATGGTAGCGCCAAGCTGAGTTTTTACACCGACGCACGTACCGCCTTCAATCAACAACTCAACAACGGCATCTTGCCAGAAATCAAGTTTTGGCGTTTGTTCTAGCATGAGTCGCCACTTTTCCGCGAACCGCATGCGGTCATTTTGGGTTCTCGGCGACCACATGGCTGGGCCTTTGGATCGATTCAACATCCTGAACTGGATGGCACTATGATCACTTACAATTGCGGAGTAGCCGCCGAAAGCGTCAATTTCCCGTATGATTTGCCCCTTTGCAATGCCGCCCATGGCAGGGTTGCAAGACATCTGGCCGATCACCCCCATATTCATTGTGACGAGCAGGGTAGAAGCTCCGAGGTTGGCAGCAGCAGCGGCAGCTTCATTTCCGGCGTGCCCGGCACCAACCACGATGACGTCATAAGTGTTGTGAATCATGGGTTGAATTCGTGGTAGCGCGCAATCCACTCATCTTCTTGGGCGCGCATGGTTTTTTGCTGGGCATCGGTCTTGTCTGTATACCCAACGAGGTGCAGGTGACCGTGGATAATGACACGAAGTAACTCTCTGAAAAACAATTGATTATGCGCCTTGGCGTTGTCTTTGATTCGGTCGATAGAGATCATCAAATCACCAGAAATAACACCATTCTCACTGTAGTCAAATGTGATGATGTCGGTGTAGTAATCGTGTTGAAGGTGGGTTTTGTTTACGTCGAGTAGGTACGCGTCTGTGCAGAAAACAACCCCTAATTCTCCAATGCTTTTTTCATGTGCTGCAGCAAAGGCTTGAATCCAGGCTCTGATTTTGCGCCGATTTGGACACCGAAAACGATGGTCGGCATTGTGAAACTGGAATGCCAAGGAACTGGATTAAGGCGTCGCGAAGACGTTGTTGAAGGTCAGTTCTACGATCCGGCCGTCGTCATCGAACATGCACTCGTCGGCTAAACTGCGCATCAGAAAAACCCCGCGTCCGTTGGGTTTTTCAATGTTTTCTGGAGATGTAGGGTCTGGAACGTTTTCGAAATCAAAACCTGCGCCCTGATCTGTGATTTTGAAGAAGAGGTTACGCGCCTGCAGCTCATATTCGACGATAACGGTTTTATCGTCTTGCAGTTTATTTCCGTGAACAATAGCGTTGTTCACGGCTTCAGTCATCGCAATAAGCACATCGCCGTAGCATTCGTCGTCGAAGGTATTGTTATCTCGTATTTCGTCGATTAAACGCTCAATGATTGCGATGTTCTCTGGCTGTGAAGCAAATTCCAATTTGTGCATGGTCTCAATCATAATGACTAGCGTTCGGGTTGAAGCTCAGGTGCGGGCTTTATGTCGTCCAAATTATTGAAATAATCGTTGACTCGGTCCCGATAATACCCTTGCAATTCAAGTGGGATTGTTCGTAACCATTCGGCTTCACGTGCTTTCTGCTCTAGGTACTCTAGCAATGGGGCAGGCGCGGTAGCTAGGTTTTGGCTACCAGTTGTGGATTTACGCTTGTTGTCTTCACCTCGTGTCATCTCGGCTTTTTCAGCCTCCAGCAAGCGAACCAATAGCTCTTGTTGACGTTCGAGGGTTTCAATGGTGACCTCTTTGTTGACGAGGTCACGTTCGATTTCCTCCATTTCTTTAGCGATATCACTCATACTCGTCCCATCACCGGACCCGTCAGCATTCATTTCTTGGGCCTTTTTCTCTGCCATTTGACGGAGTGCGGCTTGTTGGGCTGCCATTTGTGCAAGTTCCTTACTGAGCTGGCGTTGCTGGCGGCCGTCGCTTCCGGCGTTCGCCCCTTCACCCATCATCTCCTTCATTTTCTGCAACCGCTCACTTAGGGATTGTTGCATTTTCTTGATGTCTCCTGCGCTTGGAGCGGGTTTGGGTTTTCCGTTGCCCCCGGGGTTTTCGCAGTTGCCGCTTCCTGGCTGCTTTTGAGCCATATCCTGTTGCATTTGCTGCAACGCATCATCCAACATCAAAGCCAGGTTGTTGAAGCTGGTCATGACGTACTGTTGATTGCTTGTGATTAAATCGGTTTCACGATCACCGAACCCACCAAGCGCTTGCTCCATATGGTGGTTGATGAGGCCAATTTCGCGATTCACAGCAGGGGCCAATTGGGGGATGCGCAAGCTCAATTCGAACAGGGAGTCCTCTACCATTCGGGCATCGTCTTTAAGTCGACGCTGTGTCTGTCCGTGGAGTACATAGGCGGGGTCATTATCGCTGGTGGTGCGAAGCGCTTGCATTAACCCTTCTTCGTCAAATGACAAATCGATGATGTTTTCAAGCAACGCGCGCAGGGCGTCCATATCGACTTCCAAAGACTCCTCACCTTGCTGTTGCATCATACTTTCCATCTGTTCAGCCATTTGCTGCATTTCGTCTGAAGCTTGCTGCTGTTGTTGGGAGGCCTTTTTGTTTTTTTCTTGCTCTAGTTGATCGGAGCTTTCGCTCATTTTTTGTTCAATGGACTCACGCTCTTCTGCGCGGTCCATGGTGGCATTGGGGTTTTCGAGTTCTTGGTTGTCTTTTTCGAGTTGGTCGAGGCGCTCTTGAATTTCTTTAAAGGCTTCGTTCAAGGTGTCCTGCTCGGCTTTTAGGCTGTCGCTGGGGACATCTTCATCTCGCGTTTGTTGGGCGAGGTCCTGTTGCTTGTCTGCGAGATCTTTGAGGTCTTCAATGGCTTCCTCCATCTTCACCTCGTATTCCAACTGCTTGAATTGTTCCAAAGCACGGTCCAATTCTTTCTCTAAAGATTCTTGGTCCACCTGCATGTTCTCAAGCTGTTCTTGGATTTGTTCTAAGGATTCAGGATCCATTTCATCCATGAGCCGCTGCATCTCCTCGTACATGGTCTTGAGCTCCTCGCTCATGACCTGTTCCATTAGTTCTTGAAGACGCTCTTGTTTTTCAAGAATACGCTCCTCTTCAGGGTTAAATTCATTCGCCCGCTCGTCCTTTTGGCTATTCTGTTGCTGAAGTTCGTCGAGGTTGGCGCGCAATTCTTCCTGCTTTTTCATGAGCTCCTCCATGGCCCGCTCATCTTTCCAGTCGATTTCTGAATCTTCAGCGAGCTGTCGGCGAAGCTCCTCCATTTCCTCGCGAAGCTCGGCTGCACTTTCACGTGCTTGTTGCATCTGCTCTTCGATGTCTGCATTGGCTTGGTTGCGTTCTTCGCGAAGGTCTGTCTCCGAAGGAGGAGCGAAAGTGCGAGGCGTGGACCGGGTCATTTTCGGGCCATGGATGCGGTCGTTATCCCACACCTCAAACCAATACTCCAGAACATCACCCTGCACTACGCCTAATTCAGCAAGTGACCATTCGAAGAAAAAACGATGGGAACGTCCATTTGGCGGCGAGAGAGGAACCCGGCTGACACTATTTAAATCAGGGGCACGGGCTACAAACAGTTCTTCAGGCCGTTCGCCAACTGCCAACCATTGGTACGCAAAGGTTAATCGGCTGAAACCGTAGTCATCCGAAACCTCACCGTTGAAGTACCGAACCGACTGAACAGCTGAGTCGATGCGCTCAGATGCGCTGATGCGCGGGGGTTGATCGACGAGTACTTGGAGGTAGTACCGCAGGGAGTCGAGTGCGCCTACCGCTCTGTTTGTGGGCACCAACCAATACGGTCCGCTATTGGTGGCCCGAAGCGAGCTAGTGAATACCCCAGCTGCCCCCTGTAGCACAGCAGAGGGCTTACCGGGGGCTACGATGCGCAAGGAATCAGTGTCTTTGCTTCGCACTACCCACTCAACGGTCGTGCCTTCAGGAACGCGTAGGTTTCCAATATCGAGGAGTGTTTCGCTAGGCAGTTTTGTGTATGCGGGTGGGATGGTTGTGATTTCCAAACCCACCAATGTTGGAACAGGCAGGGCGATTAAATCATGCATGGAGGAGGAGACCCCACCGCCAGTCAATCGAAAGGAAATATTCTCACGCACCAACGGAAAGGTGTGTTGGAAGGTGTTGCCGACGCGTTCCATGCGGTATCGACTCTCACCAACCTCGACCATAACCACTTCCGGAATCACTTCGCCTGCCGTTGAGGCTGTGAGTAAAAAAGGCTGCATAGCAGGTACCCGTAGGTCATCATTCACCACAAAAGAGAAAGGGGGAGGAGGGACAAAGTCTTGTCGGTGAGCGAGGATTCGGCTGGCCGGCTCCTTCACCAGAGAAGGGCTCCAAACCCACAAACCTGAGGCGAGGACAAGCACCGGAACGGCGTACCGCAATAACCCTTTGCTTTTTTCCCAGTCGATCGCTCGCTTGAAAGCAATAGGCTGAAGCGCGGACGTTCGCTCTTCAATGGAGGCCTCCAACAGCGACATGTCTGTGGAGCGAGGGCCCACGCCTAGTTGCTGTTGCAGCTGGAGGACATTTAACAATCGGTCGCTGATTTCGGGAAAATGCCGACCAATTAAAGCGCTGGCCTCTTCGTGCGACAAGCCTTTTCCAATTCGTGCCCACTTCAGCACAGGAGCAACCAACCAAATCGCGAGTAATATGGAATTACTGGTTAAAAGGGTCCAGAATAGGACAGTGCGTCCAGCGATTCCGAAATGCCCAACCGATTCAATCAACGCAAAACCAAAGCCGCTGCACACTAAAACCGCCAACCACCGGAGCACCCCATTTATGAGTTGGTTGAGGTAATATGCTCGGATGAAGTCATCGAGCTTTTGAAGAAGGCTTCCGCGTTGGGACATAGCCATACGAAGTTACGATTCAACGCGGGTTTAACCGTGTGTTATTGTGCGCATGAAAGCAGTCAAGGGGAATGTGTGTACTTTTGACTCCCCCAAGTTGGTAGCACCGATTCACATGCGCACAATTCTTACCGTCATCTCTCCGATTATTCGGGTCAGCTTTTTCGCCACATTTTTGACGTTGATCGCCGTTCCACATGGCTGGTCTCAAGTGGTTATCAATGAATTTGATCCCTCAGGTCCGGGCACGGATACTGAGGAGTTTGTTGAGCTTTATGGCGCCCCTAACGAAGGCCTCACCGGCTATGTATTGGTTATCTACAACGGTTCCAATGCTCAATCGAATTTAACGGTTGATTTGACAGGGCTTTTCCTCGACGCGGATGGGTTTTTGCTGATTGGAGGGCCGGGCTTGCCGGAGGCGGATGTGGTCATTGAATCAACGAACTGGCTTCAAGTTGGGCAAGAAGGAATCGCCTTGTATGATTCGGATGCTGCGAATTTTCCGAACGGAACACCAGTCACTGATGAGGATATATTGGACGCAGTTGTGTACGGCAACAACCAACCACCGATGCTGAGTTTGTTAGACGTTTTGACGCCAAATGGGGTTCAACTCAACGAAAGCGCAGAAGGCCTGGCGGATTATCAGGGTTTGTCACGTGTGCCCGACGGCGGCGACCCGCAAACACCTGGCGACTTCATACTTCAAGCTCCCACACCCGGGTATAGCAATGTGTTGGTGTGTGATGGGGGGCAAATCGCTCTGCAGAATGAAGCCAACAACCAAGTTTGCACGGACGAGAGTGAGTTAGTGTTGATTCAACTATCGCACACCAATGACGTGTCGGAAGCAGCGTTTACATCAATAGTTTCCGATGCGGAAACAGGGCTGATCATTGCCGCGTTTGATGGGCCGGCGGTCAACGTTGCTGGAATAGGGGACGGGGTGTTTGAGGTGTTTGGTGTCTCGCACGATGCTCCTCTGGTGGCATCGACTCTTCAAGCCGGGCAGCCCGTGGAGGCCATTGAGGGTGAAGGGTGTTACGCCTTTGCATTCAACTCCATAGAGGTCATTGGTGAGACATGTGACCCGCCCGCGTGCGATGGAGGTAACGTAACAGATGCGTCAGGCACGCCATCAGCACTGGGGTGTTTGGGCATGGAAAACGCAGTGGTCACATTCGGCTATACATCGGAGGCGGTGGAAGCAGAGTACATATTCGTCATTACTGATGAGGCCCAAGTTATCTTGGATACCATTGGGTTTCCGCAGTACGATTTCACAGTGCTGGGTGTAGGATCATATCAGGTATGGGGAAGCAGCGGTTTGGGCGGATTTGATGGAGCTACGCTTGAGGCAGGTAGTGCGTTGAGTGGCATCCTAGGTGTAGAATGCGATAGCTTGAGCAACTCTTTTCTAGAAGTGGAAATCCTAGATTGTGAGAGTGCTAGTTTTTGCGAAGAAATCTACATTTCTGAGTACGTAGAGGGCAACAGCAACAACAAGGCAATAGAGCTTTACAATCCGTCACCTGTAGCGATAAACTTGGAAGGGTACCACATGGAGACGTGGAACAACGGTGCTTCAGAAGCCACCAACACCCAATTGCTCGAAGGTTCGATAGAGCCGAATGATGTGTTTGTTATCATGAATGTTCTCGCTGCACCCGAGCTCTACCAGGCAGCGGATATTGAAAGCCAGGTTACATGGTTCAACGGCAATGACGTTATTGTGCTGTACCATGACGGGGTAATCATCGATCAGATGGGTGAGTTTGGACCTGACCCGGGCGCGCCATTCACAGTTGATGGAGGCGCTGGGGAAATGGCGGAATACACGTTGGTGCGCAAATCAAATGTCTCCCAAGGGAGCACAGATTGGGAAGTGGGCCAATACCAATGGGATGTCTACCCCCAGGATACATTCGACTTTATAGGGTATCATTCAGCCACATGCACAGGCACACCAGACATGGCATTGGGTTTTGCCGCTACCGACTTGTACGTGTTTGAAGGCGGTGGCGCGGAGGTCGTCATCCAAGTGGCGTATCCACTACAAGATGCGACCGTTTCTGTTGATGTTGTTGGGGGCACAGCGACCGCAGGCGAAGATTTCCCAAGCGTTTTCCCACTTCCAGAAATCTCCTTCCCTACCGGACTGCTAAACGATCAATCGTTCGTTTTCGCGGCCATTAATGATGAGGAACCAGAGGGCGAGGAGACGGTTGAGTTGGCCATTGAGGTGACTTCCGGGGAGGTGCTACTCCTCATCGACACCGTAACCATTCACATTCAACCGTCGGATCTAACCTACCCTGTTTACGACATTGCTACAGTGCGGTCTGTCGATTTTGTTTCCGGTGTTACAGATAGCTTGGGCGTGTCTTGCGAATTGCGTGGAATCGCGCACGGTTGGAACGACTATCCATCGGGTTTGCAGTTCACCCTGATTGACTCCACCCACGGCATCAACGTCTTTAGCCCACTTTCAGATTTTGGTTACGAGCAAGTGGTTCCTGGCGACAGCTTGCGCATTCGTGGAACCATTGCGCAATTTGCGGGATTGACCCAAATTATTGCTGACACTGTGATTTACGAAGGTTCGGGGTTCTTAACCGAACAACCGGAGCTGGTACAAGAACTCAATGAGGAGACTGAATCGCATGTGATTCGATTGAAGTGCGTGGAGTTGGTGGATGTTGCTCAATGGACGAACAGTGCGCCGAGCTTTGAGGTGGACATCACCACAGGCACGAATACCTATACCATGCGGATCGATGCCAACACAGACCTCTTCTTGACTGAGCCGCCGGTTGGAGTTTTTGGAGTGACCGGTATTGGTGATCAGCGCGATTTTGATGCGCCCCACCTTGAAGGCTACCGAATTTCTCCACGCTACCAATCGGATTTAACGGAACCGGTGGATGCGGCGTTCACGGTTACTTCCCCTTGGAATTTGCTAGATGGCGACCTTCAAATTGAGAACCTCAGCACCGGAGCCGCGGGGTATTATTGGATTTTTGGTGATGGAGGGACCAGCGATGAGGAGAATCCAGTTTACTCTTATTCCGAAGAAGGGGTGTATGAAGTGAACCTGACGGTATTCAGTACTGATGGGTATTGCTCAGATCAAGTAGCGGTAGAAGTCGACGTCATTGTCGTATCGGTGGACGAGCTTGACTTCGAAGTGAACCTTTGGCCAAACCCCGCAACCGGCGCTGTAATTTTCGAGTCCGATGAAAACCTGAGCCAGGTTCAGGTCTACGGATTGGACGGGCGCATTCTGACATCGAACGCACCCAATCAGAAGCGTTTCATGTTGGACGTTTCTGGCTGGCCTGCCGGAATTTATGTTGCGCGCATCACCACCTCGAAAGGAACCAAAACAGTTCAACTCCTGCGCGCCGGCCGTTAATCAACAGGTCGCTCCAAATAGCCCGAGCAACAACAGCAAGTCTGCAACGGACACTACAGCATCGTTGGTTAAGTCGCCGGGGCAGATGTCTAGCGCACTGCAAACACAAAGCTCAAGTCCATCGTTGACCCCGTCTTGGTCAGAGTCGGCGGATAAAGGGTCGGTTCCATAAACGCTGATTTCAAGCGCGTCGCTCAGGCCATCCCCATCGGTGTCGCTGCATGCATCACCGACGCCATCGTTGTTAAAATCACCCTGGTCCAGGTTCTCGGCGTAGGGGCAATTATCCTCAAAGTCATCCACGCCGTCTTCGTCTGAATCAGGTGCTGACCCCAGCATACCCCCATGCCCTAAGTCGCCTACAACAATGAAGTGGTCTGAAGCTTCAAGCGCATCATCCGCTTGCAAGCCTAGCTGGGCGAGTCGCAAAGGGCTCATGTCGGCAGTTCGAATAACGAACCCGGCTTTTAAATCAATAGAAGCATCAGATGTTATAAGGTAATCTAGCTTTCCAGGCATCCATTCGGAGTTGATGTTCCCGCTCATCCATGTGAAGTCAAACGGATGGTCAGTTTGCAGGAGCGGATGTTCGGTGAGTTCGGTTCCGTCCCAATCGGGATTAAAATCTGGACCGTGGGCATTTTCGTTGCTGATGTCACCTGTTACAAGGGTATAAATAGGTGCTTCAAGCCCTACCATGTTGAGGTCACCGCCGTAAACGACAGGCGTGTTCCATGGAATACTCAACCCCTCTTCACCGTAGATGGCGTTGCGTAAGAAACCCATGTATTCGTCTGCTTCTGCTTGACGCTGTGCTTCGTTGGAAGATCCGCCACAGCACTTCAAGTGACTGCTCGTTATCAATAGAGGCATCCCCCAGTCGGGATGGCCCTCAACCAAAGCGGGAAACTGCCGTGTTACCGAGGCATAGGAGGATAGGATGTCGCCCTTGGCAGCGATCATCAAATCCCAATCATCCTTTACTACGTTCCACGATCCACCACCCTCAATGGGCAACCAGTCGTTAAGGAGGTTTTGGACGAATGATGGGCTGACATCGGAAACTTCTGATAACGCTAAGATGTCAGGGCTTACTGCCTGCAATATTCGCTCCATAGCCTGCTGAGCGTTTGCCTCGTCCATGCGCCCGTTCATGTTCCAAAAAGCAATTCGATTGAGGGTGTCCTCTGGTCGTTCAACGCTCACCGGGAGGAAGGGGACTGGGGAATCGCTGAGGGTGTGTGCCATTCCTGCCACTGGAAAACCGGTCTGCGTAGCATTGTCATACCAAGCCACTCGAACACTGGGCCCTGCGACTTGAGCTAAATCGCGATTGAAGGCGATTTCAAATTCCTTACCACTGTAGGTGGGGGCTGCCCTCATGCCCACCTCGTTGAAGGATTCGATTCCGGAACCGTTTGTGTAACGAATGGCTTGTCGGGTGGCCAAGTTAATGAGCAGATCAACCCCAAGTCCTTGACCGGCATAATCGACCCCGGTGTTGGGGTCGTCGTCGAGGTCCAAAAGGATGCGAAAATCATTGGGCAGAACATCCTCGTCCAAAGCCACCTCTCCCACCATCTCAACATGCAAGTAAAGCCATTTAGCGTTACTGCTAAGCGCTGTAGAAACGAACGGACCACCGTCGGTATTCGTGCTGTGCGGAATGACTCCCCAATCTTCAAACTGATTGTCCAATTGAATTTGCCCCCAAACGGGAAGGGCGACGAATGCGAAAAAGGCGACGGTGAGATTTTTCATACGGAGCGTAATTAAAGTGCAAGCAAGTTACGGGTAGATTTGCCGGCATGAATCGCCGCCAAAGCACTTGGATGCTTCATTTCATAGTCTTGATTTTCGGTTTTACGGGAATTTTAGGCAAACTGATCTCGCTAGACGCTGAGCGGTTGGTGTTTTGGCGGGTGTTTCTTGGGGGCAGTTTGGTCTGGTTGTGGCTTGCAGCACGCGGTCGTATTCAGCGGTTTTCAGGGAAAAGCCTTTGGAAAGTGGTTTTGGTGGGGTGCGCGGCCGCTGCGCACTGGATTGCCTTTTTTGCAAGCATCAAAGCGAGCAACGTCTCGGTTGCTTTGGCCACGTTGGCAACGACACCGGTATTTGTTAGTGTGTTGGAGCCATTGGTCCATAAGCGGAGAGTGGATAAGCGAGAGTTGGTGTTGGGCATGGTGATTATTTGTGGACTGCTCGTGTTGCTTTGGGGACCGGCCCCATCTGGAGCAGTGAGCGACCTTAGTCAGTATTACCGAGGGGTGGGATTAGCGCTGATTTCGGCGGCGCTAGCTGCCGTTTTTGCCACCTTTAATTCCGTGCTTGTTCGCTCCCATGATTCAGCGAATTTGACCCGGTTGGAATTGTTAAGCGCAGCCGTTGTTTTGGCTGTTTTGTTCATGGTGCAAGGCAAAGGGCTGGATGCGGCACACTGGAGTGTGCCAAGTGAAGACTGGCTGTGGTTGGGGCTGCTGGCCACACTCGCTACGGCTTTTGCCTTCCTTATGAGCATTGAAGTGATGAAAGAACTATCCCCATTCACGACTGCGGTTGCCATCAACCTCGAACCGGTATACGCCATCGCGCTAGCGGCACTGATTTTTGGCGATGAAGAGCGGATGCACGGGGGGTTTTACCTCGGCGCCGCGATCATCGTTGGGGCAGTCTTTGTCGATGCATGGTTCAAACGAAGGGCCTGAGCAAAAGGACGAGCCTAAGCCACAAAAAGTTCGGCCGCAATGGCGTCAGCCATCACCCACCTTGATTCGGGGATGCGGTAACGTCCAGCGCCAATTTCTGCAATCAATCCTTGATTTAGGAAACGGCCCCACACTTCTGGTTCAGCTACATCAGGCCGCAGTCCAAACTGTTTTGCGAAGTCAATGAGCTCGATGCCTTTAGCGGTACGCAATCCCGTCATGAGGGATTCGTTGTACCGATCGGTGGGGGAGAGGGTTTCGATTTCGCGAGGCAAACCAAGGGCACTGGTTGCTGCGGTTAAGGCTTTGATGTACTTCGGATTATTCGCTACGTTTGCGTACCGACTCGCACCATCAAACCCATGGGCACCAGGGCCAATTCCCCAGTACGGCAGTCCTGACCAATAATGCTGGTTGTGCACCGCACGACCCCCAGGCTTGGCCCAGTTCGACACCTCGTAATGCTCGAATCCTTCTGCTGACATGGCTTGACACAGGATTTGGTATTCTGCGCTCACGTCTCCGTCTTCCGGGATAGGTTGTATACCTCGCTCCACGCGATTGCCCAACACTGTGCGGTCTTCAACGGTAAGGATGTAGGCGGAGAGGTGGTCTACAGGCAACGCCACAAATCGGTTTATTTCTTCCCGGAATGGCACCGTCCGGCTGGGCAATCCGTAGATGAGGTCGGCGCTAATGTGCTGAAATCCGGCGTCCGCTGCAAGCTGAACCGCTTGGGTCGCATCTTCAGCGGAATGTTGCCGGTTCATCCAGTCCAGCTGTTTTTGATCAAATGACTGCAATCCAATAGAGAGTCGGTTGATGCCCATCTCCAACCACGCGTGAAGCCGTTCTTCGGTTACGTCTTCCGGGTTGGCCTCCAGGGTGACTTCACGGCAATTCGGGGCGTCGGGCAGCAGGCGGGTCAATAGCCCGCGCAGCCCACTCAGCTCGAACAAAGACGGCGTGCCTCCACCGAAGTAGATGCTCTGCAAGGCACTGAAATCAGGCTGCTCAGCTTGTATGCGAAGCTCCAATTCCTTTACTAATGCCGCTTCCATCTCCCCCATGGTTTGGGTGTTGGTGGAGAAGTGGAAGTCGCAGTAATGGCACGCAGTTCTGCAGAATGGAATGTGAATGTAAATCCCAAACATGCACACAAGTTCGGTCCAAATTCCTCCTAACTTGCTCTCATGGAATGGGAAGTTCGTTGGCCCGATGGACGGGCGGAGCGCGTTTCACCCCAAGCGGGAGAGGCGTGGGACTGGAAGCCAGTCGGTCCGGGTGTTTACAGTGTTCGAATGGGAACGAAAAATGTTCGCATCGAAACGCTCGAAGGCCCGGATGCTGATGGCCACGTTCGCATTCGTGTGGACGGCGTGGAGCACCAACTGCAAGTGCTTGACGATCAGATGGTGTTATTGGAATCGATGGGCATGAGCGCGGGTGTGGAGACCATCGAGTCGGCTATTGAAGCGCCCATGCCCGGAAAGGTGCTTGAGGTCAAAGTGTCCGCAGGGGAAGAAGTTTCCGCAGGGGATTCGCTGCTGGTTTTAGAAGCGATGAAGATGGAAAACGTTTTGCGAGCCCCGCGGGACGGGAAAATCGAACGGGTGGAAGTTCAAGTGGGAGAAGCCGTGGAGAAAGGTGCAGTATTGGTTACATATGAAACGAATTAATCATGCGTTGGAAGAACATGGTATGTGCAGTGAGAAAGGGGCTCGTTGGAGTGGCCCTCGCCGTTGGTTGCAGTTTGGCGCAGGCTCAGAGCTGTGATAACCCGATTCCCATTTGTGGAGACATTCCGGAACCGCTGTCACTCAGCTTTGTCCAGTCGTTGGATGTGGCTTGTGTGAATTCACCGTACGTCTCCGTACTGGAATTCATGACCAATAGCGACGTCGTTAATACCGGGAACGCCACGGTTGAAGTGGGTGGGGTCGCGTGTCAAACCGATGGAGTGGAGGATGTGATTGAATTGGTGGTGGTGAAACCCGATCCACAAGCGCTTTGCGATGTGGGTTCCTATGAATTGGTCGCCACCTGCGGTGAAACAGGCGGGGCGTTCACAGTGGTAACGAATGAACTTCTCCCCAATACCACCTACTTGATTTTGGTTGGCACTGCCCATGACCCATCGATCACGCCGTGCAATATGACACTCTTCCTGTCAGGCTCTGCTGTGTCAATTGATGCCTGTTGCACAACCAATATTGCCCCGGGCCAAAGCGTAACCCTCATTGTTACCGGGGGGGATGAAGACTTGGGGTATACGTGGTTCCCTGATTTGGGTTTATCGTCGACCACGGATCCCGAAATTATCGCCTCCCCTTCCGTGACGACCACCTACTCGGTCTCGGGTTTTTTTGGGGGCTGTCAGTATACAGACGCTGTTACGATTGCTGTGGGAAACCCAGTTGGGATACCAACCAGCTTTACCCCCAACGGTGACCTCATCAACGATTATTGGAGCATTGACGGATTATCCCAATACAACCAAGCAGATGTGCGGATATTCGACCGATGGGGCCAAGCGGTGTTCCGAAGCGTGGGTTACGCCCAACCGTGGGACGGAAAAAACGGCGGCAACGACGTGCCGGTCGGAACGTATTACTATGCCATTGACTTCAACGACCCACAGCTCGTGGGCATGGAGACGGTCACTGGCTTCATCAGCATCATCCGATGAGAAAACTCACCCTCCTCCTTTTTGCTGTGGCGTTGGCCATGACATCGACCCAAGCTCAGCAACTACCGGTTCGAGCGACCGCGATGATGAATCCATTCCAGGACCACGCGGCGGCAGCGGGTGTTTTGGGATGCATGGACCTGCACATGGGGTTTCGCAACCAGTGGTCCGGCATTGATGGCGCACCGCAAACATCTTTCGTGAACCTTCACGGGCAAATGGAGGGACAGAACAACGACTTCCATGGCATCGGAATTCGGGTCGAGGACGATGCTGCAGGCGCGTGGGGCTACACCTCGGTTAACGCGGCATATGCGTACAACTTGCGCCTGTCGAGCGGTGCCCGATTGGCGGCAGGCATTAGCGCGGGATTTTTCCAACACCGACTGGAGTTCAGTTTGCTCGACATGCCGGAAGTCCAAGTGGCCAACGACCCTGCGGTATTTGGCGACCAGCAATTTATTGTTCCCATTTTGGATGCGAGCCTCTGGTATTACGACCGGGATAAGTATGCTGGGCTGACCGTTCAAAACGTGACCCAGCCTTCCATGGAGAAGATCAGTCAGTTTGGAAAACTACGTCGGCAGTTGGTTGTTTTGGCGGGTTCAGAAGTGGAGTTGGACGGGCAGTGGATGTTCTTGCCATCAGCGCAAGTTCGCCTCGGTTCTGGGGTGCCTCCGGCGGCCGAGGTACTTGGGTTGTTCAAGTACGACCAAGTGGTGGGCGTTGGACTGGGTTACCGTTCACAAAGCGCGCTGATTGTTGCGGCTCAGGCGAAGGTGTTGGACTACCTGAGCATCGGCTATGCCTATGAGCTCAACGTATCTCCATTGGCTGGTGCCGGGGGCGCCAACACCCATGAAATTGTGATTGGCATCAACGCGTGTTCCGGCCGTCCGGCGGGCCGCACCATTCCCTGCCCGGCCTACAACTGATCCATGAACGTCTACTCCAACAAACAACGTTGGAAGCGGGTGCTTCTCGTTGCTGCTGCGGTCATCGTGGTGGCAACGTTGTGGTATTCCAATGACATTGCGCAGCGGATTCGCGTGGAGGAGCAGACGAAGGTGAAGCTGTGGTCCGAGGCCATCGTGCAGCGCGCGGCGCTTGTGGGCTATACGCAGCAATTGTTCGAGGAACTCGGTGGCGAAGAACGCCAAAAGGCCGACCGCCTCGCCGATGCCTACCGCCTCATCAACAACCCGCCCCGCGGGATGGACTTGACGTTCATCACGGATTACCTCTGGTCCAACAAAACCATTCCCGTCCTGATTTTTGACGAGAGCGACGAGTTGCTCTACCGTGTTAACGTGGATCAAGGGGACGACTTGGATTCCTTGAAGGCGACCATGCGTGCGGCCAACGTTCCGATTGTATTCAGCGACGTGGGTCACACGATTTACTGGAACGAGAGTCTTCGTTTTAGCGAGCTTAAGGACGTGATGCAGGACCTCATTGATTCGTTTATCAGTGAGACGGTTCTGAATAGCGCCTCCGTCCCGGTTGTCATGACCGACAGTACTCGAACCGCGGTTGTTCATTATCAGCGCGTCGATTCGGCATCAGTCGCAGATCCGAACCGCCTTGCGGTGTTGCTTGCTGATATGTCCTCCTCCAACGATCCCATCGCCCTGGATTTACCTGGAGAGGGCCGTCAGTACATCTACTTCGCTGACTCCATCGTCTTAACACAACTCCGCTACTACCCCTTAGTACAGCTCGTTTTGATCGCGGTCTTTGCGTTGGTGTCGTACCTGATATTTAGCAGCTTCCGGCGCGCAGAACAAGATCAGGTTTGGGTGGGCATGGCCAAAGAAACCGCCCACCAACTCGGCACGCCGCTCAGTTCGTTGATGGCGTGGGTTGGATTGCTCGAGGCGGAAGGTGTCCGCACGGACTACCTCGGGGAAATGAACCGCGACATCGTGCGGCTCAATACGGTCGTTGACCGGTTTAGCAAGATTGGCTCGAAGCCTTTGCTCAAGGAGCACGATGTGGCCGAAGTGGTCGCTGACACGGTCGAATACATGCGCCCTCGCGTTTCTAAAAACGTCGAGATGGTGTTTGATGCGCCCGCTGCTTCGGTAGCGTCAGCCCTGAGTCCACCCCTGTTTAGTTGGGTCCTCGAAAACCTCATTCGCAACGCTGTGGATGCCATGGACGGGGAGGGCACCATTGCCTTAACTGTTGAGGAATCTGAATCGGATGTGTTGGTGACTGTCAGCGACACCGGCCCTGGCATTCCTAAATCCAAGCGCAAAGAAATCTTCCAGCCTGGGTACACCACCAAAGCCCGCGGCTGGGGCCTCGGTCTGTCGCTTTGCAAGCGCATCATCGAGGAGTACCACGGGGGCCGCATCGAGGTGGGAGATGGTGACTCATGTGGAACGGAATTTTCAATTGTCCTGACTTCATGACAAAGCCATTGGAATGAATAAACGGGACAGAAAAGAGGAGCTTTCAATGGTGGCATCATTGGATGTCAAGTCGCTTGTATGCGCATTGAAAGTGGAGGAGCAGAGTTGGACCAAGGCAGCCTCCCAGCGAGTGGGCCGCCGCAATTGGTTTATGACCGCGATCCGCTTGGTGAAGACGACTTTGAATTACAAGGTATTCTGGCGCTCGAATCATGAGAGCGAGGTTGATGTCCTCGTCATTGGCTACTCCCTCAACCAATGTCATTCATTATCACCTGTTGTGGATGAGCTAAAATCTGCAGGGCTGTCAGTGTTATATGAGGAACTTGTTGAGAAGGGACATTCCCATTGGTTTGATGGATTGAATCGCTTTCAGGCGCTAGTGAAGACCGTGACGTTTTTAAAAATGCATCCGGGTGCTCGGGCCCTGGACCGCTCTTTTGACATCAACGTGTATAAGGCGTTCAGGAACGCACGGATTACTCACGAAAGCTTCAAGCAGGTAAATCCTGCTTACCTGCTGGTTTCAAATGACCATACCCCCCGTAATTTGTTAATAGCGGCATGTGCTCGGTTTCTAAACGTGCCGTCCGGGTATGTTCAACACGCCCATGTGACCTTCAACTTCCCTTCACCACGGTATTTTACTGACTTGTTTTTGGACGGACCGATTGCAGCGCGCGTGTATAATCAATTAACGGAAGGGCTGGCTCGCCCTCCCCAGCTTCACCAGGTTGGGCCGGTCAGATTTCAAAATCACAAGCGAAGCCCCAATGGTTTGAAGGGCGAACAAAGGGCCTGTATTGGCATCGGTATGGATTATCAGTGCAATCTTATGCAGGCCAGTGACTTTCGGGCCCTGCAGGCATATCCTGCGCGTTTTGCGGTTAGATTCCATCCAAGAACCGCGGCCAAACTAAAGTCTTCTACGATGGCGAGTTTCCATAAATATGGAATTGACATTGTTGACTTTGATGATTCCAGCGCTGAGGCATTTCTATCACAGATCAGCAGTTTAATTACGGGCACGTCGAGCATTGTGCTCGATGCCGCGCACCAAGGGGTGCCATCTTTTGTTTTGCGAAATAAATCTGATTATTATGGCTTTATTCAGGAAGGGTTGGTTCAGAACGCAGAGACGCTTCCAGAGACCTTTGAGCTGTTTAATAGAATGATTGATCAAATAGGCCTAGAAGATGGGCTAGGGCAGTATTTTGCGCAAGACATCGCTGCAAAAGAGATGCCATCAGCACGGGTGAGCAGAATAATACATCGAAGGGTTTTATCATAAAAAGCTTGAATACCGAAACCCGAGCAATTGATGAAACGTAAATAACACAAAACTGAACGAATAATTATGGCATTGGATTTTCAAGGAAAGAGTGTTTTAATCACTGGAGGAACAGGCTCCCTTGGCAAAGCCTTGACGCGAAACATTCTGCATTCTGGCCAGCATCCGCGAAGACTGATTGTTTTTTCCAGGGATGAGCAGAAACAATTTCAAATGGCGCAGGAATTTCCCGAGTCCGAGTACCCGATGCGTTATTTTATAGGCGACGTTCGGGATTACAACCGTGTGTTTAGGGCGCTTCAGGGAGTGGATTATGTCATCCACGCAGCAGCAATGAAACATGTCCACATTGCTGAATACAATCCGGATGAATGCGTAAAGACGAATGTTGGGGGTGCTGAGAATATCATTCGAGCAGCATTGGAAGCAGGGGTTGAGCGAGTGGTCGCGCTATCAACGGACAAAGCATGCGCTCCTATCAATTTGTACGGAGCGACAAAACTCACCAGCGATAAACTTTTCATTGCGGCTAATAATATGAGGGGCGCTTCACCGACACGTTTCTCGGTCGTCAGATATGGGAACGTCATGGGAAGCAA
>NZGF01000079.1 GCA_002690915.1 Crocinitomicaceae bacterium
ACCTCGAAGACGCTCCCTGGCCCGCCAGCAAAGACGAGCTAATTGACTTCGCCATGCGCACAGGCGCGCCACTTGAGGTCGTCGAGAATTTGCAGCAGTTAGAGGACGAAGGCGATGCGTTCGAAACCATCGAAGACATCTGGCCCGATTACCCAAGCAAAGAAGATTTCTTCTTCAACGAAGACGAATACTAGCGACCCGTCTCCAACTCGCTCAGTCCTTTTCGTGTTAATTTTCCGTTAAGCCATTCCGGGTCCAATTCGGATCCGAGCGATTTGTAAAAGCTAATCGCCGGCTCATTCCAGTCTAGCACTTGCCATTCCATCCGGCCATAATTGGCCGCGGTACAGGCTTTAGCCACCGCCAAGAACAGTGCTTTACCAATGCCTTTACCCCTGTGCGAATCCCGCACCACCAAATCTTCCAAAAAACCACACCGGCCCTTCCACGTGCTGTACTTCTCGTACCAAAGTGCCATTCCGATCACTTCGCCTTGAACCTCTGCCACAAAAAGTCGGTAGATGGGTCGAGAGCCGAAGCCATCTTCAATTAGATCTTCAACGGTCGTTGTCACTTCATCTTCAGCACGTTCATATATCGCCAACTCAACGATCAGTCGGTGAATGGACTCAACGTCCTCCGGCCTTCCCTTTCGGATGAAAAATTCCGATTTTGATTCGTCCATGGCTCAAAGGTAGCGCTGGTTTCTTTCTATTTTGCGGCATGCAATTGGATCAAATCGGGGCGGTAGATGCCGTATTGACCGTTTGGCTAGCGTGGGCCATGTTCAATGGTTTTCGCAAGGGATTCATCATCAAGGTAGCCTCCATCGTTGCTTTGGTATTGGGAGTCTATGCCGGCTTTCATTTCTCCAACTTCGCAGCGGAATGGCTGAATCAACACTTCGATTGGTCAACCCGAACAACCGAAGTGGGTGCGTTTTGCCTGACTTTCCTTGGAGTTGTATTGGGGGTGCACTTAATCGCTAAGCTGCTGGAGAAAATCGTCGACCTCACCGCTTTGAGTGTGCTCAATAAACTCGGCGGGCTCGCGCTTGGATTGGTGCAGTCCTTGTTCTTCCTGAGCGTATTGACATATGCCTTGGACGGTATTTTCGGGCCGCGCCAATGGCTGCCGGAAGCTCAGGTCGAACAATCGGTGCTTTACCCGTTCGTTGAAGATGCCATGCAGCACGTTGTCCCCGACATGGAGCGCACCGCCCCTTGGGAACAGCTGCGCGACCGCTTCGAGGAAGGAGTGGAACGCATGGAAGATGTTAAATTCGAACGGAGTAGCGACCGCGATTAGCCCGTTAGGCCACGCCCATTTCTTGTTTGAGCTCACCGATGCGGCCTTCCAATTCTTCCATGGCTCGGCTGTAATCGCCGTTTGGCCAGTTTTCCACCGCCATTCGAACCGAGAAATAGAATTTGATTTTCGGCTCCGTTCCACTGGGACGCGCCGTGACGAGGGTGTTTTTCTCGGTAACCAACTGCACCACATTAGATGCCGGCAAATCAAGTTTGCGCATTGAACCGTCCCGAACGTCCAGTGATCTTTGGGCGGCATAATCACGAACTTCAATGACCCGCTCTCCAGCCAATTCAGCTGGAGGTGCCGTGCGGAAGCCCTCCATTTGGGCCGCGATTTCCGCCTTGCCGGAACGGCCCTTTTTCGTCTGTGAAACCAACGCTTCCTTGTACGCTCCGTGGGTTCGGTGAATGGCCTGGAGCCGGCCAAGCAGGTCGGACCCTTCGGCATGAGCCACATGCGTCAATTCGCATAAAACACACGCTGCTGCGACGGCGTCTTTATCCCGAACATCATCGCCAATCATGTAGCCATAGCTTTCCTCGCCTCCAGCGACAAAGCGTCCTTTTCCTTCTTCCCTTCGGATGGCGTCAGCAATCCATTTGAACCCGGTCAAGGTTTCGCATACTTCAAGGCCTGCACGGCGACCTATGTCCGCCATCAGATCGGAGGTCACGATGGTTTTGGCAACGAAATCTCCTGGAGCGAGCAGTTGCTTCTGTGCGCGTTGGGAAACGACGTAATCCACGAGCAAAGCCCCAGTCTCGTTGCCGTTCAAGAGTCGCCACTCGCCCTCAGATTGCGCATCGGGCACGGCGATGCCCACACGGTCCGAATCGGGATCGGTCCCCAGGACCAAGTGCGCATTCACTGTTTTGGCCAATTCAATGGCTTCAAAAAGTGCCGCCCCTTCCTCGGGGTTCGGGCTGTGTACGGTTGGAAAGTTGCCGTCAGGGTGACGCTGGCTTTCAACGATGTGCACGTTTCGGAAACCGGCTGCTTCGAGCGCCGGAATGATAGAAACCGAACCAGTGCCGTGCAACGGCGTGTACACGATGCTGAGGTCGCTGCCATTCGCAACCAAGTCCTCGCTCAACCGAAGATCCATTATCGTCCTCAGATACGCTTGGTCCGCTTCGTCATCCAAAATGTGGATACGCGCCTGCGCTGCAGAGTCTTGGCCCCATTGGACTTCAGCAGGTCCTGACACGGCACGTACGCGCTCAATGATGGATTTGTCATGCGGAGGTACAATTTGACCGCCATCGCTCCAATAGACTTTGTATCCGTTGTATTCCTTTGGGTTGTGGCTCGCTGTGACAACAATTCCTGCCGTACATCCGAGCTCCCGGACAGTGAACGAAAGTTGTGGGGTCGGGCGCAATGCAGGAAACAGATGGACCTCGATGCCATTCCCTGCCATGACTTCAGCCGCAACCCGCGCAAATGCAGGGCTGTTGTTGCGAGAATCGTGGGCAATCGCAATGGACGCGCCTCTCGGTACTGCTTCGAGCATGTAATTGGCCAAGCCTTGGGTCGCTTGGGCAACGGTATAGGAATTCATCCGGTTGGTGCCCACGCCCATTAAACCCCGCAGACCACCCGTCCCAAACTCAAGGTCGGTGTAAAAGGCTTCCACCAGCGCTTCTCCCCTTTCTTCCAGCAAAGCACCTGCTTCTTTCTGGGTTGCCTCATCGTAAGGAGGTTGGGTCCAGTTGTTCGCGCGTTGCGCAGCAAATTCCATGAGTTCTTTTCCTTCCATCTCGATTCAAATGGGCGTTTATCCAAGCTCTAATTCACGTTTCAAGACCTCTTTCCAATTGACGTGGGGCAATTGCAACAAGTCTGAAAATGTTTTTCCCTCCAAGTACGAATACGCAGGCCTTTTTGCGGGTGTTGGGTATTCTGCTGTTGTGCACTGTGACAACTCCACGTCGATGCCATTCAATTCAAAAATGGCCTGAGCGAATCCGAACCAAGTCGTCGGGCCTTGGTGGCCATAATGCCAAATTCCAGCGGGAACCCGCTCAGGTTGGGCCGCTAGCTTTAACAAAGCTTCGGCGAACGGACGAGCAAAGGTGGGGACACCATGCTGATCATGCACTACTCGTAACGCTTTGCCCGATTGGCCCAAGCGCAGCATGGTTTGCATGAAGTTCTGTCCGCGGGTGTCGCAGAGCCATGCAACCCGAATCACCCACCAACGGAGACCTGCTGTGGCTTCCAACGCAAGCTCACCAGCGCGTTTCGAATCGGCATAAACCCCCTTCGGATTTGGTGCATCAGACGGTAAATAAGGCCGGTCCTGCTCGCCGTCGAAAACGTAATCTGTGCTGATGTGGATCAAATCGACATCATGCCGCGCACAAGATTCAGCAAGCAGCCGCGGCCCTTCTGCGTTGATGGCGTAGGCGCGGTCTGATTCTTCTTCCGCACGGTCCACTGCCGTGTAAGCCGCCGCATTGATGACAACATCCGGTTCGCACGTTTTCATGGCGTCCGAGATAGATTGGGGAGACGTGATGTCCAATTCATCCTTATCAAGCCCAACGATGCGTACGTTGTCTTGACTGACATTTTCCATCAACCTCGAGCCCAACTGGCCCTTCACCCCTGTCACCAAAACTGTTCGCATGCTCGAAATTTACGTAGGGATCCTCATCCGTTGGTTCGCATAGCCTCTACGGGTTCCATTTCCGCCGCACGGCGCGCCGGTGCCAACCCCGAAATCAACCCCGAAGCCACCGCCACGCTCAGCGCGATGATGATGCGGGAAGGCCGAACCTGCAGCAGGAACCCCACATCCACAGCATTTACCGCCAACACAATGGCTTCAATCGCTACCAGGGCAAATAAGGCGCCGATGACACAGAGTGCAACGGCTTCAAAGAGGAATTGTAGCATGATAAAATTGGATTTGGCGCCAATGGCTTTTTGAACCCCTATAATCCGCGTGCGTTCGCGAACGCTTACAAACATGATGTTGGCGATGCTGAAGCAGCCCACGAGGATGGCGAAGATGCCAATGAACCAGCCGCCGTATTCCACCTGCTGAAAAATAGAATCCAAAATAGACGTAAGCATGTCAATTTGGTTGATGGAGAAATCGTCCTCTTCTCGGGGACGAAGCCGCCGCACCGAGCGGAACTGCTGTACTATCTCATCCGAGAGGGCCTCTTTAGTCACGCCATCAAACGGCTTGACCATGATGCTGGTGCCCATTCCGTAGTCCATGATGCGGTGCCCAAATTTGGCGGGGACCAATGCCGCCCGATCAAACCCGTCATTGATCGCCGACGCCCCTTGTTTGGCAAATACACCTACAACCTCCAGCCGCTGTCCCTTCGTTTCAATGACCGCACCAACCGCGTCTGCATCGCCTGTCAATTCCATAGCCACGTCATGGCCAATGATCGCTACTGCTCGTCCCGATTCGACCTCCATGGGCGAGAAATAGCGCCCCGTTGCAATGTCCAGCGCAATCACATCATCGTAACCCTGAGAAACGGCCACAATGCCGACCCCATCCAAGCGGCTGTTACTCGACTCAACAGCGAGCATAGTCTTGGCTTGAAAAACCACCTCCCTCGCTTGGGTCATGCGCTCGTCCAAGAGCGCTGCATCGCTGAGGCTCACTTCGCGGCGCTGAACGTATTTCCACCAGGGGTATTCCTCATCGAATGACCAGGGCCACTTTTGAATGAAGAGGACCTCATCGTCAAGCATATTAAACGTGCTCTTCAAACCATCTTCTAGGGAGTCCACCACGGCGAATACCGCTGTGATCATGAAGATACCGACCATGACCCCGAGCAGGGACAGGAAGGTCCGAAGTCGATTGGTCACGATGGCGGACCAAGCGAAGGCAAAGCTTTCAAAAAGCAGTCTAAGCCAGAGCATGGAACAAAGCTAATTCCTGCCTCCCAAGTCCGCGCATATGTCCGGGTTTAATTGTAGATTTATGCCTTTGATTCGCACCCCCCAAATCACTTGAAATGAACGCACCGCGCCGCATTCAATCCGCCCTCATTTCCGTCTTTCACAAAGGAGGACTCGAGCCCATCGTTGAGCAACTCCAGCGCCTCGGCGTCACCATTTACTCCACCGGAGGGACGCAAAAAGCCTTGGAGGCCATGGGAGCAGAAGTGGTAGCCGTCGAATCGATTACGGATTACCCTTCCATTCTTGGCGGGCGTGTAAAGACATTGCACCCTAAAGTTTTCGGTGGCATCTTGAACCGTCGAGACTTCGCAGAAGACGTGGCGCATATGGAGGAGTACAAACTCCCCCACATTGACCTCGTCATCGTCGACCTCTACCCCTTTGAGTCGACCGTCGCTCAGGGCGGAACTCACCAGGAAATTATCGAAAAGATTGACATCGGGGGGATTTCCCTGATTCGGGCAGCCGCGAAAAATTTTGAAGACGTGGTGATTGTACCCAGCCAGGACGACTACAGCAGCTTATTGGACTTGCTGGAAAACGGTGAAGGGGTTACGACGCGGGAGGAGCGACAAGCCTTGGCCACACGAGCCTTCCGAATCAGTTCACACTACGATACCCGCATCAATGAATGGATGCAAGGAGGCACCAACGTTGAGCAATTGAACGTGTCGGAAATGTCCTCCAAATCCCTGCGTTACGGAGAAAATCCGCACCAGCCCGGACGATTTTTTGGCGACCTCGATGCGTTGTTCGACCAATTGAACGGCAAGGCGTTGTCGTACAACAATCTGCTCGATGTGGACGCCGCAGTGCAACTGATGCGCGAATTCCAAGCCAACGATCCCACCTTCGCAGTGCTCAAGCACAACAACGCCTGTGGCCTCGCGACGCGACCCACTGTTTACGAGGCTTGGACGGATGCGTTAGCCGGTGATCCCGTTTCAGCATTTGGCGGAGTCCTCATCTGCAATCGCCGCATCGACAAGGCAACTGCCGAGTCCATGCATGAATTGTTCTTTGAAGTGGCCATTGCGCCGGCATTCGATGCGGACGCCCTCGAAGTGCTGAAGCAAAAGAAAAATCGAATTCTGCTGGTCCAGAAACCTTGCAGCACCGCGGAAATCACCGTACGAAGTGCACTGAATGGTTACCTAGTGCAAGCACCTGACGCCAAGATGGAAAGCGTTACAGACTTGAATTTGGCAACCAAAACCGCGGTCGATACGGACCAACAAGAAGACCTCATCTTCGCCATGAAAATTGCCAAGCACACCCGCTCAAATACAATCGTGTTTGCTAAGAACAGGCAGCTCTTCGGAAGCGGCACCGGACAAACCAGCCGAGTGGATGCCTTGAAGCAGGCGGTGGTGAAGGCGCAAAGCTTCGGGTTCGACCTGAGTGGCGCCGCCATGGCATCTGATGCGTTCTTCCCGTTCCCTGACTGTGTGAAACTTGCTAAGGAGGCTGGAATCACGGCTGTCATCCAGCCCGGAGGATCCGTCAAAGATCAGCTGAGCATCGATTACTGCGATGAACATGGACTCGCCATGTACATGACGGGAGTGCGCCATTTCCGTCACTGATTTTTTCGCATTTCTCGAGCCCGCTGGAGCTCCCACGAGGCCAAAGATTTTGTGAAAAAGTCAATGGGGTTTGCGGGGGGTGCTTTGCTATATTTGAGTGTTCACTTCGTCTTGTTCTCCACACACTTGAAGCCCATGGGTTTGTTTAACTTTTTCATGCAAGAGATTGCCATCGATCTCGGTACCGCTAACACCATCATTTACTTCGAGGACAAGGTGGTGGTGGATGAACCAAGCATCGTAGCTAAGGACCGCAGTACGAATCGCGTTGTAGCAATCGGGCGTCTAGCGCAGCAAATGCACGGCAAGACTCACAAGAATATCGAAACGATTCGTCCTTTAAAGGATGGTGTGATCGCGGACTTCCAAGCAGCGGAAGAGATGATCAAGGGCATGATCAAAATGATCAATAACAGGAAGTCGTGGTTCAGCCCATCGCTGCGCATGGTCATCTGCATCCCTTCAGGCATAACCGAAGTAGAGAAACGTGCCGTTGGCGACAGTGCGGAGCACGCCGGAGGTAAGGACGTTTACTTGATTCACGAACCCATGGCCGCAGCAATTGGAATCGGTATTGATGTCGAAGAACCCATGGGCAATATGATCATCGACATCGGCGGGGGTACCTCGGAAATTGCCGTGATCGCGTTGGGCGGAATTGTCACCGACAAAAACATCCGTGTCGCTGGAGATGAATTCACCTCCGACATTGAAGAATACATGCGACGTCAACACAACATTTTGATTGGAGAGCGTACAGCTGAGCAAATCAAAATTGAAGTCGGTGCGGCAACCGCCGACCTGGACAATCCGCCGGAGGACTACCCGGTCCGTGGGCGAGACTTGATGACGGGCATCCCCAAAGAAATCCTCGTCTCCTATGTAGAGATTGCCCAAGCGCTGGACAAGAGCATTTCAAAAATCGAAGAAGCGATTCACAGCGCGTTAGAGCAGACGCCACCTGAACTATCTGCAGATATCTATAAAACAGGCATCTACCTTGCCGGCGGAGGCGCATTGCTCCGGGGGTTAGACAAGCGCATCTCCGCCAAAACCAAGCTGCCCGTCCACGTGGCGGATGACCCCTTGCACGCTGTTGCAAAAGGTACCGCGATTGCCCTCAAAAACATCGATCGCTTCACATTCTTGATGCGCAACTAATCCCGGCAGGTAGCGGATGCGAAACCTCTGGAACCTACTCGTCCAATACCACATAGCCTTGGTCTTCGTGATCTTTCAAGGCATTGCGCTGACGTGGTTTGTCGGAAGCCACGGCTATCCGAGAGGCAAATGGGTACAGCATTCCTTGGAATGGCAAGGAGAATGGGACCAGCGAATGAGCCAGTGGGATCGGCTGACTGAGTTGGACGACCTCAACCGCGAATTGCTCACTGAGAACGCCACCCTTCGTGCAGAACTTCATAGTGCGCGAGGCGATGCCACTCAGAACACCTACCAAGGCGCTGAAGTCATTCGGTCCACTTGGAACAGCGCAACGAATCAATTTGTGCTCAATAAAGGCACTGTGCACGGCGTCAAACCTGGGCAGGGACTGTTGCAAAACAACCGTGTCGTGGGACGCGTTATTGAAGCTTCCGAAAACTATGCTCTGGCCTTGCCCATCATCAACTCCAATATGGAATGGAGCGTTCGAATCGGTGCGACAGGTCCTGTGGCGCGATTGGTCTGGAAAGGGGTCGATGTTACCCGAGCCGTGGTATATGATGTGCCTCGCAGCGCTATCATCAGTGCGGGTGATTCTGTCTTGTCCTCCGGATTTCAAGGATGCTTTCCGTCAGGATTGCTGGTCGGAAGCGTTGCAGATGAAGCCCCTGAGTTCGATGGTCAGTTTTTGAATGTTCCGGTCGCTCTTGCAGCCGACTTCAGGGCCATCCGCTACGTGCAAATTGCTGCCACGCCCGGGCAACTTGAAATCGACGCTCTCACGGACGGAAAAGGCCAGCCTTCGCCATGAACGACCAGATGCTCACATATGGACGGGTGCTAATTCCATTAGCGATACATGTGCTGTTCTTCCAGCACGCCGCATTCGCTGCGGGTTGGTGGTTTGTAGGTCTTCACCTGTTGGGATTGCTCCTCATGCCTTTGCAATCTTCGCCGCTATTGCTTTTGGTGGTCGCCGCAGGATTTGGCAGCACAGTCGACGCGGCCAGCTTTGAGGGGGGCTTATTTATGTCGAGTGCCGTTTTCATGGCACTGGCAATTCCTACCGTTAATCGGTTACTGGCTCCACGAGAAGGCTATGAAATAACGGATCATCCAACCGTTTCATCCATGGGCCTGCAATGGTTCGCCCTTCGTTGCCTGCTCTTGTTGTCCGTTCATCACCTGTGGATGTTTGGGCTAGAAGCCGGGCGGTGGGATTTGATTCCGCGAGCCATCGGCAAAGCAATGGTATCCTCTTTATTGTCAACAGGAGCCTTCGTGCTCGTTCTTTTGCTTACCCGTCGCCAACGAACCACCCGATGAAGCTGCGCGAACGCCAATGGATCATCGGAGGAATTTTTGTCCTCATCACGTTCATCTACCTCGGGAGGCTTGTCCAAATGCAGCTTTTCGCGTACGAATGGAAGGCCTACGCAGCTCGGCTGACGCAGGAATCGGAAACCCTTGAACCGGCTCGAGGACTCATCCGCGACCGCAACGGGAACATTTTAGTGAACAACAAAGCCGGATATGACATTTGGTTCACGCCGCGCAAATGCACGGCAGCTGGTGGTCTTGATACCCTGGATTTAGCGGAATTAATCGAGATGACGCCCGAAAGCTTGGCTCGTGCCTTTCGGCGTGCTGAAGACTACGCCACCTATCGACCTTCGCGCATTCGAAAGCAGCTCACCGCAGAGACCTATGCCCAAATTTCAGGCGAAATTTGGCGCTTCCCAGGTATCGAAGTGCGCAGACGGTCCATCCGCACGAGTCCCCTAGGACTTGCAAGTCACCTCATTGGTGAATTCAGAGAAGTAGATCGAAACGACTTGGAATCCAATCAAGGGTACCGCCTCGGAGACTACAAAGGAAAATCGGGGTTGGAATTGCAATGGGAGTCGACACTGCGCGGCAAACAGGGCACTCGGCACCACATCGTCGACATCCGCAACGATTTCCGGGAACCGGCCCAAGCGGGCAGGCTTGACACCCTGCCGATACCTGGTGACGACATCCAACTGACCTTGGATTTGGAGCTGCAAGCATACGGGGAGCGCATCATGGCCAACAAAAGAGGAGCCATCGTGGCGATTGAGCCAGCCACCGGAGAGGTACTCGCCATGATCAGCGCACCGAGTTATGGGACCGATTTGCTTACCGGGCGTGACCGCGGGGCGAATTACGATAGCCTGCTCAACCACCCTAGTAAGCCCCTCTTCAACCGCACTTTGCGCGCGACCTATCGTCCGGGCAGCATTTTCAAAATGATCCAAGGACTGATTGCAATGGATCGTGGAGTGCTTCACCCTTCCAACCGTATTGCCTGCAACCGAGACATCATCGGCTGTCACGGGCCGCACACGTTCGACAACCTCGAAGAAGCAATCGTTCACTCCTGCAATCCGTACTTCCATGAAGTCATGAAGCGCATGATCCAAGATGGCGCAACTGGAAGCATCTTCAGCGATGCACACCAGAATTTAGGAACGTGGTCGGAGTCCGTTCGAAACTTTGGATTGGGCACCGACCTGGGGGGACATTTTCCGGCTTTGCGCTCCGGCTCAGTGCCAGACACTGCGGATTATGATCGGATGTACGGACGCAAGCGATGGGCCTACTCCACCATCTATTCCATTTCCATTGGTGAGGGGGAATTGCTGACCACACCTATGCACATGGCCAACCTAGCTGCTACATTGGCCAATCGAGGTCACTACATCACGCCCCACGCCGTGCAAGGCAGCGAGGGCACTGAACGCATTGAATCCGGCATTGATAGTCAACACTTTCATTCGGTCATTCGTGCCATGTCCACCGTTGTGACCGCGAACGATGGAACCGGCAGAAAGGCGGCAACCCCGGATTTGACCGTTTGTGGAAAAACGGGGACCGTTCAAAACCCCAACGGTAACCACTCGGTTTTCATCGCCTTCGCACCCGCAGACAATCCGCAAATTGCGCTGAGTGTCTATGTGGAGAATGCCGGTTCCGGCGGTGATTGGGCCGCACCCATAGCCAGCTTGATGATTGAAAAATATCTTCATCAAGAAGTGACCCAAAACGCCAAGGAGCAGCGTATCCTTCAGGCAACATACCCCTTTCCGGAACAGCCATTATGAGGAGAACGGCCCCTATATCACAGCGCATTGACTGGCTCACAGCGAGCTTTGTTCTTGCCCTGATGTTGATTGGCCTGTTCAACGTGGCGAGCGCCACAGCAGACGCAAGCACGATAGAATGGTTTGACTTCAGCGGAAAACTCGGAAAGCAATTGCTCTGGGTGGGTGCAAGCCTGATTTTGGCCTTTCTCTTGTTGGTCATTGAAGGAGAGTTTTTCATTCGTACCTCCATCATTCACTACACTCTGAACGTTCTGCTGCTCATCGCCGTATTGGTCGTCGGCAAACGCATCGGAGGAGCCAAATCTTGGTTCTCGATCGGTAGCATTGGCATCCAACCCTCGGAGTTTGCGAAAACCGGGACCTCCTTGATGCTCGCTTGGATTTTGAGTAGGAACCAAGACCGATTCAATCAATGGGAATCTTTATTCAAAGCCGTGGCAATCGTCTCACTGCCGGCTGCTTTGGTTCTGCTCCAACCCGATGCTGGCACCGTGTTAGTGTTCACCGGTTTGATTTTGGTCTTCTACCGAGAAGGGCTATCCGGCAACGTTTTGATTGCGGTTCTCTGTGCTTTGCTCATCACTATCGCGACCATTTTGAGTGGGGCGAGCACCATACAGTATCCGGGAGGATTTGAGAGCACAGGGGCGTGGATCTTATGGGTTATTCTCATTTCCATCGGAATCTTTTTGTGGGCAACGGTACCCGAATGGACCGTGCCTCGGCGAAGAAAACGCACGCGGCGAACTGTCTTGTTCAGCTTTGCGGCGACCATAATTCTGTCGGTTGGACTGCAATTTGGATTGGAAGAGGTACTCCGACCACACCAGAGAGACCGCATTCACGTGCTCTTCGGAATCGATGTGGGCAATCCCGATGCCGATTATAACATCCGGCACGCCAAAGCTGCCATCAGTTCAGGAGGGTTCGCCGGAAAAGGATTTCTAAAAGGTCCTATGACCGCTTACGGATTCGTCCCAGAGCAAGAGACGGATTTCATATTCTGCACCATTGCAGAAGAATGGGGTTTGATAGGGACTTCAGCGACGGTACTCTTTTTCACGCTATTGCTGCTGCGCATCTTAACGCTTGCCGAGCGTCAACGCAGTGATTTCACGCGTATCTATGCGTATGCGGTGGCCAGTATTCTGTTCATGCACTACGCCATCAATGTCGGCATGGTGCTCGGGCTGGCCCCTGTAATCGGCATCCCGTTGCCATTTATCAGCGCCGGGGGATCGTCATTAACTGGCTTTACTATGCTCGTTTTCATCCTTTTACGGTTGGATGCCGAGCGCTTTACGGTTTTACGTTAATCGATTTATTTGGCTATTTAATCGAATTTTTTACAATATTCGTTTGATTTATACGTAGATAATCCGTATCTTTACGTGTGCTTTGTTTAGAATGATATTTGATGCCCATTGTGTACAGCAAGTCTGTCGCCATGGGTTTCTTCATTTGGAACAAACAAAGCGAGCAAACCATTCAAACCTAGAACCCCGTGCCTTGCGCACGGGGTTTTTTATTTAGAGACCGAGCAAGACTTCTTCTGGGCTTTTTCCAGTGAAGAGCAAGCGCTCCGGTTGCTCTATCATTTCCTTGATGGCATATAAAAATCCAACGCTTTCCTTTCCGTCAATGATGCGGTGATCATAACTGAGCGCCACGTACATAACGGGCCGTACTTCTACTTTTCCATTGACGGCAACAGGTCGTTCTACAATGTTGTGCATGCCGAGTATGGCACTTTGAGGCGGGTTGATAATCGGTGTAGAGAGCATGGATCCAAAGACGCCACCGTTGGTGATGGTGAACGTTCCGCCTTGCATTTCATCGATGCCCAACTCCCCGTCCCGAGCTCGGATGGCCAGACGCTTGATTTCCGCTTCAATCTGGGCCAAATTCATGGCCTCCGCATTGCGTACGACTGGCACCATCAATCCTTTCGGCGAGCTTACTGCGATGCCGATGTCAGCGTATTCTGGCAAAATGATTTCCTTGCCATCGATCATGCCATTCACCGCTGGGAATTGAGTGATGGCGTGGGTGACGGCCTTGGTGAAAAAGCTCATGAATCCTAAGCCTACCCCATGCGCCTCGCGGAAAGCATCCTTGTACTTCGCACGCAGATCCATCACTGGCTTCATATCCACCTCATTAAATGTGGTGAGCATGGCAGTCTCGTTCTTCACGCCAACCAGGCGCTCCGCCACCTTGCGACGCAGCATGGACATTTTCTCCCTTCGCGCCTCACGCGAACCGCCCCACTGCGCTGCAGATGAGCCATCAAATCCTGCAGCCAAGGCTGCGAGCACATCTTGCTTCAAAATACGTCCATCTCTTCCCGTGCCCTGAACTTGAGCTGCTGCCAAACCACTCTCCACCAACATTTTCTTGGCTGCTGGAGAAGGGTGACCCGACGCATGCCCCGCCTTCGCAGCTGGAGCTGGAGTTGGCGTTGGCGTTGGCGTTGGCGCTTGAACAGGTGCGGATTCTGCTTTTGCCGCTGGCGCGGCCTTCTTAACCGGTGCCTTTGCCGATGTATCAATCAAACAGCAAACCGCTCCCACTTCGATGGTGTCCCCTTCTTCTGCCTTCAGGGTGATGATTCCGGCAGCTTCTGCTGGTAGTTCGAGGGTGGCCTTGTCCGAATCCACCTCCGCAATGGCCTGGTCTTTCTCCACGTACTCACCATCGGACACAAGCCAGGTGGCGATTTCCACTTCACTGATGGACTCTCCCGGACTCGGGACTTTCATTTCAAGTTGGGACATGATTCGTCGTGTATTGGGATGGACGTTAGCGTGCAATTAACAACGGAAGTCAACCGAATTGGGGGCGACACTGCATCTTTTCTTAACCGTTGGCATGCGAAAAAACCTCGTCAACAATGGCCGACTGGCGCTTGACATGAAGTGCCGAACTTCCCGATGCTGGGCTCGCACTCGAACTCCTAGAAATCACGCTTAACGGAACCGACGTGTAATGCTGCAGCATGAACGACCAGGCACCCATATTTTGGGGTTCCTCCTGGACCCAAATGCAGTTGACATCAGCACCGTATTGTTGAATGACCGCGTCCAATTCTATTTGGGGAAGAGGGTGCACTTGTTCCATGCGAACGAATGCAATGTTTGGAGCAGCGTGCTCCTCCAATCGTTCGAGAAGGTCATAGTAAATTTTACCCGAGCACAGGACCACGGTATCCACCGGCCTCCGCGCCGACGCAGTGGCCATACGCGGGTCGTCCAAAACTTTTTGGAATCCTCCTCTTGACATATCGGCAAAACGGGAAACTGCCTTGGGGTAACGCAATAATTTTTTCGGCGTAAAGATCACCAACGGCTTACGGAAGCCTAACTTCACTTGGCGCCGTAGAAGGTGAAAATAGTTGGCCGGTTCTGTGATATTGCAGACGAAAAAATTATCTCCGCTGCCAAGCTGTAAAAATCGCTCCATGCGGCCCGAACTATGTTCTGAACCCATGCCTTCATAGCCATGTGGCAGCAAGAGTGTGAGTCCGTTCATGGTTCTCCACTTATCCTCAGCTGCGCTCAAAAATTGGTCAAACACGATTTGGGCTCCGTTGTTGAAATCACCAAATTGCGCCTCCCATATGGTCAAGCCATTAGGCGTTGCGAACGCATATCCATAATCAAAGCCCGAGACGGCGTATTCGCTCAAGAGCGAATTGAAGATGGTCAGCTTGGCCTGTTTCTTATCCAACAAGTTCAGCGGAATGATTTCCTCCTCGCTGTCCTCGGTTTTCACCACGGCGTGCCGGTGAGAGAACGTGCCGCGTTCAACGTCTTGACCGCTGATTCGCACAGGATGTCCTTCCACCAATAGCGTGGCGTAGGCGAGTAATTCGCCCAACGCCCAATCCAGTCGATCCTCCTCGATCATATTCAACCGGTCGCGCATGAGGCGCTGCACCTTACGGTAAAATTTCTTTCCTTCCGGCAAAGTCGACATGGCCACGGCTAAGGACTTGAGCTTATTATCCGCAACGGCTGTCTTCGGCGTGCTCACTAATGTTGCGTCTTCAGCACTATATGACGCCCACAGGTCACCCAAGAAATCTACGACGCTGGCCATTTCGCGCTTCTGCGCCTTTTCGAAAGCCTGCTCCATGCGGGATTGCAAGTCGGTGCGAACCCCCTCGACCTCGTCCTGCTTCATGCTACCATCGGCCACCAATCGATCCGTGTATAGCTTGAATGGGTTGTCGTGCTTGGCTATGGACTTGTACAATTGCGGCTGCGTGAACATCGGCTCATCGCCTTCGTTGTGGCCGTATTTACGGTAACCCAGCAAGTCAATGTAAACGTCTTGATTCCAGCGTTGGCGGTACGATAATGCAATGCGCATGACCTGAACAACGGCTTCCGCCTCGTCAGCGTTGACGTGGAAAACAAGGGATTGGGTAACCTTGCCGACATCGGTGCAGTAAATCGAGCTACGACCGTCCAGATAATTCGTTGTAAAGCCCACCTGGTTGTTGACCACAATGTGCACGGTTCCGCCAGTTCGGTAACCATCCAGTTGAGCCATCTGCGCCACCTCGTAGACGACACCCTGTCCGGAGATGGCTGCATCCCCGTGAATCAAAATCGGAAGGACGGCTGATTCTTCGCCACCCAGCGCATCGATACGCGCACGCGACAGGCCTTCCACCACCGGACCGACCGCTTCGAGGTGGGACGGGTTGGGAGCAAGAGAGATGGTCACTTCCTCCCCGGTATCGGCTTTCAAGGTCCGTGAGTACCCAAGATGGTACTTGACGTCGCCATCGAATTCGCCTTCTTCGTCGTAGGCCTTGCCTTCGAATTCACAGAAAATTTCCTCGTATGGCTTGCCCAGGATGTGGGCGAGCGTTGACAAACGACCGCGGTGGGCCATGCCGATAAACACTTCCTTCACCCCGTGCTTGGTCCCTTCCTCCACCGCGGCATCCAGTGCCGCAATCAGGGTTTCACCGCCTTCTAGGGAGAAGCGCTTCTGGCCGACGAACTTTTTTTGAAGAAACTCCTCGAACAAAGTTGCCTGCGCAAGTTTTTTCAAGATCTGAACCCTGTCCTCTACGCCGATGCGTGGGCGGTTGGCGAGCTCAATGTGCTCGCGCACCCAAGCCTGGCGCTCCACGTCCTGAATGGACATGTACTCAATGCCGATGGCGTGGCAATACGTCAGCTCCAAATGGCCGACAATCTCCTTCAGCGTCGAAGGTCCGATCCCCACCTCAGTTCCTGCCTGAAAGACCGTACCAAGGTCTGCTGCCGAAAGGCCAAAATTTTCTAAGCCCAAATCCGGCTGGTAGACGCGACGCGCACGCACGGGATTGGTTTTGGTGAAGAAATGTCCTCGCACACGGTACGCGTGAATCAAGTTGATGACTTGAAATTCCTTGAGGGTCTGAGGGGATGATGCATCCTCACCATAAGAAGCAGTAGCTAAATCAAAGCCCTTAAAAAAAAGCCGCCAACTTGCGTCAACGGAATTCGGGTTTGAACGGTACTGTTGGTACAGAGATTCAATCGCTTGCGGCTCAGCTTGGCTGATGAAATCTAAAGGGTCCATGCGGACTATACGTAGGTTCGTGTGACAAAGATACACCGAGCCTATCAGAAGGAGAAGGAATAACGAAGGAAGCTACCCCCTATCCCGTTGCCGAGTCTACCGCGCCAAAGGTCCACCGCAGCCAGACCTTCTGTGCCGCGCGCTCGAGGGACAAGACCGCCAACTTGGCGGCAGCTTGGGGTCGCTCGTTACCGTCCATCACCTCGCGGATGACACCCTCCCCAAGGTCCAAACGATAGAAACACGAAAATAAATTGGTCGGATTCCGATCCATGCCCCAGTTAATTTCGTCTTCCAACAACTGCAACAAGGAGACCCGCACTACAGACACACGCTCAGCATCCCATTGAAAATCCTTGACCAATTGTTGCCGGACCCCTTGCTTGAAAGCTTCGACAGAACGCCCGTCGGGCAAGTTGCGGCCGCCGAGCCAGTGCGTTAACGCGATTTCGCTTTCCACCTTTACGATGTTCGCTGGGTAACCATTCCACCGAGGAACTGGAACCATTCCAAATGGCTCCCTTTCAACTCCAGCGCCTCAGCACTGGCCATGGCCTTTGCCACATGGGCGTGCATGAGTTCGCGCGCAGCCTGGGCGGCGCCGGCAGCAGACATGGCCTTCCGAACGGCCTCGATTTTCGCTGGGGCGTCGTCCCGTTGGCCATCCCATTTGGTCAGCACTTTCCGTGCAGCATCTCCCCCTTTTTCTTGGGTGTATAAGCGCAAGAAGGTTTTTTTATCGGCGAGGATATCTCCGCCAATTTGTTTGCCTACTTGCGTGTCACCAAATGCATCCAAAAGATCGTCCTGCATCTGGAACGCGAGGCCCAGCTCTTCACCAAGCGCATACCACAGCTCAACACGCTCCTCCGATGCGCCAGCGGCAATCGCTCCTAGCGCCAAAGACGCAGCGACCAACACGGACGTCTTGAGGCGAATCATCTCCATGTACTCCGCAACCGTCACATCGTTTCGAGTTTCAAAAGCCATATCACTTTGCTGACCCAAGCAGACCTCAAGCGCCGTTCGATTAAACAGCTGCAATGCAGCGGGCAATCCATTTGATGGAAGCTTCGCAAAGGCAATGTGCGCCAGGGTATACATGGCGTCTCCAGAGAGGATGGCAGCATTCTCATCCCATTTCATGTGCACGGTCTCCTTGCCACGACGCAAGGGTGCCGCGTCCATGATGTCGTCGTGCATCAACGTGAAATTATGGAACAATTCCACGCCCAGGGCAACCGGAAAGGCCACTTCGCAAGGCCTGCCTTCGGCTTCAGCTGCCGACAAAGCAAGGACCGCGCGCAAGCGCTTTCCGCCCAATTCCATGAGGTAGTGAACGGGCTCATACAGGCCGTCTCCAGCTGCCCGGGGCCATTGCTGCAGGAAGGCTTCGATGGCCACATCGGCCTGCTGCTTCAATCGGGTGAGGTTCGGGTGAATCATTTTCGGGAACTACCGCGTCCGCGCTTCAATTGTTCCAATAAATAATTTCCGTAACCGGACTTTTGCAGCGGACGCGCCACCGATTCGAGGGTGGCATCGTCTATGTACCCCATGCGCCAAGCAATTTCCTCGACACAGCCAATTTTCAGCCCTTGCCGCTCCTCGATGACCTGAACGTACTGCGAGGCCTGCATCAGGGAATTGTGTGTGCCTGTATCCAGCCATGCCATGCCGCGATCCATTTTCGAAACAAACAGTTTGCCCGCCTCTAGGTAGGCTTTATTGACGTCGGTAATTTCATACTCCCCGCGTGCGCTCGGCTCGAGTGTAGACGCGATTTCCACCACGTCATTGTCGTAGAAATACAGCCCGGGAACAGCATAGTTCGATGGCGGATTGGCAGGCTTTTCAATGATGCTTATCGCCTTGTCATTTTCGTCGAACGTTACGACGCCGTATCGCTCGGGATCGTTAACATAGTAAGCGTAGACGATGGCGCCGTCTGGATCGGTATTGGCACGCAACTGGCGACCAAAACCCGGTCCATAAAAGATGTTGTCTCCCAGCACAAGGGCCACTTTGTCGTCACCGATGAAATCCGCGCCAATCACAAATGCTTGGGCAAGACCATTGGGCTCTGGCTGCTCGGCGTATTCAATTGTACATCCGATGGCAGAGCCGTCGCCCAACAAACGCTGAAAGCCAGGCAAATCGGTCGGCGTACTGATGACCAAAACTTCTCGGATTCCGCTCAGCATGAGCGTTGAGAGTGGATAATAGATCATCGGCTTGTCAAAGACAGGCATGAGTTGCTTTGAAACCGCTACGGTCAATGGCCACAATCGGGTGCCCGAGCCTCCTGCTAAAATGATTCCTTTCATTAGATCAATGGCTTACGTTTTATGCTTGCGTTGGCGTTTCAACTCCTCGTGCTGCTCGTCTCCTTTACCTGGGGAAAGGCCTTGTTCAATCTCCAACTCTTCCAATTCGATGTCCTCTTCCTCGTCAAGCAAGGAGAAAAACGGCTCCGAGAACGACCGAGTCGTCAGGGCCTTTTCGAATTCCAAAAGCAAGGAAGGTAACAACAACAAGTTCGTACTCATCGCTACAGCCAAGGTAATGGAAACGAGAATGCCCAGGAACCGCGTCCCTTCAAACGTCGACATGGCAAACATGAGGAATCCGAAGAACAAAACAATAGACGTGTACGTCATGCTGACTCCGGTTTCTTTCAAGGCCAGGGTGACCGCCTCGCGAATGTTCCAGCTTTTCATGTTCAGCTCTTGTCGGTATTTGGCCAAGAAGTGAATGGTGTCGTCCACTGAAATGCCAAAGGCAATGCTAAACACCAGCACCGTCGACGGCTTGATGGGAATGCCAAACCACCCCATCACTCCAGCAGTGAAAAGCAAAGGAAACAGGTTAGGAACCAGCGCAATGGCCACCATCCGCGATGATTTAAAAAGGCTAGCCATCATCAGTGCAATCACACAAATAGCTAAGGCGATGGAGATGCCTAAGTTTTTGACCATGTATGTTGTACCCTCTAAAAAGGTCACGCTGGTGCCGGTCATAATCAGACCATATTTCTCCGGAGGAAAAATGGAGTCCACTCGCGGGCGAACTTCGTCTAACAGTTCGCGCATTTCAAGGGTGCCGACATCAGCCATTTGTACACTCACCCGCGTAACCGCCCGGGTGGAATCAAAGAAATTTCCGGCCACATCTTCTGCCATTTCCGAACCTTCTGCCGCATCGGCAGACCCCCGAATCCATGGACCGAATTGGGTCTTTTCCATCCCACTGCGGGGGAGCCGATAGTTCTTGGGGTGGCCGTTTTTGAATGCTTGAAAGGCAAATTTTGTCGCATCTGCAGCGCTCACCGAACGGCTGAACTCCGGGTAGTCTTCCAATACGTTTTGCAACCGGTCCAGGCGCTTAAGTAGGTTATTGTTCGTGGCACCCCTCGGCCTGCGCGTATCCACCATGATTTCAAATGGCATAGAACCGCCAAATTGGGCTTCGACCCAATGCAAGTCTTGAATCACACGGTCGCGATCGGGGATATCGTCCACAATGTTTCCGGTGGTTTGTATTTGAACAACTCCCGTCAAACTGAACAGCAACACAAGAGCCGCACCGACGTAGACCTTCATTCGGTGGCTTTCAACTAGGTACACCAACTTGTTCATAACGGTGAACATCCACCGACGGTCTAAGTGACGGGTGTGCTCGTTCTTCGGCGCAGGCAAGCCCGCCATCAAAGCAGGAATCACCACGATGGAAATCACGAACATTCCCAAGATGTTTGAGGCCGCAATCACTCCAAACTGCTTCAGAATTTCGCTGTGGGTAAAGATGAAGGTTGCAAACCCCAGTGCCGTGGTAAAGTTGGTCAGCAAAGTGGCGTTGCCCACCTTAACAATCATCCGCTGCAAAGCCATCACTTTATTGCCGTGCCGCTTATACTCCGCGTGGTATTTGTTGACCAAATAAATGCAATTGGGAACCCCAATCACAATCATCAGCGGCGGAATCAAGCTTGTCATCAGGCTCAACTCGTAATCGAACAGTACGATGCTGCCAATCGACCAAACCACCCCAATGCCGACCACCACCATGCTCACCCCCGTTACAATAAGGTTGCGGAAAAACAAGAAGAGCAACAAAGCCGTTACTGCAAATGCCGCACCAATGAAGTACCCAATTTCTTGCTTCACCTTGTTGGTCATCTCCACCCGGATGAAGGGCAAACCGCTTAGAAAAAGAGGCACACCCTGCGCCTCGCTCCACGAATCAGCGATGGCTGTTACATCCTCTACAATCGTTCCCCGGCGCTCCGAGTCGAACAATTCTGGATTCATGAATACGGTCATCAACGTCGCATCTCGCGGTTCGTTATAAAGCAATCCTTCGTAGAATGGCAATTCGAAAATCCGCTCGAAAAACACCGATGCAGCGTCCTCAGTGATCCCGGCATGCCACACGGAATCAGGCAACAACGGCTGCATCACAAACCGGCGATTAGCGGTATCCTTTACCACATCAAACGCTGCGGTCATGCAAAAAACACTGTCAATGAGTGACACTGCAACGGGATTCTTGACTCCGTCATCCGTGGTGTCACGCAGCACCTCCATGGTTCGGATAGAATGAGCCAATTCGTCCCAAGCCTCGAGTCCCGCAGCGGACTGAAGGGGGCCCAGCTCGCTTCCGATGAGCATGACATTCCCCTCAGTTCCGAATACCGATTTAAATTCCTCGTAAGCAATGGCCGTGGAATCAGTAGCCGGCAACAATCCGCCAAAGGTGTATTGGAGGCGCACGTTGGGAATGTGCGATCCTATGAATAAGGTTCCTATCCCTAACACCAACAAACACAGCAGTCGCTGGCGAATCAAGACACCGGCGATTTTATTCCACATCCGGATTGAGTTTGGGGCGTTGGTTCAAAATTTGTCGGTCACAAGCGGTTCAAGGCCCGCGTCTTAAAGGCTACAAAGTAAAGGATAAAAGCCTCGTCAATTCAGGTGCCCGCGTGCCTCACAACCTTTACCTTTGCGGCATGGATTCTTATGACGTCATCGTTATTGGCAGTGGCCCCGGAGGATATGTAGCGGCCATCCGCGCAGCGCAGTTGGGCAAGAAAACTGCGTTGGTGGAGAAGTACAATTCCCTCGGCGGAACTTGTTTGAACGTCGGGTGCATCCCATCTAAGGCATTACTCGACAGTTCCGAGCACTTTCACCAAGCGGCTCACCAGTTCGAGACCCACGGCATTGGAATCGGGGGATTGAAATTGGACTTTAAGAGAATGATTGCGCGAAAAGGCGAAGTTGTTCAACAAACCGTAGGCGGCATCGATTTTTTGATGAAGAAGAACGGGATTACGGTTCATCACGGGCTTGGGAGCTTTAAAGATGCGCATACGGTTGAAGTAAAGCCCGCCAAAGGCAAAACGGAGACCATTAAGGGCGAACACATCATTATCGCTACCGGCTCTAAGCCCGCCTCCCTTCCGTTCATTGCCATCGACAAAAAACGCGTCATCACCTCTACTGAAGCCCTGAGCTTGGACGCACTGCCAAAACGCATGGTGGTCATAGGCGGGGGAGTCATTGGATTGGAACTTGGAAGCGTCTTCGCGCGGCTTGGAACGGAAGTTCACGTGGTCGAATACCAAGAAGCCATCATTCCGACCATGGACCGCGCCATGGGCAAGGAACTTATGCGTAGCATGAAGAAATTGGGGGTCAAATTCCATTTGCAACATGGAGTCAAGGAGGTGAAGGCCACTGCGAAGCAAGTCACGGTCAAAGCCGATGATAAAAAAGGCAAAGAAGTCGTTTGGAAGGCCGATTACTGCCTGGTTTCGGTAGGCCGTAAGCCATACACAGAGGGGCTAAATCTCGACGCCGCCGGGCTGCAAACTGATGAGCGCGGACGCATTGCGGTGAACGACCAAATGCAAACGGCGGTTGGTCATATCTACGCCATAGGCGACGTGGTGCGCGGCGCCATGCTGGCCCATAAAGCCGAAGAAGAAGGAGTGGTCGCAGCAGAGGTCATCGCCGGACAGCACCCTCACATCGATTACAACCTGATTCCCAACGTAGTGTATACCTGGCCTGAAGTCGCTGGCGTAGGACAAACTGAGGAGCAGTTGAAAGCGGACGGTGTTTCGTACAAATCTGGATCGTTCCCCTTCAAGGCGAGCGGTCGTGCTCGTGCATCAATGGACACCGACGGCTCAATCAAGGTTTTGGCACATGCCGACACCGATGAAATTTTAGGCATCCACATGTGCGGACCACGCGCTGCTGACATGATTGCAGAGGCGGTCGTTGCAATGGAGTTCCGGGCTACCGCCGAGGATATCAGCCGCATGTCACACGCCCACCCGACGTTCACAGAAGCCATTAAGGAGGCTGCGCTCGCAGCAACCGGAGACCGCGCTTTGCACATCTAATTCGCAATTAACCTATGGCAGCTCCTGCACTGCGCACACTACCTGATTTGAAGGCGATCTTCGAAAGGGAAACGCATGCAAGTCTGTACTTCGACGCCCACCCCAGTGGAACGTGCTATTTAGCCTTGGGAGCACGGCGCTCATTCACTTGGGACGGTGCGAATTCAGATAGCCTCAAAGCCCTTCAGTCCTTCCTGCATCCAAAGGGTGCAGGAACATGGGCATTTGGCTGGCTCGGTTACGACCTGAAAAACGGCATCGAAAACCTCGATTCGCAAAGGCCAGACACAATTGGATTGCCCTCCATGCACTGGGTCGAGCCTCGGCTGGTTATCGCATGGGGCGGAGACAAAGCCCGATGTGAAATCGTTTTCGGTCAAGACGAACAGGACGCGGATGCTACCTTGCAATTCCTCGAATCGGCCTGCGAAGCCTCGGCCGGTCCCTTGCCGCCAGGACCGGGCATTCCACTGAAGCCCCGCTGGGACGAGAGTACGTACTTGCAACGGGCCGCTCGTGTCAAAAAGCACATCCAACGCGGGGACATCTACGAGATGAACCTCTGCCAGGAGTGGAGCGCAGATCAGGTTCTTGAGTCGCCGTGGGATGCCTTTGTGCGCCTTCATCACTTCACGCAACCTCCGTACGCTGCTTTAGTGAAGGCCGGTGAATTCCATGTGATTTGTGGCTCCCCCGAATTGTTCCTGAAACGCCAAGGCGACCAATTGATTTCTTCCCCCATCAAAGGCACCATTCGGCGCGGGCGCACCCCCCAAGAAGATGATGAGTTAGCCCAGCAATTACAAAACGACCCCAAAGAGCGTGGGGAAAATGTCATGATCTGCGACCTGGTTCGCAATGACCTAAGCCGACTTGCAAAACCCGGAACGGTCAATGTCCCTGAATTATTCGGAATCCACCGGTTTGAGTCGGTCCATCAAATGATCTCAACCGTGCAGTGCACACTTCGGGATGAAGTAACCACCGAGGATATCTTGCGAGCGACGTTCCCTATGGGATCCATGACCGGCGCGCCTAAGGTACGGGCCATGGAGATCATCGACGAACTCGAAGCAAGCCGCAGGGGGGTCTACTCGGGCAGCGTAGGCTTCTTTCAACCCGATGGAAATTTTGACCTAAACGTGGTCATCCGAAGTCTACTTTACAACGCCGAGATGCCCCGCATCAGCATGCACGTCGGCGGAGCCATCACCTCCTTGAGCGATCCAGATAGCGAATACGCTGAATGCCTACTAAAGGCCGAAGCAATGATGCAAACCTTGACATCCGATGGCGAATAACCGCGATGGATTGGTCCAGCACCTGCGGCACTGGCTCGCTCGGCAAAGCATTGAATCCAATGCGACCCTCATTGTCGGCGTCAGCGGCGGTCTGGACTCCATGGTACTCGCTGAGACTTTGCACCGAACCGGCATCGACTTCCACGTGGCGCACGTCAATTATCACCTTCGTGGCGAAGCCTCCGACGCGGACCAAGCACTTGTGGAAGCCTGGTGCGCAGCTCGTGATGCTCCGTGTGCAGTCCTCCACGCCAACGTGGACTCAACCGACCACGGCGTGCAAGCGGAAGCCAGGAAAATTCGCTACAGTTACTTCGAACGCATGCGTACCGAAGCGCAGCAAAGCAACGGCTGCCCCGCGTACATCGTAACCGCACACCATGGCGACGACCAGGCGGAAACGGTTTTGCTCCACCTCATCCGTTCCGCCGATCCGCTCGCCCTTTCCGCCATGCCCGATCTGGATGCTAAACGCGGGTTGCTGCGTCCGTTTCTAAACCTTTCCCGGGCAAATCTCGCAGAAGCGTGCGACGCTTGGAGCGTGGCATACCATGAGGATGCCTCGAATGCCAAACCGGATTACCTACGAAACCGAATTCGGCATGAGGTCCTGCCCTTGCTTGAGTCGCTCCGGCCCGGCACAGCCAACCACGTCGCGCACTGGGCGTCCAGATTCCAATCGCTCCGTTCCTTCTTCGATATGGAACGCAACGAAGCCACGGCACGCTGCTGGACGGCGAGCTACGGAAAAGGCGAGTTGGCGCTGTCGGCCTGGCTTGCTGAACCGCTGCGTTTGGAAATCCTACACCGGCTGGCTCACGAACACGGCATCGCTGCACGCGCGGTGCCCGAATTGCTTCATCTGACCGAGGCACATGTTGAATCCGGGGCTCATTTCGTTTGCGCGACAGCACGGGTTGAACGCCGCGGCAAGGCATTGTACTGGATATCGTTAATTTGAGCCGCATGATCCCTGAGCACACCGCTGATTTGCGACAACGCGCATTTCGTATTTACCTGATTCTTGCTGCGCTTTTCATTGCCAGCTTGGTAGCGTGCAACTTGATTTTTCGGAAGTTCTTTCATTGGAGCCCCATTGAGGGCCTGACGTTTGAACAAAGCGTAGGTTTACTTCCTTACCCCGTCACATTTTTGGTCACCGATCTCATATCGGAATGCTTCGGAAAACGCCGCGCCAATGAAGTCGTAATCGCCGGATTATTCGCCAGTGCCTTCACTTTAATCATCGTCACGGTCAGCCAGTCTGTGGCCGCAGCCGATTGGTCTCCAGTGAGCAATGCAGAGTTTGACCACGTATTCGGCTCCACCATCGTAGCGGTGAGTGCCTCGATGGCCGCGTACCTACTCGCTCAATTTCTCGATGTCCGCCTCTTTCACTTTTGGAAACAACTGACCAACGGAAAGAAGCTCTGGCTCCGCAACAACCTCAGCACCATCCCGTCGCAGTTCGTTGACACATTTGCCGTGCTGTTTCTGATGTGCAGTTTAGGACAAATCGAATGGGCCCTTTTCACCAGTCTATTGATGAACGGCTTCGTTTTCAAGGTGCTGGTTGCGTTGATTGACACCCCGCTCGTCTACGCCGGAAGTTGGCTCATCCGCCGCCCCTTTGGCTTGGCCCTCGGAGAAGAGATTGAACTGTAACAGTCGTTGGCACCGGCACGGCGGAAAGCGCCCCTGCAGGTAGTATCTTCGCGGTGCTATGGAGAAACAATCGAATCGTCGAATTGGACAGGCACTCGCCACCTTGACCGTTCTGCTAACCTGGGGATGGTCGACTGCTTTCGCACAAATCTTGGAACCGGTCAGGTGGGAGTTCACGATCCACGAAACAGAAAACGACAACGAACTCGATGTGGTATTCCATTCGAGCGTTGACCCGTGCTGGCACATCTACAGCCAATTCCTGGACGATCCCAATGGCCCCTTGCCGACGTATTTCGAGGTAGAGGTCCCTGATGGGGTAGAGAAGGTAGGTGAGGTCGTAGAATGCGATCCGATCGTAGAGTACGACCCCAACTTCATGATGGATTTGAAATTCTTCGAAGAAGAGGTCTATTGGGTGCAGACGGTTCGCGTTGACCCGACGTTTGACGGAGGCGAAGTGACCGGGATTTTGAGTTTCATGGTTTGCGATGCATCACGCTGCCTGCCGCCTGAAGACATCGATTTCTCCATTGATCTCAACGAAGCGCTGCCGCCCTTGCCAACGTATTGCCCAGCGTCAGAACACCTCTGCGGGGACCATGCCGAAACAGACCACGCGGAAGCAGAAAGCGGAATCCTCGAACCGGTTGTTTGGGAAGTAAACATCTACGAGAACGAGGAAGCGTTTGAATTGGTTTTCAATGCTGAGGTGGACCCCTGCTGGCACACCTACAGCCAGCACCTGAAGAGCTTTGACGGCCCGATGCCCACGGCCTTCCGCATTGATTGGCCAGATGGCTTTGAAGCCGTCGGCGAGGTCACCGAGTGCACCCCGATCGTTCAATTCGACCCGACGTTTGAAATGGACGTCAACATGTTTGAAGAAGATGTGTATTTCGTTCAGCAGTTCACCGGGCCCGATGCCGGCACCGAAGTTATCACCGGCGCCATCACGTTCATGGCGTGCGACGAGGAAAAGTGCATCTTCCCGCCGGACCTAGACTTCGAGGCCGCGTTCGAAAACCGCAAAAAAGCGACCGAACGACCAAATTACTGTCCGCCCCTGCAAGGTCTCTGTGACCACGGCACGGACGAAGGAACCATTTCTAAAGGATCCGACGAGGCGGAGGAGCAAGGGCTTGCCGGGGTCTTTTTCCTGGGCATGCTCCTGGGGTTTGCGGCTTTGCTGACGCCCTGCGTTTTCCCCATGATCCCCATGACGGTGAGCTTCTTCACGAAGCAATCCAAAACCCGAAGCGAAGGCATCCGAAACGCCCTCATCTACGGGTTCTTCATCATCTTCATCTACACCGGCCTCGGCTTGTTGCTGACGGCCGTCTTTGGGGTTGACATCCTGAATGTCATCTCGACGGATCCGTTCTTTAACGTCTTTCTTTTTTTGCTATTGATTGTCTTCGGCGCCAGCTTCTTGGGGGCATTTGAAATCCAATTGCCAACGAGCTGGGCCAACAAAACGGACCAAGCCGCCGACCGCGGCGGGCTCATCGGTATCTTTTTCATGGCGGCCACGTTGGCCATTGTGTCGTTCTCGTGCACTGGTCCTCTTGTAGGCAGTGCATTGGCCGGTGCCGCCACAGGGTCCTTTGCCGCACCCACGGCAGTTATGTTCGGCTTTTCACTGGCCCTGGCGTTGCCCTTTATGCTCTTCTCGGCTTTCCCGGGGTGGCTGAACTCTTTGCCGCAATCCGGCGGATGGCTCAACAATGTGAAGGTGGTGCTCGGGCTCCTAGAAATTGGGTTTGCATTCAAGTTTTTGTCCAATGCTGACCTCGTTCTTCAGCTGGGTCTTCTCCAGCGTGAGCTGTTCATCGCCATCTGGGTCGCTGTGGCCTTGTGCATAGCGTTTTACCTGTTCGGGTGGATTCTCTTTCCACACGATTCGAAAACCGAACGCGTTGGCGTGTTCCGCTTCAGCATGGGCATGGTCTTCTTCACCCTTGGCCTCTACTTGCTGCCGGGGATGTGGGGGGCACCCGTCAACTTGATAAGCGGCTTCCCTCCCCCACTGTTTTATAGCGAATGGAACGGTGGCGGACACGGCGGCGGCGACTCCCGTGGGCACGTTGAAGCGCGATTCACCGACTACGAAAGCGGACTGGAGGCTGCCAAGGCAGAGGGCAAGCCCATTGTTTTGGATTTTACCGGTTGGGCTTGCGTTAACTGCCGAAAGATGGAAGAACAAGTGTGGCCCGACCCGGAAGTGGTTGACATGCTTACGAATGACGTCGTACTGGTCAGCCTTTATGTCGATGAGCGAAAGGACTTGCCCGAAACCGAACGCCGCGAAGAGTCTTATGGCGGAAAGACATTCAAAATCAAGACCGTCGGGAACAAGTGGTCGTATATGCAAGCCTCAAAATTCAATACCAATTCCCAGCCCTTCTACGTCATGCTCGACCACGACGGAGCGCCGCTGGGAGAAGGCGTTGGCTACGATCCCGATGCTAACAAATTTGTCGAATTCCTCGAGTCGGGATTGATGGCATTCAATCGTTGACCTGTGAAGTCCTCGGCCCCTTGTGTAAATTGACCGGCAAACGCGTAGCATTGCGCTTCACCTTGCACCTATGAATCAACGCAATCGACTCAACGAACATTTTTCCGAAGCAGCTCAACTGCTGGATACGGTTCGAACAGATGCCGCATTCATGGATGCGATTGAGGCGTCCGGATCGGCCATGTGCAAAACCATCGCCCATGGTGGTAAAATCATTTCGTGCGGTAACGGGGGAAGCATGAGCGACGCCATGCACTTCGCCGAGGAATTGAGCGGTCGCTACCGAGACGACCGCCCTGGTCTGCCGGCCATTTCATGCAGCGACCCAAGTCACATCACCTGTGTGGGCAACGACTATGGCTTCAACCAAGTGTTCTCTCGCTTCGTTCAGGCAATCGGCCAACCTGGGGATTGCTTGCTGGCCATTTCAACGAGTGGGAACAGCGCAAACGTGCTAGAAGCTGCCACAGCAGCGCGCTCCAAGGGAATAGCCGTCGTCGGACTCACCGGGCGCGGAGGTGGAGCGTTAAAAGCACTGTGCGATGTCGTTGTCGATGTACCATGGAATGGCTATGCCGACCGCGTTCAGGAAGTCCACATCAAAGTCATCCACGCCTGGATTGACTTGATTGAGCGAGCCCAGTAAACATATACCGATGCTGGTTACAACCCTCGGGTATGGCTCTGCCGTGCCCCACGGCCGGGTGGCGCATGTGCAGCTGCACCGCACACGGGGCGCCCGATTTCATGTCAGCGGCATTCCTTGGACAGCCGGCCGAAGCGCCTTGTCCCGCATCTATGCTGCATTCGAATGCTGCGACCTACCTCGCATTGCAGGAGCCTTCACCTTGCACATTCGACCTACCGACCACCTTAAAGACAATACCGCACTCGACTTGCCCATTGCCTTGGCGCTTTTAGGGCACGCAAATGCAGTCCCAGCCAAAGCATTGCGACGCATTTTTTCAGCGGGTGAACTGGAATTGGATGGACAGCTCCAACCTCCATCGGGAATAGAGCAGCACATGGAAACTCACGCTCCCTCCGAGCTGCCTGTTGAGGCCCTTTTGCTCCCTGACGGATTGGGTCAAAAATTCGCGTCGTGGGGGGCACCGGGGAAAGCGTTGAGGACCAATCATCTCACTCAAGCCGTCAACTACCTTCAAGGCCGTCAAACGCTTCCAATCATCGCGAAGAAAAACGTTTGGAACCAACGTAAGCGTTGGAAACCGGCTGACGGAATGAACTGGAATGGACTGCGCCTTTCTCCCATGCAGCTCAATGCCCTCCTCATTGCCACCATTGGCCAGTTGCCGCTGCTCATCATCGGATCTGCGGGCACGGGCAAATCTCACATCGCTCTTGCCTTGCACGAGCTCTTGCCACCTTTGACGGCCAATCAATTCACTGAAGTCGAACATACCTACCGGGCAAAAGGAATGCCCCTGCCGGTAACGGATCGGCCTCCCCTTCGAACCCCTCACCACCAGTGCACTGCAGCAGGACTAATGGGAACCATCAGTCAAATCGGCTCTTGGATCCCGGGGGAGTTGAGCCTTGCCAACTGCGGATTACTTTGCTTGGATGAGTTTTGCGAATTTTCACGGGATTGTATAGAAGCCCTCCGTGGGCCATTGGAAAGCAAGCGCTTTCTGCTTTCCCGTGCTCAGCAAAGTCGTATTGAATCTACAAAAGGCTGGATTGTTGCCACATCGAATCCGTGTCCCTGCGGTCGCTTTAATGACGGTCCGCGGCATTGTACCTGCACGGCTGGCCAAGTTCAACGCTACTTGAAGCGCCTTTCCGGCCCCGTAGCAGAGAGATTCGCGGTTCATGTTGAAACGACTACCGCAATTTCCCACGATGCAGCCCCTGTACCAAATCTGAATGCCATCCGCGACCAAATCGCAACTACAAGGAATTGGCTGAACTCAAGCCCGACAGTCCACACCGCTCCTGAAGCGACAGCAATCATTCAACAACACGCCCTTACATTCCGGGCTTCAGCACGCGGCCTCGGCCACCTAACTACCGTAGCTCGACTGCACGCGGCAATTCGACAAAACGCGCAAGGGGAAGCCATAGAAATTGAGGCAGAGGATGCGACATTTGCAAGTCAATTGCGCATCTTTGATCGGCCCCGATGGTGGGAAAAAACAGAAATACCATGAGACCGAATCAACCCGTTATACTACCGTGCCGCGACATTACGCCTTCCATCCACCCCTCCTGTTGGCTCGCCCCGAATGCCACCGTTGTGGGTGAGGTCTACCTTGGGAAGGACGCTTCTTGTTGGTTCAACTGCGTCATTCGAGGCGATGTCGCACCCATCACAATTGGACCCCGCGTCAACATTCAAGACGGCGCAGTCATTCACGGAACGTTCAACAAGAGTGAAACCCGCATTGACGAAGGCGCAAGCATCGGCCACAATGCTACCGTACACGGTGCACACATTCAATCCGGAGCATTGATTGGAATGAATGCCGTGGTCTTAGACGGAGCCGTCATAGGAGAACACGCCGTCATTGCGGCTGGAGCTGTTGTGCTTGAAGGAACGGAGGTCCCACCCCGCACACTTTGGGCAGGAGTTCCGGCCAAACAGCGAGGAGAAGTCAGGCCAAAACTGCAGGAACACCTCGCTGAAACAGCCGATCGATACGTAGAATATGCCAATTGGTTCAACCGGTAACTGACGGCAACTTGTGCTCGACCAGGTCAACGGGTTGACCAAAAAACCGCTGGGCACTCAATGAAAACGACACCGTCAAATCAGAAACCATAAACCGATCGAATCGCCTGCCAGTAGCTGACATCTCACCATCTTCGGAGAAGGGCTGGAGTGCAACCTTGAGCGCTTGAGCCGCTGCTTCAGCACTGTCCAACAATTTGACGGATTCTGGCAACGCCTCGGCAATTTGGTCTGCCACCAATGGATAATGGGTACAGCCCAAGATCAACGCGCGAACAGCATTGAACTCGCCTGACTCAAAGTAGGCGGAGATAAGGGCATCGGATACCTCTCCCACATGAAAACCTGCTTCGATGGCCGAGGCCAATAATGGAGTAGCCTTGGGCACCACTTCAAATCCACGGGATGCCAGCAGGCTTTGGTACCAGCCCGAATCGATGGTTGCACGCGTCCCAATGACGCCTATCTGACCAGCCGGAAATTGAGCGGATACCGCCTCAACCACTGGATGCACCACATCGATGACAGGGATAGATTCACCGGCTTCTGCTCTGATGACATCGAGCGCATTGCTCGACGCGGAATTGCATGCCACAACGATGGAGCCGCACCCTAGTCGCACCAGCTCTCTGGTGATTTCTGTTGCGTAACGACCAATCAAGGCCGGGCTCTTTTCTCCATATGGCAGGTGGGCTGTGTCGCCGTAGTAAATGATGGAATGAGCAGGCAAGACCTCGGCCACTGCCCGGGCCACGGTCAGACCTCCTATGCCTGAATCAAAAATCCCGATGGGTCGCATGCGGCGCGGCGCGGCGATTTACATGCCCAGCTTCGCTCGGACCAATGCTCCCACTTCCTCTCCACCCGTATAGACTGTTGCCCCTGAGCTCGTATCGAAGATGTAGGTGAATCCGTTTTCAGCACCAACTAGGTTGATGGCCTCTTGGACCCGCTCCACCATCGGCATCAACAACTCCTGTTCGAGCTGAACAAGCTCGTTTTGAACGGTCGAACCAAATTCTTGCATGCCTTGGTCAAGGGCCTGCAATTCACGTTCCTTTTGCTCGAGAATAGCGGCAGGCCAAGTAGAACCTTTGCTCTGATATTCTGCATACTTCGTCTGAAATTCCTGCTGCATCCGAGCCAGCTCGGTCTCGTATTCTGCCGCTCGCGCCTCGATGGTCGCCTGCGCCTCGCTTCGCTCGGGAAGATTCAACAAAACATCCTGAGTATCGATGTGCCCAAATTTTTGGGCAAAACTTGTCAACGTGCACGTTGCCATCAGTACGATGGCCAATGAAATCTGCTTCATCATGTGATCTTTAGTTATGATCTTTCTTAGTTAGTCTAAAGGTACGTTCTTAACCTCAATTTTTGCTCCGACCGATGGTATTTCCAGCACCGCGAACGCCCGCTGCAGCGCCTTGAATTCGGCCAGTCGCCGCATCCTTTCCCTTATTCATGGCATCTTTTGCACGGTCCTGAATCGATTTGCTTTCTTCCCCTTCACCGCCTTCCGCTTCAATGGTCTCACCCGGAACGAATCCTAGGGCCTTGATGAGGCGATCTGAAATGTCGTACTTGGGGTTGGTGTAAAGCATATTGCTTTGGTTGCTTTTATCGAAAACAACCATGTACCCACTGCCGCTCGCGATGTCCTTCAACTCTTCAAACACCATATCTTGGATGGGCTGAATCAGCTCTTGACGTTTTTGAAAGAGTTCTCCCTCCACACCGAATTTCGCTTTCTGTAGCTCACGGGCCTCTATTCGCTTCGTAGCGATTTCTTCCTCGCGCTTGCCGCGCATCTCTGACGTGAGGAGAACCCGCTCGGCACGGTAGGCCATTTCAAGGCGCTCCACAGCATCCAACTTCATTTCAATTTCCACTTGCCAGTCCACCGCCATTTGATTCAATTCACCCTGTGCCTCTGAGTATTCGGGTAAATGTAGCAAGACATAATCAGTATCGATGTAGGCGAATTTCTGCGCGTTCGCCTGGTACCCCACCAGCAAGGCAAGACCCAATCCAATCCATGATATTCCTCTCATCTTCATTAAGTTTTCAATTACAAATCTCCCATATTCATACCCATGCTAAAATGGAACTGACCCCTGGACATATTTGGGAGGGTCGGCACGTCATCCAAGCGCCATCCATAATCCAGACCCAACAAGCCGAACATGGGTAAGAAAATCCTCATGCCGACACCTGCTGATCGATATACCTCAAACGGATTGAATTCCCGAGCATCAGCCCAAGTCTTTCCCGCGTCAATAAACGCCATCGTGTAAATCGTAGCACTCGGATTGGTACTTAACGGGTAGCGCAGTTCCGCTCCGTATTTGGCAATTACCGGTGCACCGGTGTTTTGATTCGGCATGGTCAGTGACAAGTCGTCAAAACCTCGAAGGTTAATGATTTCTCTTCCGTCCAAAACAAACCCGCTCAAGAACACCCCGCCAAGGTAGAAGCGCTCAAACGGCGACAATCCCACTGCGCGATTGTATTGCCCAATGAGCCCTACCCCCGCGTGGGTGCGCAACACAAGCGTTCGAGGATTCTCCCCGGCAGATTGGGTGAGTGGGGTGTACCACTCGGCCTTCACCTTCCATTTGTGGTATTCCACCCATCGGAAGCGGTCCTGATCACTCATGCCCTCATAGTACGTGCCTTCCGGACGGAATTTGCTGTACGGTGGTGTCGCCTTGACTGAAAGCGAAATGTTCGAACCCCACACCGGATAAATCGGATCTGAAACCGAGTTGCGTGCCAAGGTGAGATTAGCTGCAAGGTTGTTGGCGACGCCATCGGAAAAACTGAAGAACACCCCGTAGTTGTCGAGGTTGAAGTGCTGGTAGCTCAGCGCGACATTCATAGTAAACCAGTCGTCCGGCTTCTTCCAGCGCTGTCCAAAACCCACCTGTACTCCGGTAATTTCGAGGGATTGACGCAGTTCATTGAACTCGCCCTCGATGCGCTTTGGTTGACCATTTGACTGGATGGAGCGCCACGCTGAAAAACTCAATGCATTGGGCTTCTTGCCTCCCAACCACGGCTCCATAAAGCTCAAGTTATAACTCTGGAAAAATGCGCCGTTCGACTGCGCTCGGACGGAGAGACGCTGACCGTCACCGGTCGGAATTGGCTTCCATGCGCCCTTCTTGAACATGTTTTTTGCACTGAAATTGGTAAAGCTAACCCCAAGGGTACCGACCACACGGCCTCCGCCCCATCCACCTGAAAGCTCAATTTGATCGGAGGGCTTCTCCTCCACAGTGTATTCGATGTCGACCGTGCCGTCCTCAGGGTGCTGGATGGGGTTGATGCCGAAGGCCTCCTGGTTGAAGTAATTCAGCTGAGCCAATTCACGCTGGGTACGAATGATATCGGTTCGGCTGAACAAATCTCCTGGACGCGTGCGTATTTCACGGTAAATGACGTGATCATTGGTCTTCGTATTGCCCTGAACAATGATGTTTCCGATGCGGAATTGCTTGCCTTCCATCATGCGCACCTCGATGTCGATCGTATCATTCTCGATGCGCGTCTCAATGGGCATGGCCTGGAAGGTGAGGTAGCCATCGTCTTGGTACAATGAACTCAAATCGAGGCCTTTGGGATCCATGAAAACGCGTGTCTCGAGGCGCTCCAAATCGTATGTTTCACCTGGCTTGATTCCTAAAATAGAGTCGAGCTGTGTGCTGCGGTATTTGGTGTTGCCGGTGAAGTTAATCTCACCGAAATGGAACCGATTGCCCTCACTGATATCGATTTTCACTCCAACCTGACCCTCGGGCAACCGGTAAATGGAATCGCCTAGCACCCGGGCATTGCGATATCCTTCTTTGTTGTACAATGCAATGATTTCCCCGCGCGCCTGGTCGAGGTTGGCCTCCACGAATTTGCTTGACTTGAAAAACCGATACCACTTCTTCTCTTTCAAATCTTTCATCGCACGCCGGACTTGCTTGCTATCCAGGTTAGCCACGCCTTCGACTACGATTTCACCAATCTTTATCTTTTCGCCCTTGTTTATGGCGATGTTCATTTTGGCTCCGTTCTCAAATGAGCTATCAGCGGATTGACTAATAACAATCTTCGCATCCCAATACCCTTTGTCGTGGTAATAATCCCGCAATCGCTTCCGCGCTGTAACCATTACATTTTCATTCACCACACGTCCCGTAAGCAAGTCGATTTTGCCCCGCAGCGTTTCCTGCTCTGACCTGTTCACCCCCTCAAACGTGTATCGTGTCAACCGGGGTAATTCATCTACTCGGATGACCAAGTATGCTTGACTCTCGCGAACTTCTGCCAACTCAATGGAAATGTCTTCGAAGAGCTTTTGTGCCCAGAGGTTGCGAATGGCCCTGGTAATTTCCTCCCCCGGGATGCTCAGCTCTTGGCCGATCTGTAAGGCACTGAACAGCTTTACCGCTTGGGCATCCGTGTAATCTGCCCCAAGCACCGTCAGCCCGGCAAGAGTGTACTTCTTGTCGATGTCCACGGCGTTCGAAAGCTGCGCTATTGCTACCTGCGTTGCACCTCCGAAAAACAGGGTGAATCCAAGCAACAGGTTTCGCAACATGGCCTTTCCAGTCTTCTTCATTTTGATTCAACGTTGTGATTGGTGTCCAACAAGCCTCCAAATCGACGTTCCCTATTTTGAAAATCGCGAATGGCACCAATGAACTCATCCTTGCCAAAGTCCGGCCAAAGCACCGGCGAAAAGTGGAATTCTGTGTACGCCATTTGCCACAAAAGGAAATTCGAGATTCGGCGTTCTCCGCTCGTTCGAATCATTAATTCGGGATCGGGCAAGTCCCGGGTAGTCAAATGATCTGAAATCACCTGGGCATCGACCTCTTCTGGCCTAATCCCGCTCAGCATTACAGACTTAACAGCTTCGACCATCTCCCATTTCGAACTGTAGCTCAAGGCAAGGATCAGGTCCAGACTTTGTTGATGGGCCGTTTGCTCGGTGGCGAGCTTGAGTTGCGCTTGGCAAGAGGCCGGCAGAGCTCCGGTGTCACCAATGGTTCGCAGGCGCACCCCTTTGTCTGCCAAGGCCTCAACCTCTTTGACCAACGTCTCCACGAGCAAGTCCATGAGGGCGTTCACTTCTTCCACAGGTCGATTCCAGTTTTCAGTACTGAACGCATACAAAGTCAAGTGCTTCACCCCTAGTTCTAAGGCTGCTTCGACGGAGGCGCGTACGGAGTCAATTCCGTTCATATGTCCGAAGACACGAGATTCTCCGCGCTCATTCGCCCATCGACCGTTCCCGTCCATTATGATCGCAACGTGTTTGGGAATTCGTTCGTGATCCAATCCCCATTCGACACATCGTTCGAGTTGTTCGTTTTCCAGAGCCGTCATATCTCGGACCAACACGTGGTGGGTTTTTTGCTGATTCGGAAACTCAACGAAGCTGTGATATAAGCGTATACATCATTCCGGGAAGGATCTCCGCGCTGCAGACCGCCTTGGTTGCTCACTCCACCAACTGGCAGCAAAGATCTGTCGGCCATCTCAGCAGTTACTTCTCCTCGTTCTTGCAGCAATACCGATCGGTCGGCGTACAATCCACTGACATCGTCGAGGTAATCCGTCCATGTTTTGCGTACGCCCCAATCGATATTGAACGTGGTAAATGGGCCGATGTTCGATTTGAAACCGAATCCAAAAGGCACTGAAATGCCCGTAGTCCCGTAGGAATCAATGCCGTATGCTACACCCCATGTTGTTCCCTGGCCCTCCGTGCCCAGCGGTTGAAGCGGAGTCCATTGGCCACTCAATTTAGCTTCAGGCATGTGGGTGTATACCGCTATGCCCGTATAGAGGAACGCCGTCAGTCGGTCACCTGGATTTCCGATTTGATGGTCGAGGTAATTGATTTCAAACAACGCGCTGAGCTCCCCTACGTCATTGCGAAAATGAAGATTTCGGTTCTGCTGCCACGCATCGGGGCTATCCGCATCCCACGCCTCAATGCGCCCCTGGAAGTAATTGATGCGAATTCCGATGCGCGTTGAAAAGTTGTGCCGATAAAACCCGCCGTAACCCATTGTCAACCGACCACCTAAATGAGCGTCAGGATTGATATCGCCTTTGTAGTATGCCATGCCCAGCGTGACGCCTATTTCCTTGGACTGTTCAAACCTGCGTTGGCCCCAAATAGGCGCGGCCATCAAAACGCCAAAGAGGAGCAGCGCAAAGCGCGTGATTTTTGAGGCTGTGGAGCGGGCTTTATCCAACGGATTGTGAGCTTTCGAACGAACAAGACTATAACGCACGAAAATACGTGGAATTGTGCCATGCAATTGAAAAAAACACCCAACAAAACGAGGAGTTTATCCACGGCCAATCAGCGGTCGCGCGGATCAACTCCCCAGTGCATTTTAGCCCGCACGGTGCTGAAGAATTCTTGGTGTTCGAGGTTCATCAAAAACAGCCGAAACGGTGCAGTCGTGACTTGAACTTTCCGACCTCCGTCGAGGATGAACATACGCGAGTCCAGGCTCAACAAGAATTGGTTTTCCCGGCCATCCGCAACCAACTGCAGAGTGCCGTCTGCGGGAATAATGAGCGGTCTGTTGTTGAGGTTATGCGGGGCAACTGGATTGATGCAAAGGACTTCCGATCCAGGCATGACAATAGGGCCCCCTGCGCTGAGGGAATAGGCTGTCGAGCCTGTAGGCGTCGACACAATCAAGCCATCCGCCCAGTAATTGTTCACAAAGGCACTGTCCCGCAGGACTTCGACCGCCACCATGCTTGAGGTATCCCGTTTCATGATGGCCACCTCGTTCAAAGCATAGGGATAATCCCCTAGCTCCATGCCATCTACGTCTACGTGCAACAACAAGCGCTCTTCGTACCAAACCTTTCCGGCCGCAACTGCATCCATCGCCAGGTCGATTTCATCGATGCCGACATTGGACAAAAAACCGAGTCGACCCGTGTTCACTCCCAAGACGGGGATTTCGGTGTCCCGCACCCATATGGCAGCTTCGAGCACCGTTCCATCGCCCCCAATGGCCACGAGCAAGTCGTAACCGCTCAGGGCGGAAGGCTCTTCAAACGCCTCCCAATCCTTAGCACGGCCCATTCGTTCGTCGAGAATTCGCTTGAAATTCGACTCCACAATCGGTGCCGGATCGAGTTCGCAAATGCGCATAAGGATGTGCTTGATAGCATCATCAAATTCCGGCGCAAACGTTTTTCCGTGGATGGCGATCTTCATAGTACGAAGGAACGGTTATTGTTTCAAGTAACGCATGAAAGCATCATATCGCTCACGCATTTCCTCCTCCAATTGCGGAGCGTGCAAGAAGGATTGAATGGAATATCCAAAGCGTTGGAAAGTCTGAATGACTGGCTCAATGTCTTCCGTTTCAACTTTAAGTGTGACCTCCACATTGCTGGAATTTTCGGACTGGGACGTGGTGCATGCGATTACACGCGTTCCAGCTCCTTCGGCCAGCCTAGCTACCTCCGAAATAGACAAGTCACCTTCAGGCACCTCCAGAATCACAACACCTCCACGGGTAGCCCAGTGGGATTGTTCGGCCAAAAAGCGCACAACGGAAGCTGCATTGATACACCCCTTGTAACTGCCATTGTCCACCACAGGCAGGGCGTCTACCTCTGCTGCTACCAATTGGCCAACCACATCATACAAATGGCTTTGCGGATTAGTAAATACAGCCCTTGCTTGAAATGCTGCCATGGGCGTCTCCTTATCAAGGTCTATTACATCGTCTTCGTAAATCAATCCAGAAAATTCATCCCCGTTGATCAATGGCAAGTGGCGAACCTTGTATTCATCCATCAAATGAAGCACCCGACCCGCCGAATCTTCGGGTTTCACGGCCGGGAGGTCAGAATTCATAATGCGATCTGCGTACATGGCTTAATTTTGCATCTATCCACCGATGGAATGCACCGGAAGTGTTGGAATCGAAAGGTACGGATGACTCGACTCAGCGTCAACGTCAATAAAATCGCGACCCTGCGAAATGCACGCGGGGGGGGTGTTCCTGATGTGGCGCAGACCGCAGCGCGCATTCAACAATTTGGCGCACAAGGGATTACCGTGCACCCACGGCCCGACGAACGCCATATAACCTACGCAGATGTGCGGTCATTGCGGGAAGTTGTTACCACTGAATTCAACGTGGAAGGCTACCCGTCAGCTTCGTTTTTAGAGCTGGTTTTGGAGGCGCAGCCCGAACAAGTAACACTGGTTCCCGATCCACCAGATGCCCTTACATCTGACCATGGCTGGAATGTAATTCAGCATCGAAACCTCCTCGAAGAAACCGTTCAATCGTTGCAAGGAGCAGGAATCCGGGTAAGCTTGTTTACCGGAACGGAAGAAGCACAAATTGAAGCAGCGGCTTCCATCGGTGCAGATCGCATAGAGCTGTACACTGAACCCTACGCTCAGGCGCACGCCCGAGGCCTTTCCGAGGCCGTGCTGCCCTTTGCAAGGGCAGCGACCTTTGCCCACACGTGTGGTTTGGGCGTGAACGCGGGCCACGACCTTAACGTCAGCAATTTGAAGCACTTTGCATCCAATGTGCCCTACCTAGACGAGGTCAGCATCGGGCACGCCCTAATTTCGGAAGCGTTGTACGAAGGTCTGGAAAGGACCGTGAAAACGTACCTCGCCTGTCTGAATATCTCCAACCCATGACGTCAGATCGCCTCGAGCTTTTCAGTCGGGAATTGGGTGAGATCGCTGCGCAGGACCTCATTATCCTGCATGGCTTGCTTGGCACATCAGACAATTGGCAGACTTTAGGTAAGCGTTTCTCAGAAACGAAACGGGTTCACATGCTTGACCAGCGCAACCACGGTAGAAGCCCTCACCATGCTGAGCACAGCTACGAAGCAATGGCGGAAGATTTACTGCACTACCTCAATGAACGCAGCATCCAGCGCACTAGCATCATCGGGCACAGCATGGGCGGGAAAACGGCCTTGATGTTCGCCCATCGGCACCCCGACCGAGTACACAAAATCGTTGTGGCAGACATGGCGGCGCGCGCTTACGTGCCGAAGCATGGACCCATCTTCGATGCCCTTCTCTCTGCGCCGATTGATACAACGGCAAGTCGGTCCCGTGTAGAGAACCACTTGATGGAACGTCTGAACGACGGAGGTGTGGTGGCCTTTTTGATGAAAAACCTGCGCCGAGAAAAATCCGGCGGATTCACATGGCGCCCCAACATCGCAGCGCTGGAATCGGCCACTGGTGCTGTAGTGGGCGAAGTTCCCCTGGCCATGAACACCTTACCCACACTTGCCATTTACGGGGGAAAGTCCGATTACGTCAATACGGACGACCTCAATCAATTCCAATCGGCGTGCATTCAATTCCAATCCTATGCAATCGAAGACGCAGGCCATTGGTTACACGCAAGTCACCCAGATGAGTTTTTCGAAGCAGTAGAGGATTTCCTGAGTGCTTAGGGCTCATTTAATGCTCGTGTCTTTGAGCCATTTGCGGTAGGCGTCAAACAGCGTAGTCTGCGCCACAAAGCCAATGTAGCGTTCTTGATCAACGACGGGCAAAAACACGGAATTGGTGCGTTCAAAAGCGCGCATGACGTCCTCCATTTTCCCAGTCACTTCAACTGTTACCTCCGGCAATACCATTAATTCATGCACTTTGAGTTTGTTGTAAAGAGCCTGGTCAAACATCACCTCACGAACGTCCTGCAAGTCAACCACGCCCAGCAAATGGCGGTGACGATCAATCACCGGGAACAGGTTGCGTGAACTTCGCTCGATGATGGGAATCAGCTGACCTAGGGTCCAGTGTGGGTTCAAAACTTCAAAGTCGGATGCAACCATCTCATTCAACTTCATCAAGGTAAGAACTGACTGGTCCTTATCGTGCGTGAGAAGTTCGCCACGCTCCGCCAATTCTCGAGTGTACACGCTATTGCGCATCCACCATTTCGACAGCTGAAAACTGATGCCGGACGTCAACATGACAGGAACGAACAAAGCATAGCCGCCGCTGACCTCTGCTGCGAGTAAAATGGCTGTCAACGGCGCGTGCAAAACCCCCGCCAATAAACCTGCAATTCCCGCGAGCACTGCATGACCGATGGGCATGGACCACATTGGACTCATCCAGCCCGAAACCACTGCAAACTGGTACCCAAGCAACCCCCCACAAAAAATCGCCGGCGCGAAAACTCCCGCCACTCCTCCCGCACTTAAGGTCACTCCGGTAAGGATGGGTTTAAGCGCCCAAGCCAGCATCAAAAAACCAATCAATGTCCAGCCTTTCGGGTCGATGCGCCGCATGGACATATCCGAAGCCAGAAGTTCCACATGCCCTTTGAACAACGCATTGACCACCTCGTATCCCTCTCCATAAAGCGAAGGAAAAAGTAAAATGCAGCCCCCAATAACAGCGCCTCCCACCCAAATCCGCAGCCGACTAGACGGGAGCCTGTTCACCGCAGCGCTTGCCCCCAAATAAAGCCTAGAAAAAACCACGGAACCAGCACCACAGAGCACCCCCAATGGCACATACAAGGGCAAATTGGCCATGCGAAAAGAGTCCAAATTCGGAGGGGTCAAGATATTCCCATCCCCCATGAATGCGGTGGCAGTAATGAGCGCAGTAAGGGATGCGAGCAACAGCGGAACCAGCGAAGAGGCCGTCAGGTCAATCATGATGACCTCAACCGCAAAAATGATGGCAGCGACCGGTGCTTTGAAAAGTGCCGCAAGCGAAGCCGAAGCGGCACAGCCAATCAACAGCAAGCGCCTGTTGAAGGTGCGTTTAGTCTGCCTTCCAATTTCGGAACCAATGGCCGCCGCCGACTGCAATGACGGGCCTTCTAAACCGCCAGAGCCCCCCAAGCCCACTGAAAGCGAACTCGTAATCAACGGGGCAAACATCCACGTCCGCTTTACGCGTCCATGGCGCTGAGACAGGGCGTGCAGAATGCTTGGAACGCCCGGACCCGGATGCTCCCCGCGCAACCAGTTCCTTACCACCCACCGGGTGGCCAAAAGTCCGATCAAAGGACCGATGCCCAGCCACCAATTCCACGTCGACCATTCCGCAAAACCCGTCATCCCGTCGTGCAGCCCTCCTACCACGCGCTTCAGCAATACTGCGAATAATCCAGCGGCCAATCCAGTAATAACCGCCCACCCCAAAAGGACTCGATCGGAGGACTTCCAATCCGAATCCACCGTATTCAAAATCAACTTGCGGAGACGCCTCACCATGCGACAAATTTCATTAGAATCATCGGTAAAGAATTAACTTCGCGGATAAATTGATTAACACTGCATGGCACAACACCGCATCCTTGTCCCGATGGACTTCACTCCTGTGAGTGACATTGCCCTCGAACACGCCATCGTTGTCGGAAAGGCGTTTAAAAGTGAAATCTTGTTGCTCCACATCATCAGCTCCAAAAAAGAGATGACTGATGCCCGCTTGCGCATGAAAGCCTGGAAGGATAAGGGAGAATCTGAGTACCCCCACACGGTCCGAACAGCGGTACGCATCGGCTCAATTTTCGAAGATATCGATGACGTCGCTGTTGAACAAGATGCAAACCTCGTTATCATGGGCACCCATGGACTCAAAGGCATGCAGTTTTTGACCGGTGGTAGGGCTTTGCGAATCGTGACGAACTGCTCCACGCCATTCATCATCACCCAAGAGCGAGGCATCAAAGCATCCGGATACGATGACATCGTCGTACCGCTGGACTTGCACCAAGACACGAAGCAAAAGCTTTCCACGGTTGCAGAGATGGCCAAGTACTTCAACGGCCGTGTGCACATCATCAGCCCGGCTGAATCGGATGAGTTCCTCCAAAATCAGCTCAAACGTAACATCGAATTTTCCAAGGAATACTTCACCGAGCGCGGCATCGAATACACCGTCAAAATTTCCGAACACAGCTCAGGCTCATTCGTTAAGGATGTGGTGCGCTATGCCGCCTCAATCGAAGCGGATTTGATCAGCATCATGAACCTGCACGAAAAAAGCCTCATGGGCATTCTCGGGCAAACGTACGAGCAACAGATCATCACGAACGAAGCTCAGGTTCCAGTGCTCATCATCAATCCAATTGAAACCCGAGTCATCCGAGGATCCGTCTTCGCACAATAGCAGCTCACAGCCGCACGCAGACAACCAAGACATCGTCTACTTGCTCTTCCTCGCCTTTCCAATCGTGAAAAGCTTGGGCAAGTGCTGCCTCCATTTCGCTGCTGTCGAGGTTTGCGACATGGACCAGCAATTCACGGAAGCGCTTTCGCATAAATTTCTTGCCTTTTGGACCCCCAAATTGATCTGGGAAACCATCGGTCGCGGCAAAGATGACATCACCGGCCAAAAGCGGTAAAGTCTGCATTTGATATTGTCGCGTTCCCGGCTCAAAAGATGCGATGGCCATCTTGTCGGGTTTCAGTTCCTGCAGCATGCCCTTGCGCACCAGGTAAAGCGGACAGTTGGCTCCGCTGTACTCCAATTCCATACGCTCCATGTCAATGCTCACGAAAGCGAGGTCCATGCCATCATTGACCGCAGCGGCGGTGGCGCTTTCAACTCCAAACCCTCCAGGGCGTAGGAGTGCACAGGCCGATCGATTAAGTTGTTCTAGAACGCGGTCGGGCTGCGTATACACCTTGGTAATACGCTCCAAAGCATGATGGCCGATCAGGCTCATGAACGCCCCTGGAACGCCGTGACCCGTGCAATCGATAGCGGAAAACATGCGCACACGGCCCACGGAATGGAACCAATAAAAATCACCAGAGACCCCGTCACGCGGTTGGTAGAAGACGGCAGACGAATCAAAGACTTTCGCACGGTCTTTCGCTGAAGGTAAGATAGCTTGTTGGATCCGCTTGGCGTAATCGATGCTGTCGCGCAAGTCGCCGTAGAGCGATTCGACCACCGCCTTTTGTTCTTGTACTTCCGCTGTTCGCTGATCGACTTTGGCTTCCATTTCCCGTTCATTGTTAGCGAGATCATCTCGCATTTTGAGAATGGCCTGTCCGAGTGCGTCGTCCTCACTCAGTGGGGTGTATTCAGCTTCAAATTGGCCTTGACCAACTTGCAAGCTGAATTCACGGGTTCGACTCAATCCGTCTGCAAGTCGGTTCACCGCAATGGCCATTTCACCAATTTCATCATCTGTAGCCTCTACCTTTTTCTCCAAGGGAGCACCCCGCCCCATGTAAATCAAGGCCCGCTTGAGTTCCCCGATGGGTCGGACGATGGACCGCGTCACCCACCAAGCGATAAGCAAACCAAGGATCAAAATCCCCAATGCCACATTTCCCGCATACAGTTGCAGTTGCGTTCCGAGCGCATCCATTTGTGCCGTCGAAGAGCGAAGCGCATTGGTCTGGGCCACTGACATACCATCCATGTGACGGCGAATTGACTCTGTGTACGCCGGGATGCTCGAACCGTCTAAAGCGTAATATGCGGCATCCATCATTGCGATGGGATCATCGTATGCTTGAAAGGACGGCAGCAACCGCATAACCTCGCGGTACACCAAAAACAAGTGTTCAATGTCCCTGCTCAACGAATCGAATTGCACCTGTAACCCAGGGTCGGACCAATTGGCGACAAGGGGCAAAAGGCCTTGCACTTGTTTGGGAATATCTTCGTCCATCAGCCGCTGCAACTGGACCTTTTCGGGATCCCGCGGACCGGATTGAACGGAAAGCCAGTGCCGAATGAGAATGCGTGTTTCACTCACCGTTCGGTCCAAGGATTCCAATTGCTGGATGCTTGGCGTCAACACACCGTCGATGTGTCGGCTCAGTTGTTGACTTTGATTCAAGGTACTCCGAGTCATCAAGAACAACGCACCTACCGCCAAGCCGAATACGCCGAAGCCAACGGATATGCGCCATCCGATGCCCCATTGGATTTTTCCGGGAGCGGACATGTGAATCATGTCGGCAATTTAACGCGGGAAAGGCAGCTTTTCGCGCCGGTTACTTTTTCTGTAAAACCGCTTCAATCTTACGTTTGTAGACGTCCGAAGCCTCCGGTTGTGAGAGAGCGTAATGCACCGTCATCAGGCCTTTCAAAGTTTCCAGCCGATCGGGCCGTTGCTGATGAGCTTGCTGCATGGGAACTAGCGCCTGCTCAAATAATCCTACGCAAACGTCTTGGATTTCCATGAGCTCAAACATCGATGTTTCGTGATTGATGCGCTTGAGCTGGCGCACGCCGTGGTTGTATAGCGTGATAGCGAGATTGTACAAGGTGGGGTAATGCGATGGCACAAAATTGAGCGAGGTCTCGTAATGGGCGATGGCCCCGTCAGATAGAACCTGTTCTTCCGGAGTACCTGCAAACCGCTCTGTTTCGAGCAGGCGTGCATGCGCTTGACCAAGGTACCGATGCAAATCCGCTCGTTGTTCGGTCACATTGTAAGCAGGATCCAATGCTTGCAAGACCGATTCGTATCTGCCCATCAATGCCAAAATCTCAGGCTCAGCCCCGAGGGTAAATCCTTCCACGCGTTCGATAGCCTCTCTAAAAAACGAGCGACCCAAAAAATCCAGGGCATCCCGTGCCGTCTCCTCGTCGCTGGCAGACAACGCATTCATCGCTAGCGCACGTTGAAGGCTTCCAACCGCTTTGTTTCGTTCAGCCGCGTCCAATCCAAAAGCACCGCTCGCCTTAAACTGTTCTTTTTGAACGAATCCCAACACGAACCACGCGCGTGCATCCATGGCATACAGCGCATTTTCCATCTCTGGAGCGAGTGCAGCGTGCGCCGCATCCCAATTTCCCGCGCGTACGAAGGCCTCCGCACGATCCAGGGAACTTTGGGCGGCGGCTGTCCACGTGCTGAGCACGATGAAACCGATTGTGAAGGTGAGAGGGAAGCGGGTAAACAATGGCATCTGCATGGTCTTCATTTTACGGCCCAGGCCATGATTTTATTTCCAATCAACACCCCCTTTTTAACCGCGTCGGCTGTGTTTATCTCGTACCGGATGCGGTTGCCGGTAGCAACGAAATTAATGACCGCTCCTTGCTCTAATCCGTCCGGCGAATCCGAGACCAACACGGTTGGGGTCTCCGCCAAAGCCAGGGCTACGCGTTTCAGTTCTGAGCCTCCTACTTCGCAATACACAAGGTGATGAAATGCATCCAACGGCAGCTCCTCCGGGCGCTCGTAACCATGAATACGCAGAGGTTGAGCTCCAATCATTTTCATCGCGTATTTGTCCACCAATTCAGCATGTAACCGCTCACTTCCCACAACGGTCAAATGAAACTCGCCTTCTTTGACCGATGCGGGCCATTCATTTGATGCAGCAAAATGAAACAAGAAATTCGCTTTCGTCACCGCGCGGGTATCGGTCTCATCCAATCCACTGGTTGTCCCTTGGCCCATCGCTAGTCCACAAATCACACACGTCATCGCAAGGAAAACACCGCAGCGTCCGTGCCCTGACCGCTGGAATCTGATAATGTGAGAGGAAAAACGCACGGCAGGTCGTCTATGTCGGGGATGAAGCTTTGTCCAAGGTGTTGATGTCCCGATCGAAGAGGTACAGCACTCCTTTGTCGCCACCGGCCAAGGCCAACTTATCGAGAAGCTTCCGAGCGAGGCCTTCCTCTTCAATTTGCTCCGCAACGTACCATTGCATGAAATTGTGCGTGGTGTAATCCTTCAAACCCAAACACATGTCTACCACATCATTGATACTGGCCGTAACACGGGTTTCGTGTTCCAAAATCAATTCAAAAATGTGCTCCAGCCCATTGAACGCAGTTTGCGTCACACTCAGCTCCGGAACCGAAGCCGTTCCGCCGCGCTCGTTCACGAAACGCATCAGTTTCAGCATGTGCTGCCGCTCTTCCTCAGCGTGGGTGTATAGAAACTCTGCTGTCCCGTCAAAGCCACTGGTTTCCGCCCAAACTGCCATTGCTAAGTAAGCATGGCTGCTCATACCTTCCAACGCAATTTGGGCATTCAGTGCCCTTTGAATTTTTTCGTGTAGCATGGTTGGTGTTTTTTCCGAAGGTAAGCAACCACTCAGAGGAAACGAAGCAATTTTATTTTGTTCGCAGTGGCCCCAAAATCCAACGCCACCACCAAGCTTCGTCTTCAAGGGAAGTTCGGACGAGCAGCGTATCCAATTGACGGGCCCTTTGAACAAGGCCTCCGAGGCGCACGTAGAAATCCTCACGGCCCCGCGCATTCAACTCAGCCTCCATCTCAGCATTCCAATCGGCCAACTCAGCCAATGGCACAAGTTCTTGCTGTCGCCGCTTGTGGATGATTGCCATCAACATGGCAAAAGAATCCTCCTCGGCAATGTACCGCATCTGCCGAACCCCGAGGGGTTTCAACGCATGCGCCAGTTTCCACTCCACCAAAGACTGAAGTGCATTGTGGGCCCCACCGCGGCTTAAATCTAGGGCGCTCATCACTTCGTCCGTGGTTACCGGTTGCCGTTGGGTCAGGAGCCAACCGTGCACCGCCAAGGTGTTTTTGGGCACACCCCAATTCGTGCCAGCAGCTACCCAATGCTTCGAAAACTCCAGCTCCCATTGGGATTTCGAACCTTCGTTTGTGTTTTTTGACAAACTTTCAATTTTCTGTGAAAGTAGGGAATCTTTTGGGATTTACTTCATCCGGAACGGCCTTACGCTCCCCCAGTAACGCTTCAATCGTCCAGCGAGACACCGTGGGTCCGATGGTCACACCCCTTGCGCCCCAGCCCACACAAGCGTGGTAATGAGGCTGTGCCTTTGAAACTACGCCTAAGATGGGACGACGATCAAAGCAGGTTGGTCGGAGTCCCGCTCGGTGCTCCAGGCATTCCAATTCCTGAGCGTGTGTTCGGGCGTCCGAGACCCCCTCCATCAAAGCTTCTGGCGTTTTATCCAAGCAAATCGGCTCGTGGATGTCCCAACGGTGGGTCGAACCCACTCGGTACGTTCCATCGCCTAAGGGCAGTGCCCATGTCACGTTGTTGACGATGCGTTCACCCCACTCCACGGCAGGCTTCACGCGAAGTACTTCTCCGTGGTTTCTTCTCAATTCGAGACCAAATGAAGCCAAGTCCTCAACTGCACCAATTCCACGGCAGTCCACAACGGCATCGAATCCTTCCGGACAGCCGTCGTCCATTTTCCAAGCTCGCTGTTCCCAACATCCGTTCTCCTGCCATTTCGACCGGCTCTTTTTCGTCAGGGCAACGACATTGACCCAACCGGCATCAGGAACCAATCCAGCGCCACAGGGAGCCTTAATGCTTTTGTGCAGGTTCGCTAAATCCATCACCTCAATGAAAGGGGAGACCCCGTGCCCCCCAGCTGCCCTTTCTGCCCACAGGTCCGCATACTCTTGATTGGGAAAAATCCTGACGATGGGAACGTTACGCCAGAGGCTCGTTCCAAGGTGCGATTCAATCAACTGGTAGCGTGCGCGTGCTTCATCCTGCTGTTCCCTCGCATTCCATTGGGGTAAAATTCGCCTGAACGAAACCGGATTCGACATTCCCGCAGCCACATCCGAGGCCGCTGGACTTCCATCACTCCAAACCGCAAAAGAACAGCCTCGGAAGTGCAATTCCCAGGCAATGAGGCAGCCTGCGAGTCCGTCGCCGACAACCAATACATGTGGAAGTGTAAGGGGCATTAGCTCGCCCCAAGAACCCCAAGTTCATCACCAACCTTGCGAAACGCTTCAATGGCCCGGTCAAGCTGTTCTCGCGTATGAGCTGCAGACAACTGAACCCGGATCCGCGCTTCACCTTTGGGCACAACGGGGTAGAAGAATCCGATGACATAAATGCCTTCTTCGAGCAAGCGGTTGGCCATGACTTGCGACAACTTGGCGTCGCCGAGCATCACGGGCACAATGGCCGATTCACCGTCTTTAATCGGCAAACCCACCCGTCGCATTCCCGCCTTGAAATAGTCGGTATTCTCCTCAAGCCGATCCCGGAGTTCAGTCGACTCGTTCAGCATCTTGAATACTTCCAACGACGCGCCGACAATGCTCGGGGCCAAGCTGTTAGAAAACAGGTACGGCCGCGACCGCTGGCGAAGCATCTCGATGATTTCTTTTCGACCCGTCGTGAATCCCCCCATGGCACCGCCCACGGCCTTGCCGAGGGTGCCGGTGATGATGTCGACCCGACCCAAGGCGTTGCGTAATTCAATGCTCCCGCGGCCTGTTTTGCCGATGAAGCCCGTCGCATGGCATTCATCGACCATCACGAGGGCATCGTATTGTTCTGCGAGGTCGCAGATCTTGTCAATTTGGGCGACGTATCCGTCCATGGAGAACACCCCATCGGTAACTATTATTTTGAACCGGTGATTGGCCGCCTGGGCCTTTTGCAGTTGTGCTTCCAAATCCGCCATGTCATCATTGGCATAGCGGTAACGTGCTGCTTTGCACAAACGCACACCGTCAATGATGCTAGCATGGTTCAATGCATCGGAAATGATTGCATCATCCGGCCCAAGCAACGGCTCAAACACCCCGCCGTTCGCGTCAAATGCCGCAGCGTACAAAATGGTATCTTCCGTTTGATGGAATTCGGCAATCTTCGCTTCAAGTTCCTTGTGAATGTCCTGGGTGCCGCAGATGAAACGTACGCTCGACATCCCAAACCCGTGGGTGTCAATGGCGCGCTTGGCGGCTTCACATACCCGTGGGTCGCTGCTTAATCCCAAGTAGTTATTGGCACAAAAATTCAAAACCTTTGACCCGTCGGTCAATGTGATTTCAACGTCTTGAGCCCCCGCGATGACCCGTTCAGCCTTGAATAAACCGGCAGCGGTGATTTGCTCAAGTTCAGACTCGAGGTGGGATTGTATGGATCCGTACATGCCTCAAAATTAGGTCAAAACCCCCGCGCCCAATGCACCGATTTGGCCGACGCAACGCCCAAGACGACAGACTCGTTCTCGGCGATGTGACCGACAGGGACGCTGTGCACGACTGGAGTGGTCTCTGGCACGTGCTCCGCCAAGATTTTTCGGACGTCCTTCCCAAACGGATTGTCCACGGCCTGCCCGTCGGCGATGGTGTTATCATGCAGATCCGTGAAGCCTCCAACCAACACGCCCCGGACCCGGTCCAACACCCCCGCTAGTCGGAGGGCTAGCACCATCCGATCTACGTGGTAGAGGTATTCGTCTAAATCCTCCAACAGCAACCAAGCACCCTCGACCGGCGGAAAAAAAGGCGTGCCGAGCAAGCTGTACAAAACCGACAAGTTCCCTCCTACTACGGCAGCGCCCTTTACGAGGTCATCTTGCCCCTGCGATAATGCCCGCCACATGCCGTTTTGTGTCGTTGCTGAGGCCTGGCCAAACGTACTCGCTACAGGGGCGTGCAGCGAGGCGACGCCGTGGACTTGGGCCCAACCGTGCAACGACGTCACATCGCTGAACCCGACCAGCCACGTGGGATCGGTGACAAAAGATTTTGCATCCAAAAACGGCAACAATCGGCCGCATCCGTAGCCGCCGCGCATCGCCCAAATGGCCCGAACCTTCTCATCAGCAAAACCTGCGTTCAGGTAGTTCGACCGGTGCGCATCTGCCCCCCCGAATTGCCCCGCTCGTTCGAGCAACCCATCGTACACCACAGGAGTATAACCCGCCATCCGAATGTGCGCCTCAGCTGCGGCCACTTGATTCGAGGTGACAAAACGCGCCGGGGCGGCCAGGAGGACACCGTCGCCCGGCTGCAATGCTTTCGGGATTTGACAGGGAAACGACATGATTACATGCAAGATGGGAAGGGATGCGGAAAATGCCCGAAATTCGCATCACTTTAAAGTAGATCATGCCATCAACACCATCGTACCGGTACCGCAAGCGTTTGATGATGACTTCGGCCTTGCCGTATGCCAACGGTCAAATCCACATTGGACACGTCGCCGGCGCCTACCTGCCCGGTGACATCCGGGCTCGCTTTGAGCGCATGGCCGGCTCGGATGTGGCGTGGGTATGCGGCAGCGACGAACACGGCGCAGCCATCACGTTGCGGGCGAAGAAAGACGGAGTCACACCCCGGGAAATCGTCGACCGGTACCACGAAGAAATGCAAAAGGCGTTCGATGGGTTGGACATGTCGTTCGACCACTATTCCCGTACATCAAGCGAACGCCATCGCGGGATCGCCCAGGACTTCTTCCTGACCCTGCTCGAGAAGGGCAGCTTCGAAGTCAAGACTGAAGCCCAGTTTTACGATCCTGAGGCGGAACAATTCTTAGCGGACCGCTACATCACCGGCACCTGCCCCAAATGCAACGCCGACGGCGCGTACGGCGACCAATGCGAGAAATGTGGGAGCACCCTGTCCCCAACCGACCTCATCAACCCGACGTCAACCTTGAGCGGTGCCAAGCCCATTCTCAAGGACACGACACTGTGGTACTTGCCCATGGGCCGGCACGAAGGATGGCTCAAGGAATACATCGAAAACGGTACTTTCGAAGGCCAGCCTCATCATAATGCTTCTTCTTGGAAGGCGCACGTCAGCGGACAATGCCGCAGCTGGATTGACAACGGCCTTCAGAGCCGTGCCATGACGCGCGACCTTGATTGGGGAGTGCCTGTCCCGGTAGCAGGTGCAGATGGGAAGGTCCTGTACGTCTGGCTCGATGCGCCCATCGGCTACATCACCTCAACCATAGAGTGGGCTGAGCAAAACGGCGCACGCTGGGAAGATTGGTGGAAGTCAGACGAATCGGAATTGATCCACTTTATAGGCAAGGACAACATCGTCTTCCACTGCCTCATCTTCCCTATTTTGTTGCGGGAACACGGCGGCTACATCCTGCCTTCCAATGTGCCGGCCAATGCCTTCATGAATTTGGAAGGCAACAAAATTTCGACATCGCGCAATTGGGCGGTGTGGGTCAACGAATTCCTGAGCGAATTCCCGGGCAAAAGCGACGAGCTACGCTACGTATTGGCCAGCATCATGCCTGAGCAAAAAGACAGCGAATTCACGTGGGCCGACTACCGCGACCGGGTGAACAACGAGTTAGCTGACGTCCTGGGCAACTTTGTGAACCGGGTACTGGTGTTGACACGCAAATACTACGATGGGGCCGTGCCCGCCGTTGATCCAGCGGATTTCACCGAAGTCGACCGCGCCGTGCTCGAAACATTGTCCACGGCCCCGGCTCAAATCGCGGACCTCATCCGGCGCAACCGCTTCCGGGATGCCCTGCAAGCCGCCATGGGCATTGCGCGTTTGGGCAACAAATACATGACCGAACAAGAACCTTGGAAGGTATTCAAGACCGATTCCCGACGCACAGCGGTAATCCTCAATACTTGCATCCAAGTCACGGCGAACTGTGCTGTGCTAATGGAGCCGTTCTTGCCGAAGACCGCAGCCAAGTTGCAAGGTGCCTTTGGCATCATCCAACCCACGTGGTCCGACGCCGCGTCCGATATGATCAAGGCCGGAAGCACCTTAGGTGAATTGTCCATCTTGTTCGAAAAAGTAGAAGATGAAGTCGTGGAAGCCCAAGTGGCCAAGCTCGAATCAGCCCGCTCAGCGTCCACCGTTGGCCAAGTGAAATCCGAACCCCAAAAAGAAATCATGACATTTGAAGATTTTCAAAAAATGGACTTGCGCGTGGGCGAGGTCGTCGCATGCGAGCGGGTTCCAAAGGCGGACCGCTTACTGAACTTAACCATCCGAACAGGCCTCGATGAGCGTACTGTATTAAGCGGCATTGCAGAGCATTTTACGCCCGAAGAAGTGGTCGGTCGGCGGGTGACCCTGCTGGTGAACCTAGCCCCACGCAAAATCCGCGGTATCGAAAGCCAGGGTATGGTCCTAATGGCCGAGACCGCCGACGGATCGCTGCGGTTCGTGACGCCCGAAGATGGCACTGCGGCCGGCGACGTCATTCGCTAAAGTTTACCCGCCCCAAGTCATCATCTCACGCCGTGGTCTTGCGTGTTTTACCGATGCTTTAACGATACAACTCAGCTGGCAGAGCAACGCATTCGCAATGCGTAGGTCTGCGCTTTAAGTCCACATACCAGCTCAACAAAATCCGATATGGATGCGGCTTTTTTGTTAGAACATCATCTTGAGTGTCGCCGAGACGGTGCGGCCGTATGCCCAGTATCCCTCGAGTTTTCCGTTCTCCACCGTCCCTTGGATCTTGTCCCCGGTTTCAGGGTCCGTCACGAACGTTTCAAAGCCATCGCTGATGTAGATGTTGTTTAATGCATTTTGGACGTTTAAGCTGGCCATCCAGCTCATTCCCGCTGCCTCGAACCGATAGCTACCCCGCAGGTCGAGGTAACCGTAGGCCGGAAGCATAACCGGCTGCAGACCTGCACGGTCCGGATTCGTGCGGTCGGTGTCCACTTGGAAGCGCGCGTACAGATTCCAGTTATACACGTAGTTCGCACCGATTCGCAGGTTTCTGGTCACGTTGAAGTTGGAAAGGAAGCCCACCTGAGATTGAGGTGCGTCACTGACTTTCAAACCAGCGGAGTAGATGTATAGGGTTTCCAGGACCTCTCCTCCCTCCTCTGACGTGATCTCTGCATTGACATCGTTGTCCCAACGCCAATTCCCGAAGGAGGCCATACCGCCGATCTCCGCCCAAGAATTCGGCCTTCTTCTCCACTCAATCTCAATTCCTTCATGGGTCTGAACAAGCCCTGTGATGAAGGCCCGGTATTCGGTACCGTCAGGTCGGAGCAATGGACTGCTCATAATGCTTTTGTCGCGCCATTGGGTGCGGTAAACATTCAAGTCCAACGAAATTCCGCGCCAACGAAAACGGTAGCCCGCCTCTACCGCATCGACCTTTTCATTGGTCAGTCGGTCGTTGCTCAAGACATTGGAAAAATTGGTAAACACATAACGAATGAAGGGAGCGCGCGAGTAATGACCGATGTTGAAATAAATATGCTCTGATTCGTCCATGTAGTCCAGCTTTAAACTGCCTCCAGCTTTGAGGTTATACCCCAAGCTGCCGGCCTTTTGAGACTTGATTCCATAAACAAATTCTTCGGCGGTTTCCAGCTCGCCCGTTTGCTCGTTGAGTTGCGTGACTTCCTGCACACCGGTTTCGTCGTAACGGAAATACTTGTACGGGTCAATGCGGCGGTAGGTGGTGTAGGAGATCGTACCCGCACCGAACACACTGAACTGGTCGTTTTTGTATTCGACTTGAGCAAAGCCTCCAGCGTACTGCACACGACCGATATCATCGTAATCCACCTTGTCGCCCGGTTGCGCCATGAGGGTATAATCCGGGTTGATGCCGTACCCATCGCTGCTGCTGAACGATTGAAGGTAAAAATCTCCGCCCAGGAGGTTGTTGACCCGGGTGAAGTGCTTCCCGCTATAATACCGCGCGTCCACACCTGCCATGAGGCTGACACGGTCATTGACTTCGTGCCTCAAAGTGGAGAGGATACCCGTCCAAAAATGCTCGTTGTGGGCGTTTTCAATGACGCTGCGGCTGCGCCCGCCCACAATGGTATCGCCTTCAACCACGATGTCGTCCCCGAACTCGTGCAGCGTATCAATCCAAGCTTGCGCATCCACGTCGTAGGCAATCTGATCTGCTGCATAAGTAACGGGCTGGGAATTGTTGGCATTGGAATCCCACAAGTAGTCCCAGTTCAGGGACGTCTTGACCGAACGTTCCACGCCAGCAGTGTCCACATACGTCTCACTGACTCGGGGGTTACTCGTCCCGTCGTAGCGCGATCCGTATCCTTTGCCGATGCTTATGTAGTAGCTGGTGGCCATGCTGGTACGCTCGCTCAGTTGCCAGTAATGATTCAAAGCAAACTGCGGTTTGTGGTAGCCGTTGACGCGGGCGTTCAGAACCTCGTTCTCTTGTCCTCCACGGTTCAAGTAACCCCAGTCGTCGTTCCACCGGTGCGCCTCGTAACCGAGGTTTTGAATATCATTGAAACGGTCCACATTCAGCTGACCCCTTCGCTGGCCGTGGGTTTGGGGGGCACCGATGGCCGTAAACACAAGCCGATGCGCCCCGAAGTCCTTGGCGGCCGTCAGGAAATAGCTCCACGCATCAATGAACGTGGCATCGACGTAGGCATTTCCCATGGTACGGCTGCCCACAGCGCTAACGGCCCAGCCATTTTCCATCACCCCGGAGCTCAACGAAAGCATGGTCTTGTAGCGGCCGTAATCCGTTATGCTTTGCATCAGGCTTCCCCCCTTTTTGGTGTCCGTGGCCTTCGTGATAATGTTTAATGTCCCACCCACTGAATTGATGGCGAGCTTGGACGCGCCCAGGCCGCGCTGTACTTGCATCGTATTGACCGCGTCGCCAAGGCCGGCCCAGTTCGACCAGTACACCCAGCCACTTTCCATGTCGTTGACCGGAATGCCGTTAATCAATACTGCCACATTGGACTGATCAAAGCCACGGATGTTGATGCGGCTGTCGCCAAAACCGCCCCCGCTTTTCGTGGCATACACGCCAGGGGTGATGTTCAAGGTTTCCACCAACTCCTTGTCCCCCAATTGTTCTTGAATCGTCTTGGCATCCAGCGTGGAAACTGCAACTGGCGTCTCTCGGTCGATGGCCACCGACGCGATGACATTGGCTTCGTTGAGCCCGATAGTCGAGGACTGTAAGGTGATGCGGCCCAGATCTAATACCCATGAATCACCGCTCAAAGTGCAGGCCTGACGGTAGGTTTCGTACCCAATCATACTGATGACCAATTCGGCTGCACCTGTCTCACGTGGGGTGAATTGGAAGCGCCCCTCGAAATCCGAAATGGTTCCCGTGCTGGAATTTTCAAGAAACACAGAGGCGCCAGGCAGGGCATCACCTGTCTCGGCATCGAGTACAGTACCTTCGATTATGGCCTGCGCAGAAAGATTTTGCAGGAGGCTAACGCATGAAATCAGCAAGGCGCTGCCTAAAAGGAGTCGGAGCATTTGGCACATCGGTAGGAAGACTTGGTTGTGGTGGCTAAGTGAGCCGTTCGCAATGCAAGATAGCGCCCGAGGTACGGAAACCAAGCGGGCTCAAGCCCAACGCCCTTGTTCGTGCAGGTATTGAGCAATCTGCACCGTATTGGTGGCGGCTCCTTTGCGCAAGTTGTCTGCAACAATCCACAGGTGAAGTCCGCGTTCATTCGCCAAGTCGCGGCGAATTCGGCCCACGAAGACGTCATTCTTACCCTCCGCCGTGCGTGGCATGGGGTACTGGTTTTGGGCCGGCTCGTCCACCACCACCACACCAGGAAAGTCAGCCAACTTCTGCCGTACATGCTGGAGTTCGAAAGGACGCTCGAATTCGAGGTAAACGCTTTCACTGTGCCCTCCCATAACGGGCACGCGGACGGCAGTGCAAGACATGTGAACCTCCTCATCGCCAAGTATTTTCTTGGTTTCGTTCCACACCTTCATCTCCTCTCGGGTATAACCATTGTCGCCAAAAACATCGCAATGAGGTAAGCAATTCAAATCAATCGGATGCGGATAAACAGGCGCTTCGACCGACGCTCCGGCGCGCTCCGATTCCAACTGCACAATGGCGGCCTTTCCCGTTCCAGTAATGCTCTGGTAGGTACTCACCACGCCGCGCTGGATGCGGTAGGCCTCATGTAATGGCTTCAGGACCATAACCAACTGCATGGTCGTGCAATTGGGGTTGGCTATGATGCGGTCGGCTGAACCGATAGCATCGCCGTTGACTTCGGGCACCACCAGTGGACAATTGGAATCCATACGCCAAGCGCTGCTGTTGTCGACGACCGTTATCCCCGCCTTGGCAAACTCGGGGGCCCAGCGTTTTGACACATCGCCCCCTGCACTGAACAAGGCCACCTGTGGGCGAGCCGCCAGCACATCCTCAACGGATTGTATCGTCCATTTTCTCCCTTGAAATTCGACCTCCTTTCCAACACTCTGGCCGCTGGCAGCAGGCAGCAATTCATCCACGGGTAAGGCCAATTCCTCCATTACCTCCAACATGGTTCTTCCTACGAGTCCTGTCGCTCCAATCAATGCCAACTTCAGTCCGTTCATCGTCCTAATTTTGAATCGCAAATTCTTACCTCACATCAACGAATTCAATAGCAAAGTAGCAACGTTATTATCGTTTTTCGTTGAAAAACTGAATTGCAAGGATTTCGAATATGGTTGATGTGCATTATGGGGTTGTCATTCAGCCCAGTACATAGTCAGTCCTATTGGATGGAACATGGAACGTTGGAGCAATGGACACGGGTGGGAAACCGCTGGAAATTGAGTGCCTCAGAGGCCGGAACAGCATCCTTGGTGCTCCTCCCTGAGCACTTCATAAATCCGACAACGGGCTGCACCTTTCGGATTCGATGGCACCAAGGGTTTTCCGGATCCAATGCCAATTTCACCCGTGTCCATTGGCTGCTTGATTCCGTCGATTGGGCCACAGCTCCGACAGGAAGTGTCCCTGCAAACGGATGGTCCGAATTGGACGAGTACGGCCCGCTTTCCTTCATGCACTTGGGCGAAACTGGGACCAATGACTCCATTCTCTGGTATGGATTGGGGGCCAATGGTTTCTGGGATTCTGTGGTTTCCCCAATCAACAATGCGCATTTTCCGGGTTCCTTTGATGTTGAACTGAACTGGTCTCAGCACGCAGGCAGCGATTCTGCGCACATCACCATTGCTCGCATTTTTGAAGATGAGAGCCGCCCTATCCAAGAATTTGGCGCTACTGCTGAACACGGACTACCCGTTGGTATTGGTTTCTCCGTCCAATTCACCGCCTCAAATGCCGATGCGGCCTCAATCGAAATCTTAGAGTATGGCCCATTTGTAGCTGACACCCTCGCCCCTGTTTTGAAACGCGCGCGATTGCGTGCCGGTGGAGGGATGCAATTAGCATTTTCTGAACCTATGAATCCCGAAGCAGGGCATCTCATAGTAAGCTCAACCCTGGATTCTCTTCCCATTACCTGGTTCGACCCCCCGGCTCACAGAGGAGTGGCACTTCCAGCGCTGTTTCCCCATTATTTAGGGCTGCGAATTAGGCTGACCGGGTTCAAGGACTTCAACGGAGAGTCCATGGCAGATACAACCCTCACTGTTTACCCGGTCAAATCCTTCGCTGAACGAGGCGATGTGCTCATCACAGAGTGCATGATTGAATCACCCGTTCAAGGCGAATGGATCGAAATACTCAATGCCTCAGATTTGGCAATCGACCTGCACGACCTCAGTGTATGGGATGGGAGCACTGAAGCATTAAAATCACTTGCCCCAAGAATGGGTTGGGACGGGGTCCTCACTCCCGGTCAACGGGCAGTGCTGGCGAACCAATGGGGACCGTGGATGGTGGAAAAAGAAATCTCGTTCTTCGCCGAAATCCAGCCTTCCATGACGCTTTCCAACACGGGGGAAACCGTTGGAATCCAATCCTTGGAGGGCAACACCATCGACGAATTCACCTACAATAATGGGTGGTGGCATAGTAGCGAAACCGTTGGTCTGCAGAAAAAACACCCGATCGGCTGCACCCTTGAACAAAACTGGATTGCATTAGGCAATGAATCGGAGTCAAGTCCCGGAATCATCAGTCCAATGGAATGGCCAAAGGACACCATCATCCAACTGGTGACTGAATCAGCCGTTGCATTGGGTCAGGGTACTGGGATGTTTACACTCAATCAGCCCCTTCATCCGAGCTGCAAGGCCGTGGTCAAAGGCGGATGGTCTTGGCGGGATGAGCATCAACCCAATGCACTTTTTTGGCGAATTGATAGCCTCGCAGAAAACAGCACATGGCAAATCACAGCAGCCGGAGTTCAAGGTTGCTTCAATTCCACTTCCTCCACGATAAAAGCGACCCTTGATGTCGGGATTTTCCCCGAAAATGGTGGCCTGATTATCACCGAAATCGCACACGACCCAAAAGGAATTTCTGAGGCATGGGGGACATTTGTGGAACTCCTGAATCCATCCAAAATTCAAACTGTAGAGCTTTCTGGATGCACCATCAATGGAATACCCTTAAATGCAATGCCATCACTTCCTCCACTCGGTCGCGTCTGCATCCCCATCCAACTTGACAAAGAGCATGGAAGAGTGGAACTGCAAAACCACAGAGGCAAAATCATTGATGCCGCCGCATATAGCCGCTGTTGGCATCCGAAGCGGAGCCAATCCGAAGCGGGACTCAGCCTGGTACGACTTCAACCGCAGGCAGGACGCGTTCACCCCGGAGCTTGGTGGGCATGGACCTCAAGTGCCGAAACAGCAACCGGTTGCTCCCCTGGTGTGGCGGATTTAGCGGAGTCAAGTTTGCCATCGCCTCCCAAAGCAACGGCCATCGCTTGTGGCCAACGCAATGGCGAACGGCTAATCTTGTTTACTGCCCCTGTTGAACTTGCACCGCCTTGGACGCCAATCGATTCATTGCACAAGAAGGGCCTGATGTGGATCTCCCCAACCGGCAGCGCGGCACCATTTGAAGCAGTCTGTCCAGCTTCAAGCACCAATATTGATGCCACGCTGGTCAGCCTTAATGAGGTTGGGAAAAGGAGAGCTGGGGGCGCAGAGCCTTTCATTGAACTGGCCAATCCCAGTGCTCATTGGACATCAACCAAAAACCTGTTCTGGTCCACCGCAGCCATCCCTTTTCCGGACGATTGGATGCCGGTCAGTTCCGATACGGAGTGGTTCATCCCGCCCCAAACAACCTTGGCGTTTGCCTCTTGCCCCTCCCGTATTGAGTCAGACGACAAACGCGTCTTGCCTGCCCACCTTCCAAGTTTGTGGGGGTCCGTCGAACTTCGATTGGCTGAAAGCGGTAACGTGACGGATTCATTCATTTTCCAATCCGAAATGGAAGCTCCATGGCATAGTGATATGCACAGCATCGAAAAAACAAACCGCAACGCTCGGGGGGAGGAGGCTCAATGGAAAACTGCGGCCTCCGCAACAGGGAACACGGCCGGCTCATGGAACAGTTGGCAAATCCAACCTGGATTAAGTTTGAACGCGGACGTCCTTCACATAACCAATTCAACCGGTTTTGCCTCCACCTACGGAACCGTAGTTCCAATTTCTTTCCAGGTTTCAGCACCTGATGAGGGGGCATGGCAAGTGCATTGGACCATTGAGAACAATCTCGGTGTTAACGTCGCTTCCAATGCCAACTTACCCCGCTTGATCGAAGGCAACCAAGCCACCGTATTTCATTGGGATGGAGGCCATGGAGAAAACTTCGCTGCACTCGGGCCGTACCTTTTGAAGGTCGAGTTGCATTCCTTACAAAGCCATCGTTTCATTTGCGCGCAGGCGCCGGTATTTGTTTGCCCCCATCAATAGCACACAAAATCCCTTCAACTTTGGCATCTTCGCAACATGTTCGAAGGGATGCCCTTACCGATTTCACCGCTGGACGCCTACGTACTTCCATTGTGGATATGCGCAGTCGGTCTAGGTGCGACCGCTTTGCTGAAAATCCAATTCGACCGCGAATGGGCCCTGACCATGTATACGGCCTACCAAATCCAACGCGTATGGCAACGGCTGGCTGACGAGTCTGCACGCACAGGAGGCACCTTGACCAGCCATGGAATCGGCATCATCTCCTGGGCCTTGCTCGGATCTTTATGGGGCGTGAATGCTTCCACAACGCCCAATGTCGAAGTCGCTGGAACCGGTGCGATGTGGGGAGCTCTGATCGGATTGATCACACTGATAACCCGTCAGGTTGGCGGCTGGATTGGCGTGTGGGTAACGCTCGAACGAGAGGCCATTGAGCGGGGATTTGAAGTGGATCGCCACATGCGCAATTGGTTGCTGTGGATACTCATTGCGCTGGTTCTTTGGGAATTAGCACAATTTAATGGATTCGAAAGCCGAGGAGAAATGTGGATGCACGTAAGCACTTCATGGTGGATTTGGCTTGCACTCAAGTGGATGCGCCAGTTTCAATCGGTCATAAACAAACAGCTTCATATTGGATGGGGAATTGCGTACATTTGCACCCTCGAAATTGGACCATCCTTCCTGCTGTTCGAGTATGCAGGCTGATCCAATGGAACAAGCACTGAAGAACCGACATGGCGAAGAAGCTCAAGACCGTCCTGATTTCACAGCCAAAGCCCACCACGGAAAAATCACCGTACTTTGACCTGGCCGATCGTCAGAAACTGACCATTGATTTCCGTCCATTTATCCACGTTGAAGGCCTGGAGCCGCAGGATTTCCGACAGCAGCGCATCGACTTAGCCGAGCATACGGCCGTCATACTAACCAGCCGAAATGCGGTAGACCATTTTTTCCGGCTGGCTGCAGATTTACGCTTTGACGTGCCCGACACCATGAAGTACTTCTGCATCAGTGAAGCCACCGCATTTTACCTTCAGAAATACGTCGTGTACCGCAAGCGCAAGATTTTCTTCGGCAAGCACCGTTTCCACGATCTCATGGACAGCATCAAGAAGCACACGCAAGAAAAGTTCCTGTTGCCTTGCAGCGATTTGATGAAACCGTCCATTCCAAAGATCCTCGACGAGGATGGCATCAATTACACCCGGGCGATGATGTACCGCACCGTTTGCAGCGACTTGAGTGATCTATCTGATGTCAAATACGACTGTCTTGTTTTCTACAGCCCAAGCGGCATCGAAAGCCTTTTCAAGAATTTCCCGGATTTCGAACAAGGCAATACGCGCATCGCGACTTTTGGCCCAACAACAGCCAAAGCAGCGGAGCAAGCCAACCTGCGCATTGATATTTCCGCGCCCACGCCTCAGGCGCCTTCAATGACTATGGCCATTGAGCATTACATTCAAGGCAAATAGCTCCCTTTGCCTGAAGCGCAGTCCTTTTCCTTTCCCAAATCCGAACGCCTGAAATCCAAAAAGCTGATTGAGGCCACGTTTGTCACGGGTCAAAAGTTCAAAGCATGGCCCCTTATTGCAAAGTGCATAGACGCCCAATTGAGCGAGGACGTGCCTTGCCAAATCCTCGTATCCGTGAGCAAGCGTTCTTTTAAACGTGCAGTGGATCGCAACCGAATCAAGCGGTTGATGCGCGAAGCATGGCGTTTGCAAAAACATACCGCTTACATGGCGTTTCAAGAACACGAAAAACAACGTGCGCTCGTTCTCATTTATGTGGGTAAAGAATTGCCTACTTTCGAAAGAATGCGAGCAAGCATGGAAACGTTGATTGCACAAATGATTGAAGGACTAGCAACGGCCGAGCAGCCCCAATCGGACACCCCATAAAATGGAAAAGAAGCAGACCAAAAAAACATGGATGTGGTTGGTGCCGCTCGCCGGACTGATGGCTGCAGCAGTGCCGCTCAGGGAAAACTACTTTGAACTGTCAAAGCAGTTGGAAATCATGACGGCCATGTTCCGCGAATTGAACATCTATTATGTAGATGAGATCCAACCAGGCCAGCTCATGGAGACGGGTATGGATGCCATGGTGAAAAGCCTCGACCCCTACACGATGTACTACCCTGAATCTCGGGTAGAAGACTTACGTTTTATGACCACCGGCGAATACGGCGGGATCGGCGCGTCAATGCAATTCATCAACGACCGCCACCTGATTGTGGACGTGCTGCCGGATTTTCCAGCGGCACGTGCCGGTTTGCAAATAGGGGACGAACTGGTGGCCATTGATGGTCAATCTTTGGCAGGAGTAGATCCAGACCTTGTCCCGGATATGCTGCAAGGCGCAAGCGGCACCAGCGTCGATATCTTATACCGTCCGAATGGATCCCTCACATCCGTAAATCTGACCGTAGAACGCGAAAAAATCAAGCTCCCTGCCGTGCCCTACCGCGAGGTGATAGGGGACAGCACGGGATATGTCATCTTGAGTGCATTCACACGAGGATCATCGTTTGAGCTCCGACAAGCCATCCGCTACCTCAAGGACAGCGTGGGTGTCAATCAACTGGTCCTCGATCTACGCGGCAACGGCGGTGGCCTTTTGCAAGAGTCCATCAGCATTGTAAACCTGTTCATCCAGAAAGACCAAGAGGTAGTGAGCACCCGCGGCAAAAAGGAAGAGTGGATGAAATCCTACTCCACCATGGCCGACCCTTTGGTGCCCGATCTGCCCGTCGCCGTCCTAATCGACGAACAGTCGGCTTCGGCCTCTGAGATTGTATCAGGCACCTTGCAAGACCTCGATCGCGCCATCGTGGTCGGACAGGAAAGCTTCGGAAAAGGCCTCGTTCAGCAAACCAAGCCCCTCGCCTATGGCACCAAACTCAAGGTCACCGTCGCGAAATACTACACGGCGAGCGGCCGGTGTATACAACGGCTGGACTACGGTGGTGACCGTGAGGATGATGGCAGCGCAAGGGCGTTCTCAGATTCGACGCGACAGGTTTTTTACACACGCAATGGCCGCCCTGTCACCGACGGAGCAGGCGTCCAACCTGATGTTGAAGTTGACGTACCGTACATGAGTTATGTACTCGAAGGTTTGTACCTAAATGGAATCATTTTCGACTTTGCGAACGCATGGAGCGCAAAGCGCGACAGCATCGGACCGGCTTCCACGTTTGCCATGCAGCAAGCGGACTGGGATGCCTTCGTCTCCTTTGCGTTGGCACATGAATCCACGGCATTTGAATCGCGCACATTGGATGCTTTTGAGCTACTGGAAACCCTTGCTCGCGAGGAGCAATTCTACGCCTTAGACTCGGCCACTTTTGATGCGTTTGGCTCCATTTTGAGGCCCAACATTGAACGTGATTTGAACCGCTTTCGGGACGAAATTACTTGGGCACTGGAAGAAGAGTTGGTCATGCGGTATCACCTCCAAACCGGGGTCATCGAATGGTCCATTCCCCGCGACAGCTCCCTGAACAAAGCCATCGACTTGATGCGATCCGGCGCACACAAAGCCATTTTGGCTGGACCGACACCGTAATTATGTTTTCCAACTCCACCGGAACGGATTCTCGTGTGCAGCGTTGGTATGATGCCGCGCTCATACTCACGGCCATCGCCCTCCCGTTTTCGAACTTTCTCATGAGCCAAGGGGCCTTTCTCTTGGTCATTGCGTGGGGGGTTGACCGGTGGAAAAATGGACCCCTCTTCCGTGGAAGAACATGGTCGTATTGGCAGGCACAACCGGTGCTGTGGGCGGTATTGGCTCTGTATTCCTGGGAATTACTTAGCCAGCTCTGGTCCACAGATTGGGCCTACGGCTGGCGAGTCCTCCGAATCCAGCTTCCTCTCCTCGCATTTCCCCTCATCCTTACCACAGCACGGTGGGACCAAAGGCTCGGCTTGCAACGCGTTCAAGCTGCCTTAGCGGTTGCTGTTATTGCAGCATGCGGAAGTTGCCTGTGGATGGGTATGCAAAAATCCGGAGAACTTAAGCCCCGCGATTGGTCGCCGTTTATCTCCCATATCCGATTCAGCTTAATCATCACATTTACCTGGGGCTGGTGGTTGATTCGCTGGTTCAAAAGCCGAAAACAAGTAGCACTACTCGTTTTGCTACTAATCACCATTCTGGGCGGCTGGTTCACCTGGAAAACCGCTTCGCTCACCGGTGCCATCTTATTCCCCTTAATCCTGCTGGTTGCCTCGTGGCAATTCCTGCAGTTGCGCAGGGCAGTACTGGGTTTGTGCATTGCGGGAGTGGTGACATTGGGCGCGGTGGCGTGGCACCTATTGCCGATCTACCCCGAAGCACATACCCTGGAAGCAAAAACGCCCCGAGGGGAGGCCTACGTCAACCACTCCGACCGGTGTTTGCGCGAAAACGGCACCCACATTTGGGTTCACATCGCTTGGAACGAGCTTAATGAGGCCTGGTCTTCTCGAAGTGCCTTGGACTTCAACGGCCAAGACGAAAGGAACCAGGAACTCAGGATGACCTTGATTCGCTTTTTGGCCTCCAAAGGATTGAAAAAAGACGCCGACGGGGTCAGCGCCCTGAGCGATGAAGAGATTAGGTGGATTGAAGAGGGCATTCCAACGGTATTAGAAAAAACCCGACGCGGCTTGCGGCGACGACTCGATGTCATCCAATTCGAAGTGTGGAACGCCCGGGACGGTGGCAATCCCAGCGGGCATTCATTGGTGCAGCGGTTTGCCTTTCTCGACGCCGCCCGGCACATCTACCAACAGCATCCTGTCCTTGGTGTCGGAATTGGTGACTTACCGCATAATTATGATGCAGCATACAGCGCCCTCGACTCCCCCCTGGATGAAGAGTTCAGGCTTCGGGCACACAATCAGTACATTACGTTTTTAGTGGCAGGTGGACCCATGAACCTAATCCTGTGGTTGGTGCTACTTGCTGCGCTCATTCCACTGAACTCGCGGCGGTCCGATTATCCCACGTCTGCAGCCGTCGTGTTCTTGGTCGTAATTGCGCTTTCCTGTTTGACCGAAGACACTTTGGAAACCCAAGCGGGCGTGACCTTCGCTGGATTCTTCATTGGCTTATTTGGTCGCCGGCAACCCGCACAGGTCTAAGAGCTCATTCGTTACCGTCTTTACGTCCAAATCCAAATGACCGGAAGGCGTTCGCTTGGACGTTGACTCCCAACGGGCACGCGCGCCGAGGGGATGCCACCGCTCTGGCCACATGGGAGCTTCTGCAGCATACAAACCGGTACACGAAACACCGAGGCCAGCGGCCATATGCAACGGCCCAGTGCTGGAAGCAATGAGCCCGTCACATGCTGCGATGAGTGAGAGCAACTGCGTCAATGACAAACGACCGGTCGTATCCACTGCATCGGGATGGGACATGAGCTCCTTGCGCAAGGACTTACCCTCTGCCGCGGTGCCGGTCCACAGCACCCGGCATCCTGCTTCGAGCAAGGACTCCATGCAGGCGACGTACCGTTCCAATGACCAATTGGCAGCACTGTTGTTGGAGCCCGCATGCAGGATAATGTGACGGCGGCCCGGTACGATCCACTCTGTGCCACCCTCGACTTCACCAGCCACGGTCGACCACGGATTCGCGCTCAATTTCCCCCATGCATGCCAAGCGGTCACATCCTCAGGGATGCGCAAGCCCGGTCGGAACCAACCGGGGGCGGGGTGCATGGACAGCGCGAGATCCATGCCGTGCCAAGCTTCGTGCCGGCCCGACGTTTTTCTCGATGCGCTGTTGTGAATGTTCACGAACCTAGCGAAAGGCCAGCGGCGCCTTGTACCAACGCGAACCGGAACGCCTGCTTGCTCAAGCTGACGTGCAACCGTTGTATCAGGAAACGCGAAAATTGCTACATCGTAGACCGACCAGTCCACCTCATCGCAATCGTCCCAGACCACCACATGGTCCACATTTACCGCCGCCCGCGCAATCGGTGCTGCATACGATCGCGTCAAAAAGTCCACCTGCAAGCCCGGATTCACCGACTTCAATAATCCCGCCATCGGGAGGGCCACCGCCACGTCGCCGATTGCGTCCGTTCGGCACACGAGAATGCGCTGAACTTCTTCACGTCCTTTTTGATGAAGCGCACGTTCGATGCGTGTTCGATTGCGAATCTTTCGGTATTTCTCTGCGGTCGCAAAGGCACTCCAACGGGCGATGGTCCATCCTGTTATTCCGTCCCTCCACCCCCCGCGAAGGATGGCGTTCTTATACCACTGAAATCCTGACTTCAAAAAGCGAATGGCGGGGGAAGCCATCCATTTCCGTCCATCGTATGCCATTGCTGCGATATCCGAAAAATAACCAATCTGCCGCCGGTGGTCCTGAATCGAATGGTAGGAGTAATGTAGAATATCTCCTTCCAAAAAACCGGCTTCACCGGCGCCATTCAATTCCAATCGATCGTGCGGATTTTGGCCTGCCCACTGCGCTTGACCTGCCTTCCACAACCGAAGTTTCGTATCGGGGTACCATCCGCCGTGGCGCACCCATTGGCCGCAGTACGATGTCAGGCGATTCATGCGGTACCCATGCACACTTTTTACCGCAGAACTTGCTCGCCATGCACCAATGGAAGCCGCCAGTTCCGGGCTGAGCGCTTCATCAGCATCCAAGGACAACAACCACGAACCCGTCGCCTGCTCAGCAGCCCAATTCTTCTGCTGGATATGGCCTTCAAACGCATGGGTCAACACCCGGGCACCGCGCTCCTTAGCAAGTGCGACGGTACGGTCAGTTGACCCCGAATCCACCACCAAAACCTCATCAACAACCCCAGCTAACGAGTCCAAGCATCGCGCCAGGTTGCGCTCCTCGTTATAGGCAATGATGACCGCTGACAAGGAAGGAGATGGCATGGGGATGAAACGGCTGGATGATGCGATTATTTCGCAAGTTACTGCGGACAAACAGGAAGTTTCCCACGAATGCTTGCGCCCGAGGGTGAAGCCCTTAATTTTGTTCTCTATGAATGTACTCTTGTTGGGAAGCGGCGGGCGTGAGCACGCCATTGCATGGAAGCTGAGTCAATCGTCCATGCTGCGAAAATTGCACATTGCGCCGGGCAACGGCGGAATGGAATCCTTGGGGGAAACTGCCGATTTAGATCCCATGGATTTTGCGGCCGTGGAACGGTACGTCAGACGCCATGACATCGGTCTGGTCGTTGTTGGTGCAGAGGCCCCGCTGGTGGCCGGCATAGCCGATTACTTCGAAGCCTCGACCAAAACCAACGTCATGGTCGTGGGGCCCAAAAAAGAAGGGGCGATGCTTGAAGGCAGTAAGGAATTTGCAAAGGCCTTCATGCAACGGCACAACATACCGACCGCAAGGCACGCCTGCTTTGACCATTCTCGACTGGACGAAGCCATTGCCGCCTTGGATTCATTCCAGCCACCGTATGTGTTAAAAGCAGACGGTCTGGCAGCAGGTAAAGGCGTGATTATCACGTCTTCAAAAGAGGAAGCCATTCAGACGCTCGAGGACATGCTAAGCGGAAAGGCGTTCAGCGATGCGGGCCGCAAAGTGGTCATCGAAGAATTTTTGGAAGGAAAGGAGCTCAGCATGTTTGCTGTAACGGATGGGTCGAGCTATCACCTGCTGCCTTCCGCCAAAGACTACAAGCGCATTGGTGAAGGTGACACCGGGCCCAACACAGGCGGCATGGGAGCAATTTCTCCGGTTCCGTTTCTATCGGAAGAGTTCCAACAAAAGGCGTTAAACCAGGTCATCATACCGACCATCAAGGGGCTGGGAAAAGACGGTATCCCTTACAAAGGCGTCATCTTTTTCGGCCTGATGAAAGTTGGAAGCGATCCGTATGTGATTGAATTCAACTGCAGACTAGGAGACCCCGAAACAGAAGTGGTGCTCCCGAGGTTAAAGAGTGACTTGCTACACCTGTTCGAAAGCCTCTGCAGCGGACTGTTATCTGAATATGATTTGGTTACCGACGAACGTGCAGCGACGACGGTCATCCTCGCTAGCGAGGGCTACCCAGAAAGTTACGAGAAAGGGTGTGAAATCAAAGGCCTTCAAGACGTGTCAGCCATCGATGGAATGGTGTTTCACGCTGGCACCAAATCCAGCCGTCGCAAAATCGTAACCAACGGCGGTCGTGTATTGGCCTGCACAGGGCGCGGAAATGATGTCGAGGAAGCGCTCAAGAATAGTTACCAGCTTGCGAGCAAAGTCAGCTTTGAAGGGGCGTATTACCGGAAAGACATCGGTGCGGACGTCCTAGACTTGGCTTGAAGTGATGAAAAGCGAAGCGAACGGATCAGACGATACCGCCTTCTTCTTCCGCCTTGGCGGTGTACTTCTTCTGCAAGCGCAACCACAAGAACAACCCGCAGAAACCCAATGCGATGACCGCCATGTTGAAGGGCGAACTTATCGGAACAAGAATGGTTTCGAATGTCCATTCAATAAATTTCGCTACAGGAGTGATGATTTCTTGTGTGTTCATGGTTCCTAATTTCAGAACAAAAATAAGCAACCGTTGATTTCAATCCTCCGCTCCAATCAACCAATTGCATGGGTGCTTATCCCACTGACCGTTTTTGGTGGTTTGTTGTTGCATTGGTGGGTGGGAACCCTGGATGGGTTAAGTACACTCATTCACGGATTAGGGCTGACAACCGTGGCCTTCTTCGGACACCGGATTTACGTCAATCGCCACTTTGTAGACCGCGGTGATTCCGCCCTCGCCTGGCTGATTGCGTTGTGGTCCATCGCATGGCTAACGCCAACCACTTGGACGGAAGGCCTTCGGACCTGGGGAAGTCTGTCTCTCGTTTGTGCCAGTCTGTATATTGTGCTCTCCGTACATCGGCAATCCTCGACCAGCGGCATCCAATTCCGCTCGGGTGCCCTCGCAGCATTGGCCATCGGCCTCGATCCGGGCAATTGGGGGCTTTTTTTGGGCTTGATTGCCGTGCAGATTAACCTGCGTCCGGGTATTTTCAGGGAGTGGGCCATGCTCTTCGTTGGAACAATATGGGGAGGGGCTATTGCCTTTGGCCTTTCCAACATCTTGCCCAACACGGTTGCAACCATCGATAACATCGCGGCCTTGACGTTTCAGTCCGGCAATGGGCTTCATTGGATGATCTTGGCTTGGGCGGCTGGTGGCGGCATGGTATTGCTGCGCCGACAATCCTCCTTGAACCTTCGATCCCAAAACGTGCGCCTGACCGTCCTCACTTTGACGTGGTGCACGGCATTATTCAGCGCCCTTGTGCTGGAGCCAGAAAACGGTTTGGCCATAACATCACTCCCGCTGACGCCGACGTTAGGCTTCGCCATGGGCTTTACGTGCATTGGATTGATACCCGAAAGGGAGCGCTCAAGGCGCATACAGAGGCCCTGGCACGACGCCGTGTATTGGGCGCTTGTTGGTACCGTGTTGGTTCTTTTTATTCAGCATTTGTTGAGCTGAATTCCAAACAATCACGACCTTCGTACTATGAAATTTGGAGTGGTCACTTTTCCCGGTTCCAATTGCGACATGGACATGGTTCACGCACTTGAGCACAGCTTGGGGTTTTCCGTTGTTCAACTTTGGCACAAGGACCGCAATCTACAAGGGGCTGACGTCATTGTCCTGCCGGGAGGATTCAGTTACGGTGATTACCTGCGCAGCGGAGCCATTGCTCGTTTTTCACCCATTATGGAGTCTGTCGTCAACCATGCAAAAAAGGGTGGTCGGGTATTCGGTGTCTGCAACGGATTTCAAATTTTGTGCGAAACCGGTCTGCTCCCCGGAGCGCTGTTGCACAACCAAAGTCGCAAGTTCATCTGCAAAAACGTCACCCTCAAGCCCGTCTCTAGAACGGCAACTGTCTCCTGCGCACTGGACACATCGGCACCCATTACCATTCCGATAGCACACGGGGAAGGCAATTACTTCATCGATGACGACGGGCTCGAAGCGCTTCACGATAACGACCAAATCTTGTTTCAGTACTGCGATGAAACAGGCGCTGTCAACGCATGGTCCAATCCCAACGGTGCGATTGCCAATATTGCTGGTGTGGCCAACCGAGAAATGAACGTTTTCGGCATGATGCCTCACCCCGAACGCGCCGCAAGCGACGACTTGGGCAACTCCGATGGCAAAGCCATTTTAGAGGGCCTGGCGGCTTTGGTAGAGGCCTAAAGCTCGAGCCTTTCAAGGGATTGTTGGCAAATGTTCGTCCATCTCAAGGGGGCGGTGAACATGAATGCCATTAGATTTGTTTGTACGCCACAGGCGAAACAAGACTTACTTCCATGAATCACTACCCTGCTGGCTCACATCTATCGCGCATCGAGACTCCCTCGGACTTAAGAAAGCACTTCAACGTTGAGGACTTACCAGCAGTATGCGACGAGCTGCGCGACTTCATCGTCGATATCGTTTCCGAAAAAGGAGGACACTTTGGAGCCAGCTTAGGTGCAGTGGAATTAACGGTAGCCTTGCATTACGCATTCAACACACCTGAAGATCAATTGGTGTGGGATGTCGGCCATCAGGCATACGGCCACAAAATCCTCACCGGGCGCCGCAATCAATTTCATACCAATCGTGAGTACGGCGGTCTGAGTGGATTTCCGAAACGAAGCGAAAGCGAATACGACACCTTCGGCGTTGGCCACAGCTCGACCTCCATCTCTGCCGCCCTCGGCATGGCTGTAGCGAGCAAGCTAAGTGGACAACATGACAAAAAGCACGTTGCCATCATCGGTGACGGAGCGATGACCGCAGGACTGGCTTTTGAAGGACTCAATCACGGCGGTGCGGAAGATTCCAACTTGTTAGTCGTATTGAACGACAACTGCATGTCCATCGACCCCAACGTCGGAGCGCTCAAAGAGTACCTTACCGACATCACCACATCAAAAGCCTACAATAAGGTAAAGGACGAGGTGTGGCACTTGCTCGGACGCATTTCCAAGTTTGGCCCCAATGCGCAGGCCATCGCTCAAAAGGTCGAGTCGGCTGTGAAGTCCGCTTTGCTCAAGCAGTCCAACCTATTTGAATCCCTCAACTTCCGATACTTCGGTCCCGTCGACGGGCACGATGTGGAGCACCTCACGCAAATCCTCAACGACATCAAGGACATTCCGGGTCCCAAGTTGCTGCACTGCGTCACCGTAAAAGGAAAAGGCTACGCTCCCGCTGAAGAGGGAAGTGCGACCACATGGCACGCGCCTGGTCTGTTTGACAAGAAAACCGGGGAGATTAAAAAGGCTGCTCTTTCACAGCCCAAGCCTCCGAAGTTTCAAGACGTTTTTGGCCACAGCATCATTGAGCTAGCCAAAAAGGATGCACGCGTTGTTGGCGTGACTCCTGCGATGCCATCCGGCTGCTCCTTAAAGTACATGCTTGCCGAAATGCCGGGCCGGGCCTTTGATGTGGGCATCGCCGAACAACATGCCGTGACCTTTAGTGCTGGTATGGCAACCCAAGGCAAGATTCCGTTCTGTAACATCTACTCGAGCTTCATGCAACGGGCGTACGATCAGGTCATCCACGACGTAGCGATTCAAAACCTGCACGTCATTTTCTGCCTTGACCGAGGTGGAGTAGCTGGAGCAGACGGCCCAACACATCACGGGGCTTACGATCTCGCTTACATGCGCTGCATCCCAAACATGGTGGTAGCTGCTCCTATGGATGAAGTGGAATTGCGTAACATGATGTACTCCGCTTCGCAATTACACGATGGCCCCTACTCTATCCGCTATCCGCGCGGCACTGGTTCTATCGTCGATTGGCAACGGCCCTTCGCGCCCATAGCCATAGGACAAGGCCGCCGGCTGCAAAACGGAAACGACATCGCCATCCTCAGCATTGGTGCCATTGGAACCCAAGCCACAGAGGCCTGCGCGACACTGGCCCAGCGTGGCATCTCTGCAGCGCACTACGACATGCGATTTGCGAAGCCTATCGATGATATGATGCTGCACGAGGTATTCGGCAAATTCAAGCAAATCATCACGTTGGAAGATGGATGCATCATGGGTGGATTCGGGAGTGCGGTGCTCGAATTCATGGGCGATCAGGGTTACCAAGCACAGATTCGACGATTGGGGTTGCCTGACCGCTACGTCGAACACGGTACCCAAGCAGAATTGTATGCAGAGAATGCGTATGACGCACCATCCATCGTAGCTTGCGCTATAGAAATGGCGGCACAAGCTGGCACCTCAAGTGCCATGCAATCCGCGTGACGACTACCCCATGGAAACTCCCCTTCCGGAACCCATTCGGAACCGTGTTGACGAGAGTGGCATCATCGCCTTAGACTTGGATGCGCTGATGCCAAAATCCAAAGTGCGTGGCCTCGACTTGAGCACCTACTTGGAACAAGGGCTTATTCTCAGAGAAAAACCCTTCCGTGCAGCAATGGCTGAGCTCAGCGCCGCCGACTGGAACGGATCTACCGTAGCGCTACACTGCGCATCAGATGCTATCCTTCCGGATTGGGCATGGATGCTGGCCACCTCAAAACTGACCGCCTTGGGCGCCCGAGTAAGCATTGGGGACGAAAACCGAACCCGCGAACGCCTCCTTCTCGACGCCATCGACAGCTTGGACCTTGAGCCCTATCGGGATGGACGGTTGGTCATCAAAGGGTGTGCTCAGGGGACCACCGCGGAGAGCCTTGCTCGTATCATCGAACGGCTGCAACCAGTGGCTTTATCGATTTTTTATGGGGAGCCTTGCTCAAGCGTTCCTGTGTACAAACGCCCCAAAAATTCAAAGTAATTTCGAACGTCGGGTGGTACCTTGGGGTCACGACTTAGGACCTCTTCCCCATGATCACGCCTCCCTCTGAACGCAAGCTGTTTCTCATCGACGCATATGCCCTTATTTTCAGAGCATATTACGCCTTCATCAAGAACCCACGGATCAACTCGAAAGGCCTGAATACGAGTGCCATTTTTGGCTTCACCAACGCATTACTCGATGTCATTCGTAATGAATCCCCATCGCATATAGCCGTCGTGTTTGATGCCCCCGGGGGGTCCTTCCGGAATGAGACCTATTCCGAATACAAAGCCAACCGCGAGGAGACCCCGGAAGACATCAAGCGTTCGGTGCCCTGGATTTTAGAGGTGCTCGAGGGTTTGGACGTCCCGGCCATCAGTAAGGTGGGTTTCGAGGCCGATGACGTCATCGGATTTCTAGCCAAGAAAGCCGCAGTCGATGGCTTTGATGTCTTCATGATGACACCAGACAAAGACTTTGGCCAACTTGTAACGGATAAAATTCGGATGTTTCGGCCCGGACGCGGAGGCAGTCCCGCAGAGGTCTGGGGACCGGCTGAAATTCGAGAAAAATTCGACGTGGACGAACCTCTCCAGATCATCGATTTACTAGGGATGATGGGAGACAGTGCGGATAACATCCCTGGCATTCCAGGAGTAGGCGCCAAAACTGCCTCCAAACTGCTGCACCAATACGGCAGCTTGGAGAGCGTTATCGAAAACGCCGGTGAATTGAAAGGGAAACTCAAGGAGCGAGTCGAAGAGAACACCGAACTCGCTCTGCTCTCCAAAGAATTAGCCACCATCTGTCTTGACATACCAATGGAATACGATTGGCAATCAATGACGTTGAGTGCGCCCCAAACCGAAGCGCTGCGGCGCACTCTCGAAGACCTTGAGTTCCGTGCCCTCGCCCGCCGCATTCTCGGCGATGTAGCTTCCGAAGCCTCATCTGCAGGGAGCGACGCCAACACAGCCAATGCTTCAAGTGAGCCCGCTCAATTGGACCTGTTCAACGGAGGAGAAAGCAGCAGCGTTCCAACCGAATCCGCAAGCAGTTACCGCACTGCCGGCGACGTCCAAGCCGATTACCAGTTCGTAGCGACACCGAACGCCCTCAATGACCTACTCGAATTACTGAAAGCTAACGAGTCATTTGCCTTTGATACTGAAACATCGTCATTGGATGTGATGACTGCCCAACTGGTAGGTATCTCATTCTCGGTAGCGGCAGAATCAGGGTTCTGGGTGCCAGCAACCACAGAGCACTGGACGGAGGAGGAACTCTTGAGTCGGCTTCAACCGATCTTTGCCGATGCTAACAAAGAGGCCATCGCGCATCACTTTAAATTCGACTACAAGATGCTCGCCATTCGGGGTATGTCTTTTGCAAACAAGGTCTTCGACACCATGGTTGCACACTACCTCATTCAACCTGAAGCCTCGCACAAACTCGATCGCCTTGCTGAAACCGAACTCGGCTATGCCACCATTCCCATCACAGATTTGATTGGGAAAGCAGGGAAAACACAAAAATCCATGGCCGATTTGCCCGTGGATTCAATCACCAAATACGCCTGCGAAGACGCCGACATCACCTTCCAATTGCGGCAGATCCTTGGGCCGGGTTTGGCTCAAGTCGCGGCGGATGAACTGTTTAAAACCGTTGAGGTGCCGCTGGTCAAGATCTTGGCCGATATGGAAATTGAGGGAGTGCGAATTGATTCGGATGAATTGAACCGGTACAGCACAGAATTGGGGGAGCAAATCGGCACGTTGACCCGTGAAATCCATGACCAAGCGGGACAGGTGTTCAACATCGACAGCCCGAAGCAATTGGGTCCCATCTTGTTCGAGACCCTAGAAATCAAGGCCAGGGTCAAGAAAACGAAGACTGGTCAATACCCCACAGGTGAGGAAGTCCTCGAAAAAATAAAGACGGAACATCCCATTGTCCCGGCGGTCTTACGCTACCGCAAGCTCAAAAAACTCAAGTCCACTTACGTCGATCCCCTGCCCAAATTGGTCAACGCCCTATCCGGTCGAGTGCACACCACCTACCAGCAAACGGTTGCGGCAACTGGACGTTTGAGCTCCAAGGATCCCAACCTCCAGAATATCCCGATCCGCACCGAAGAAGGCAGGGCCATTCGAAAAGCATTCATCCCACGTGATGACAACCACGTCCTCCTCGCCGCCGATTACAGCCAAGTTGAGTTGCGCATCGCTGCCGCATTGAGCCAAGATCCAGGATTGGTGGATGCCTTTGTTCAGGGCCATGACGTGCACACGGCCACCGCTGCCAAGGTTTTTCAAGTCGATCCCGATGCGGTAGACCGCGACATGAGGAGCAAAGCCAAGGCTGTCAATTTCGGCATTTTGTACGGCCAAGGTGCCTTCGGATTGGCCCAAAACCTTGGCATACCCCGCCGCGAAGCGAAAGAAATCATCGATGCGTATTTTCTTGAATTCGCTCAACTCAAGGCCTTCACAGCCGATTGCGTTGACCGGGTGCGCGAGACCGGGTACGCCGAAACTGTTCTCGGCCGCAGGCGGTACTTGCCGGACATCGCTTCCAACAATGCCACCGTACGCGCCTTTGCCGAACGGAATGCGGTAAACGCTCCTATACAAGGCTCGGCAGCAGACATCATCAAAGTCGCCATGGTCCGTATGCAAGCCGCGCTAAATGAAAACCAATTGAACACCCGCATGATTATGCAGGTGCACGATGAATTGGTGTTCGATGTTCCGACCGATGAAGTTGCGCAATTGGAAGGCCTGATCAAGGCGGCCATGGCAGATGCTGTGAAAATCGCCGTACCTCTCGTGGTAGACATGTCGACCGGCCAAAATTGGCTCGAAGCCCACTGATTTCGAAGGAATTGCTCTGCACATCCCGGTGTGTGGAACTTTTTTGATTGGTTTCCGTATAGGTGTCGGGTGAGAAGCATATTGGGCTTCAATATCCAGACTAACAATCATGCGTTTTAATCAACGAATCCAAGCCCTTCCCGTCCTCATCGGATTGGGCACATTTTTAGCCACCGGTTGCGGTGGAAGCCAAGACGAGCACGCCGGACACGACCACGCCCCCGAGACGGAAGTCGTGGAAGGCATGGATGCAGATGGTATGGCGGTGACTTCCCGTCAAAACACCCTCACGAAGATTTTTCACGCCGCTCCATCACCAATGGAAACGGCGTCATTGATCAAACGCAGCGGTGCCAGTTTCCATGGTGATGCTTTGAACAGTGCCGATCGTACAAGCGAATACACCACCAGCGATGCACAAGCCATCAACCTGGGAATCTATGGTGCTGACCTAAGCTACGCAACCATCTTCGAAGAAAACGCAACAAGCCTCGAATACCTCACGGCGATCAAATCACTCAGCTCAGAACTCGGAGTGGACGACGTTTTAAGCGGAGAAGTAATGGAAGAGGTTGAAGCTAACCGCAACGACCGGGGCATGCTCATAGACATTGTTTCGGATACGTTTTACGAGCTCAATGAACGCCTGAAGTTCAACGGCCAAGAAGACTTGGCTGGACTTGTAGTGGCTTCGGGTTGGGTAGAGGGCATTTACCTCGCAACGCGTCACCTCGATGAAGCCCCGGATGAACTCAAAACCCGCATCGCTGAGCAGAAGCTCGTCCTCGATGACGTCATGCGCCTGTGCAAGAGCTACGAGCAAACCGAAGCCTTGGCCGCCTTGTTAACCTCCATGGAATCCATTGAGGCAGCATACACAGGTGTCGTCTCCGCAGATGGCGAAGGCACCACATCCCGCGAAGAATCCGGATCATTCGTCATTGGAGGCGGTCCAAATTTTAGTGCGGATGACGCTACGATTCAAGCCATTGCTTCCGCTGTGGAAGCCGTTAGATCGGGTTGTATTCAATAATCGAGAAGTAGAATAGCAATGAAATATACACTCATACTCTTGTTTGCCTTTGGGCTGTTCGCGACAACGGCTGACGCCCAATGCCGTTCATTCACGAAGAAGAACTGCATGTCATCGTTGGATGGATACATCCAAAACGACAATTACAACAGCGCAATTCTCATTCCTGGAGACGACGCCGAATTGATGTTGACGTTCTTGGCAGGCCAAGACTACCGTTTGATCGTCTGCAGCCACCCCGTGTTGGGAGAAGTGGCTTATGAAATCAACGATGCAAGCGGCAAGCGCTTGTTTGACAGCCGCAAAAACGAACCGGACCTCAACTACGTTGACTTTAAGGTTGAGACCACACAGCAACTGCAAATTCATGTGCAAGTGCCTGAAAGCAAGACCGCTATCATGCACGAGGGCTGTGTCACAGTATTGGTCGGCTCAAAAAGCTGAACCCACACTCCTCTAAAAATTGAAAACGGCCGCATTGTGCGGCCGTTTTTTATTTAGTGCTGCCCTTAGAATTAATTCACCATAAGCTGCATCGCCGACCGGCGACCGTCAGCTTCTACCACCAACAGATAGTTACCCTGGGCCAACTGAGATGATGGCACTTCAAATCGATAGGTTCCCGCAGGCAACGAACCTTCAAGGCCATTCCACATGTGACGCCCAGTCACGTCGAACAGGTCAACCGAAACGACATCATAAGGCTGGCGCGTGTTAAACTCCAACGTTGCTGTTGAAGACGTTGGATTCGGGTAGACAGACAATGCTATGCCGCGCAATCGCTCACGTTCTTCGATGTCGGAAGCCGTCAGCACTTCAATGTTGATGTCATCTAAGAAAATATTGTTCCCAAGGCGGCTCTCAAATTCGAACTTGAGACGGAAATTCTCCGTAAAGAATTGCGTATGCGGAATGCTCAAGGTGTAGCTGTTCCACTCATCCGGTCCATTGGGCGTGAAAGCGAATGGATGCGGAGGCGCCGATGGCAGGTCCGTGAATCCCCGATGCATGCGCCGCAAGCTCCAAGTTTCGCCGCAGTCGGGCGAAGCGTACACCTTCAATCGGTCATCCGTAACGTCCTCGTCTTCGTTGGTTCCTTTGTAGCAGTACGCCCACTTGTACGACACCTGAATCTCTTCCGCGTTGGACATGTCCATTCTGCTGGTAATAAGCTGATCTCGGTTGTATTCGATTGCGTTTGACCAGTTGTGAATGCGCAAGGAGCGGTCTCCGGTGTAGGCTGCAGCCGTCACCACCTCCCATCCATCGCCGTCGTTGGACACGTCCACCATGAACCAATCATCGCTCAGTTCGGCGGCTTCGAAGCTGTCCTCAAAAGGCGTTTCCATGGCCCCCGCCTCCAGCACCTGAATGTAGGCTGGCTCCGTAAGGGACACTTCGTTAGACCCGTTGGACACGGTCAGCGTCACATCGAAAATCCCGGCTTGGTCAAAGACGTGCCAGGGCGTTTCTTCATCGCTTGTTCCGCCGTCTCCAAAGTTCCAAGACCAGCCAGTCACCCCGTGGTAGCTCGAATCAAAAAATTGAATCGAATCCCCTACGCAAACGGTCTGACGAGAAGCCGTGAAACGCGCCTCGCACAAAATTGGAGCTTGGTCGACGCCAGTCTCCTCCAAATTCTCAGGAGTCCAGAGTTGATTGCGCTGCGCCGTGCTGCTGTTCATGGCTGCGCGCATGCGCAACCGCTGGCCTTCCGTGAACATGCGGCCGCAGTAGGAATAGTCCATGTAATTCTGAACATTATCCAGGGAGCCACATGTCTCACCGTCGAGGTTGCAAGCGGTCCAACCGCTCGTAAGCGGCGTGTCGTCCACGTTGTCATCTATTTCGCAATTTTCCGAATCACCGGGGCTATTGGAGTTGCCCCAAGGGTGGCGCAGATTCATCCAATGGCCCGCTTCGTGGGTCAAGGTGCGAGATCGGTAGTTATTGCTCGTACCGATGTTGCCCGTGTAATCGTGCGCCACGACGATGCCGTCGTTGCCAGCGCCCATCCAACCGTCCACCGAACTTGGATAGAGGCTGTACCCCGCTGCTCCGTTGGCGTCTTCAACCACCCAAATGTTGAGATAGCTGTTGCGCGGCCATTGGATCAAGTCCTTCACATCGCCATCACCTATGTAAGTCAAAGGTGACACGATGCGGTTAATGCCCGTGTGGCAATTGCCATCTGGATCGATTTGGGCCAGTCGGAATTCGATTTCAGAGTCCGCTGCGATGTCCTCAAATTCGGTGATGACGTCTGCCGTGTCCGGATTGAGTTTGCGGAAGTCGCGGTTCATGACCTCGATTCCGCTGTACACCTGATCATCGCTAATGTTTTCCGGTCCGTTGTAGTGAATGACATGGAAGACCACCGGGATAACAATCAGTTCATCGCGATTGATGTCCTCAAAGGCTTGCGATTCCTCTTCCAGTCGCTGATCCGCTTCTTGTGCTGCCTCCCGCGCTCCGGGATGGGCATTGAAAAACGCCTCCTCCATCATCCACTGGCCACAGTAGCGAATGTCCTCCGGCGGCGGGGTGTCCTGTGCATTACTCGCTGACGCTAAAAACAAAAAGGCTGAGCATACCGCAAAAGGCAGCCAAAGGGTTTGAGTGACCATGGTTTCAAAACTTGGTCCCGCAAAATACCACATTTTCTTAGGGATTCAGATGATTGGCTTTAAGACGTTAATTCAAGTGCTTCGTTTAGCTCCTCAGCAGTAGTTTCGAAGCATGAAGTCATATCTCCATTGGATCCTTTTCGCATTCGCGGCGTTGTTAACGGCATGCGCAGGCGGCACTACAACCCCTTCAGAAACCAAAGCTCGACCCCAAGTTGAGGAGATTTCCATCCTCGAACTGGACTCATTGAACGCAGCACTCCCGAACGCCATTCTACTCGATGTGCGCTCAGACGAAGAATGGGCTGCGGGGCACCTTTCGGGGGCCTCCTACATTTCATTTGATTGGGACCACCGGTTGAATCTGTTGAAGGCGCTACCTCAAGACCGGCCTATTCTCGTTTACTGCGAAGCCGGAGGACGAAGTGGGGTTATCTCTGAAGAGCTGCGTATCCAGGGACACACTTACATCATTGACCTTCTTGGAGGCATGGAAGTATGGTCCGAAAACGAGCGGCCAGTGGTATTTGGTGCGCCAGTAGCGTTGCCTTAAGGCGACGCTAAAGGCTCAAGACGGAACCCAATGTCCGACACGCCGTGCAAAAGTGTTTCTCGCATCCCGTGCCGGATGCCAATAGCGTAGTCACCTACTAAGGGAAAACCGGTCTGACTTCGGAACCCGATACGGTGGTCGACGAAGTTGCCAAAGCCGGTCCCTAGCCACCTGCCGCGTTTGTCTGCCAGGTCACAAGCCAGGGTATCCCTTAAGGTGCGTCCATTCGGAAACGTAAAATCCACGAACAGGTAGATGTTACTGAACGGGTAACGCTGGTCGTGCCGAAGGTCAATGAAAAAGTCATACTTGGTCAACGTATCCGTCACCTGCCATTCGAAGGTGGCTTTTTGATCTGCGTCCCAGCCGAGATCAGGATCAAGCGGCTGGGTTTCAGCAAAAAATGCATCCGTTCCGCATCCCAAACCAACCAATGCCAGACCCCACAAGTACCAGCGGAACGACCTCATGGTTTTCACGATTTACCGGCTTTCTCATTGGCATTCCGCGGCGGACGGCGACGCTTCTTCCGTTGCTTACCCTGGTTGTTACCGTCCGTTTTGTTCGCGTGTGACGGTGCTTTGCCGGATGCCTTCGCCTCGTCTCCACCGGGCTTATTCTTGTTGCCCGAGCGGTTTTTTCGGCCGGAGCGCTTCTTCCGACGTCGACGTTCTTCGTCAAAACGCGTCAAGCTGTCCTGTCCCACAACGTTTGAATACGTCTCATCCACCTCATCTGGTCCCTCTTCCAGCGCAAACTCTGTAAGGCTGTTCGGATACTCCCCGCGCTGGTTCATTTCGAGGAGCTCGTTCATGTCCTCTAGTGTCACCGCAACCGGCCCGTTTGCGCCTCCATCGGGTGCAATCAGATAGACCAAGCGTTTAAAAATGTCCATTTTGAAAACAAAAGCACGGCCTTCCTTAAGCTTGACTTTCGCATTGGGCGAGGGGAAATTCTTGACCGCCTCCACGTATTGGTCCAGTTCAAAATTTAGGCAGCATTTCAACTTGCCGCACTGCCCCGCCAATTTCTGAGGGTTCAGTGACATCTGCTGGTAACGGGCTGCTGACGTACTTACGCTTCGGAAATCTTTCAGCCAACTTGAGCAACACAATTCCCTCCCGCATACACCGATTCCGCCAATCCGAGCCGCTTCTTGTCGCGCACCGATTTGACGCATATCAATCCGAACACTGAAAGCCGATGCCAAAGCGCGCACCAATTCCCGGAAGTCCACCCGATTCTCAGCAGTGTAGTAAAAGGTTGCCTTCTTACCGTCACCTTGAAACTCGACATCGGTCAGCTTCATATCAAGCGCGAGCTCTTTGATGATCCCACGCGCTCCTCGAATGGTCTCCGCTTCGCGCATGCTTGCCTTCTGCCACGTGTCAATGTCCTCCTGAGTCGCCTTGCGTTCGATACGCTTGATTTCATGGTCGTCCTTGGCTCTCCTCGCGTTCATCTGCGCACGGACGAGTTCACCGGTCAAGCTAACCACACCTACATCCACTCCGTGGTCTGCGTCGAGCACTACCACGTCACCAACGTGCACGTCAATTTTTGAAGGCTTCCGAAAAAAACCTTTGCGGTTGGCTTTGAACCGCACTTCAACCACATCAAAAGGGCGTTGACCCGATGGCAACGCAACCCCTTCTAACCAATCGAACACGGTGAGTGGTCCGCAACCTTCGACTCCGCATTTTCCGTTACTTCGGCAACCCCGGGGTTTGCCGTCCTCTCCATTTCTACAATTGCTGCAACTCATTAGAGCTAAGATACGGAGGTTCAGGCTGCCTTTCTCAGCAAAATATTTAACCGAGCACTAATGTCCATAAAGACCAATTTGCCATTCACGTTTCCCGCAATATCATGGTGAGCACGCTCCAAAACTTCTTGCAATTCTAAAACATTCCCGTGGTGGATGAACGGGGCGAATTTTTGGGCGAATTGCCGCTCCGCCTCGGTCAAACGAACGAGGGATTGCGCTCCGTAATTGCCAACAATGCACTGACGAATCATATGCAATGCGTACCGCACGAATCGCTTCATACCCTCCCGTCCAGGCTTCGCAAAGTCATCCGAAAGTGCGACCGTGGTCACAGAATCATTGACGTAGCATGCCCGCATCCAGGTGACGAACAGCCGGTAATCTTCGTCGGTGCCTTCCTCCCCGCGCATCCTGAGTGCGCCGGCAAGATTCCCGTCGGTCACATGAAGCAACCCGCGGGCTTCTTCTTCCCCCACGCCAAACCGGGTCTTCATTCCATCAACCGCTTCCTCCAACCCAAGGCGCGGCACTTGCACCATCTGAACTCGGGACCGGATTGTTGCGAGCAACTGGTTGGCTTGTTCACTCACAAAGAGCATCACCGTGCGGTCGGTTGGCTCCTCAATGAGCTTCAGCATCTTGTTGGCCGTATCCACACGCATCGCCTCCGGCAACCACAAAATAAGCACCTTCCACCCGCCAGCAAACGCCTTCAGTCCCAATTTACGATTGAGCTCCAACGCCTCCTGCACACTGATGAAGAGTTGCTTTCGATCGGCTCCAATTGTGGCGAGCCACTCCTCTTGACCGAAATAAGGCCCCTGCAAAATCCGTTCTCGCCACGCCGCTTGGAAGGGTTGAGAAAGTGCGTGATCAGAGCCGTCTTTTCTGAAGAACGGGAAAGACCAATGCAAATCCGGATGTTGTAGGGTATCGTATTGAATGCAAGACGAACAGTTCCCGCAGGCATCGGCAGCCGTTGGGGCGCTGCAATGCAAATAACGTGCGTAGGCCAATGCCAAAGCCAATGCACCACTGCCCTCTGGCCCATTGAACAGCTGAGCGTGAGCCACTCGACCTGACTGGGCAACAGCACGCAGTTTTTCTCCCAATTGATGGTGTCCGATGACTTGCTCGAATCGCATAAAACGAAAGTACGGTTAAAACGCGGCGTGCGCAGAAGCGTATACGCCCCGTCCCGCTGCGCTGATTCCACTGGCAAAAACACGGTAATGCATGTCCAGTATGTTCCTCACACCCAAACGGCACTCCACCTTATCGTGAAGCTTGGCGCTGAATTCAGCATTCAGCGTCCACCAGCTGGGTGCCCCGGTTTCTAGCATCAAATCGAAGTTATCAGTGGCGTAAGGACCAAATTTGGATGCAGCCTTGGCACCGCTGAAAAGTGCATACCATTCGAGTGTCCACCAGCGGCCTTCGATGTCCGAAGCCACACGACCGAACAACGGAGGAATGTGGGACATCGGCAGCCGGTTCATGTCGCCCGTCGGACCGTTGGGAATAAACTGATCACCAACCGTCCAGTTCACAGCTGCTTCGATACCCCAAGTTTTGGTCAACTGAGCATTGACTTCACCGCGCAATCCAGCAATCAACGCGTGGCTGGCGTTTACTTGGGTCTGGACCCGGGCGCTGTCTCCATCGATGAAGAACATAGGATTGCCATTGAGCTCCGTAAGTTGGGGTACAATGGCATCGTTCAGGCGCGATGCGAAACCGCTAATTGTCACACTCAACAGCTGCTTCGCCTGCCAATCCCAGTGAATCGACTGTTCCACGCTGTACAAGTATTCGGGCCTCAACGCATCATTGGGCACCAAAACATATCCGCCTTTCTCCCGGACCTTGCCCATATCATCGACGTTCGGATGGCGGAATCCCGTCGAGATTCCGGTATTCAAAGACCACACTCGGGATCTACTAATCCAACGATCAGACACTCCACCGGTTAAGGCACTGTTCTGAATGCTCACCGCCGCAAACGGCAAGGTGTAATTCACGCCGGAATCAAAGGCTGCATTCAATTGGGATTGACTCCAGCGTAACCCTCCTGCGAAGCGGTGCTGTCGCCATCGCATTTGGGCATTGGCAAAGGAAGCCAAGGTGCGCATGCCGCTCCCATCGTTAGGGTAACGCGTATCGGCGACTTCTACAGCATCCGTTTCGATGTTCAACAAGTTGGCCGTCGACTCCACTGCGTCCCAGCCGACATTGATGCCGGCGGTCACGTTCAGCCCATTGAAGAAGCGTTTCGATGCAGTCGTGTAGCCGTTCCAGACACGAACGTTTTCCAACTGTGTTTCCTGCCAGTCGGATCCGAACCGTCTTTTGATACGGGACTCCTCAATGGTTTGAACAGAAACCAGGGTGTTCCATGCTATGTCCCATCGGTCGATTGACGAACCATAACGAAGTGAGGCCATTGACCGACGCTGTGGGCCGTAGTTCCACGTGGCCCATTTGGGGGTGTCTCCGCTCTTTTCAAAGGAGACGTCATAACGGGGAATGTCGCTGCTAGTGCTCCACTGCAAATTCAAATCCCAAACGCCGCGGTAAGTCTGATAGCGCAGTTTTTGGAGGACATCGGTCTGGTCATAGCCCGAGCCCCTCTGCACGTTGGCGTCCTCATTGGCACGCACGTAGTCGGTGCCGTTTTCGCGCACCACATATACCGAATCCAGTCCCCACGAGGTGTGACCGTGCCGTCGCCACTTTCCCATTCTCAAGTCACCATACCGCGCATGCGAAAAGGAAGTCAATATCGCCCAGTTTCGACCCGAATATTCTACATCACCATGGACCATTGTACTCTGATTCGGCGAACGAAACGCGGTTGAAATCTGTGCTTTCAATCCCCGGTTGCCCAAGCGAGGCGTCCGCGTATGATAATGAATCACTCCCCCCATGGCATCGCTGCCGAACAGAATGCTGTTTGGCCCGAGTAAAATGTCTGTTCGCTCCAAAATATTCGGATCGACGGTAATAGCATTCTGCAAATGGCCGCTTCTGTAAATAGCGTTGTTCATGCGCACGCCATCGACGACGAGCAAAACTCGATTGGCCTCGAAGCCTCTCAAGATTGGCGATCCGCCGCCTTGCTGGCTTTGTTGGACGAGAACCGAGCCTGTGGACCACAGCAACTCTGCAGCGGTCTGCGGCACTTCCAATTGAACGACGGGTTTGGGCATCTGTGTGGATGCCATGTCGATGCTGGAAAGCGCGACCGTCTCAGCACTGGCCACACCTTGTATAACCACTTCAGCCTGCTCCAAGCTTATCATGTCTTCCACCATGCGCACCTGCTCCGGGACGGCCTGTCCCGGGTAAATCACCATGTCCATGAACCCTACCGATCTCAGCACCAAGGTGTCCGAGTAAACGTTGCGTTGGATGGTCCCGTTGCCCGCCTCATCGGTCATCACTTGAACGCCGGTATTCTTGTTCACAATGACCGCATACGGCACAGGCGCAGCGCCATTTGAGGAAACCGCTTGGATTTTCTCTGACTTCGCAACTTCCTTCTCTACAGAGCTTACCTGAGCATGAAGAAACCCCGATAGGAGCAAACAGACCGTCAAGGAAAGGTTCTTTACCGTCCAAAAGAATCGCTTTTTTGCTCTGCTCCGCTGCTCCATGGTTCCCATACAACACAAATATTGCGCCAAAATCATCCCCTCCCACACTACTCAAATACCTGCTCGAGCACCTCATAACTCTTGATTTCCCGAAGTCCCCCGAGCTGATGACCTAGGTACCGGAGCTGGCCCTTAATCAATTCTTTACGTTCCGAAAAAGTAGCGGTGAACTGTCGGTTATCACCCGTGAGGGACATGAACCAATGGGACAAGGGAGGCGGCAAATGGTCCTCAGCTGTGCCCATCGCGTGTTTCCATTCCCCCGATTGCAAGTCCAATACATCCGCACCAGTCATGGTCGAATTTGCCGGTGTTAAGCCCATCATGGCAATTAATTGCCCCATAAACTCTGCGTGAATCCAACCAACCTGATCCTCGTCTTCCACCCGTGTGAGTGCCTCATGAAACAAGGTATAAACCTCTGGATGGGCGATTTCTTCCGGGAATAGTTTAGCAACGAGCTCGCACAAAAAAAACGCCACCGCACTGCGGCGCACGTCTTGAAACAAGGCGATGGGAATGTGGGTTCGCCGGGCTTCTTTGAACCGCACGAGTCCTTCCGATCCTTTCCGGCTGACGCCCCGCAGCTCCAGCATTGCACCAGGATGCCACTTTCCAACTTGCCGATTCTTGCCACGGCCTTCCGTCACCCACAAAGCCACCATACCCAGCGTCTCCCCTAGCACACGAACCACACGTCGACCGTCGTTGTAAGGAAGAACGGACAACACAATGCACGGCTCACAATCGAGGGAAATGGATTCAGCCATCAGGGAATCTTCAATTAAACGAATTTACAATCGGTGCGCGCAGGCCCAACAAAAGAACGCGAATTGAGGTTACTTTAGCAGAGCGTTTAAAACATGAGTCAAGATCATAAAACCGAAGCGGCACCGCCACTGAATAGCGTTGACTGGTTCAACTATCGACGCCGTACTTCCCACCAAATCCGAATTGGAAACTTGACTCTCGGTGGGGATGCACCATTGCGCATTCAATCCATGACCACCGCCAACACGATGGACATCGAAAAAACTGTGGCGGAGAGTGAGCGCATGATCAACGCAGGATGTGAACTGGTCCGGATTACGGCACCTTCAAAAAAAGAAGCGGAAGCTTTGAAAATAATTGCGGAGTCTTTGCACGAAAAAGGACACGAGGTACCGCTTGTTGCTGACATCCATTTCACACCCAATGCCGCGGAAATCGCTGCGGATCATGTTGAAAAAATCCGAGTCAATCCCGGTAATTACGCTGACAAGAAAAGGTTCGAAGACATCGAATACACAGATGCATCATATGCAGAAGAGCTCGAACGCATTCGGGAGCGATTTACACCTCTGGTGCTGAAATGCAAGGCGCTCGGTCGGGCCATGCGCATTGGAACGAACCATGGTTCCTTGTCAGACCGCATCATGAGCCGCTACGGCGACACCCCAAAAGGCATGGTGGAAAGTGCCATGGAATTCTTGCGTATTTGCCGCGACAACGACTACCACAGCTTGGTCATCAGCATGAAGGCCTCCAACCCGCAGGTCATGGTACAAGCGTACCGTTTGCTCGTGTCCAGCATGGATGCAGAGGGCATGAACTATCCGCTCCATCTTGGAGTGACAGAAGCAGGTGATGGAGAGGACGGACGCATCAAGAGTGCCATTGGCATCGGGGGATTACTGGAGGACGGACTGGGCGACACCATCCGTGTTTCACTGACCGAAGCGCCAGAAGCCGAATTGCCGGTCGCTCGCATGCTAGTAGAACGCTATTCTAACCGCTCCCCGGCCAATCAATCTGCTGTTCCACTGTCGTTTAACCCCTACAGTTATTCCCGGCGTTCCAGTCGTGAAGCGGGAGGAGCGGGAGGCAAGCAAGTGCCGCGTGTGGTGCACGACTTGAGCAACGGTCCCATCACCGAAGCCAAGCTATTCGGTTGCGGTTATCGATACTCTGTGCCGCTGGATAAGTGGAACCTCGATGATTTTGCATGCGACTTCATTTATGCCGGTTCGGAGGCCGTTGACTTTGAATTGCCCGGAACTTTGGCCGTTTTACAGAACGCCGAACACTGGCAGGACCGAACACGCCACTACCCAGTGTGGCCAGCTGACGAATGGTCCGCAGACCATCCTGCCAAATGGCATTTCGTTCGAACACAATCGAAAGACCTTACGGATTCATTTATTGCGCGCGTTCAAAACAACAACAGAACTGTTCTGGTATTGGAAGCCATCTCGGAACATGCAATGTCTGAGTTGCGCACCGCTTGCATGGTACTCGATGCTGCAGGTTGTGACGTGCCCGTCATCCTGCGAAGGACTTACGATGATTTGGATGCCGAACGTTTCCAGCTGTACGCAGCAACTGACGCGGGCGCGCCGCTGCTCGATGGATTTGGAGACGGCATTTGGATAGAGGGCCGTGGGCTGCCCTTGAAGCTTCGTAATTCGACAGCATTCGGTATTTTGCAAGCCACCCGAACACGAATTTCAAAAACCGAGTACATCAGCTGCCCCAGCTGCGGTCGCACGTTGTTCGATTTGCAAGAAACCACGTCGAAAATTCGAGAGGTCACTTCGCACCTCAAAGGCATTAAAATTGGCATCATGGGGTGCATTGTCAATGGTCCGGGGGAGATGGCCGATGCCGACTACGGATATGTAGGCACAGGCCCCGGAAAAATCACCCTATACAAGGAAAAAGAAGTAGTGGAAAAGAACGTCCCCGAGGAACGCGCTGTTGATGCGCTCATCGAGTTGATTCGCAGCCACGGCGACTGGGTAGAGCCGGTGACATAAAATTGATTCAGGCCTTTGCTTCTTCAGAGAAAAAAGACCGTTGTCCAATCAGGATTGCAATGACGCCGCAGGAGATAGCGGCATCCGCGAAGTTCCAAATGGGCGGAAATACTTCCCTGTTGGCTAAAGAGTCAATGGGGAATGACGAAGGCCAGCGTACCGTAAAGTGGAACATGTCGACCACGTAGCCCATCATAAAAGGAGCATAGCCTTCTCCTGCCCATTCGGCAAGAATACCCCAATGACTCGCGGTGAACAACTGGCCGTAAAACGCGCTATCAAGGATGTTACCTATGGCTCCCGCCCAAATGAATGCTAAGCAGGCTAAAAACCCCCTATGTGCACCAGAATCGATGAGATTCTTGATGTAGAATCCAATACCTACCGCCGCCAGCAAGCGAAAACCGGTCAATACCAGTTTCCCGGCGACACCTGGCAATGCCCAGCCGAAAGCCATGCCCTCGTTTTCAATAAACTGTAATTCCAACAATCCTGGGATGAACGACATTCGTTCCCCCAAGGAAAAATTCAACTTCACCCATACTTTCAGGCATTGATCTGCGACCAACACAGGGACCACAACGGCCAAAACCCAACCCAAGAGTGTCCGCGGCGTGCTCAAGGAGGTTCTTACTGCTTGTTCTTCGCTTCGATGGACATCGTCGCGTGTGGAACCAAGCGAAGACGTTCTTTGGGAATCAGCTTGCCCGTCACACGGCAAATGCCGTAGGTCTTGTTCTTGATACGCAGCAGGGCGTTTTCTAAGTTCACAATGAACTTCTGCTGACGCGCCGCTAATTGAGCGGTTTCTTCACGGCTCATCGTCTCCGAACCATCTTCCATCATTTTGAATGTTGGAGCGGTATCGTCTGTGGTGTTGTCGTCGCTGTGCGACAAAGCGCGCTGGAGTTCATCGTAATTATCGCGGGCCACGACCAGCTTCTCTTCAATCAATGATTGAAACTCCTGCAAGTCGTTATCCGAATAGCGTGTTTCTGCCATAACGGTTATGTTTTAATCCTGTTTTGTCACTGCCAAGGCCACGTTGATGCCTTCGCTCAATTCAATCCTATCGGCTCCGGGAATGATCTCCCACAAAACCTCATTCGCCAACGTCTCGTCAGCAATATAAACCAAATTATCCTTCATCACAGCTTCCAGCTCAGGCGCCGCGTCCACAGTCAAAGCGATGCGATCGGTGACCTCGAGTCCAGCTTCTTTTCGCATATGTTGAACGCGGTTTACCAATTCCCTCGCAAGTCCTTCTCCCTTCAGGGTATCGTCCAAGCTAATATCCAGTGCAACGGTCACTCCACCGATGCTTGAAACCAACCAACCTGGGATGTCGTCGGTCATAATGGCAACTTCCGATGCTTCCACCATTGCTTCACCCAGTCCGTCGGCCGGATCCACGGCCACACGTCCTTCCCGCTCCAGGACCACTATCCCTTCGGCATCGAGTGCGTTTACTGCGGCTGCTACGGCCTTCATGCGCTTACCGAATTTGGGACCGAGGGCCTTGAAGTCAGGTTTGACGCGCTTAACTATAGAAACATCTGGGTTCTCTCCGTCCCGAATCACCTCAATGGCCTTGACATTTACTTCACCTTTAATGAGAGACGCCATGGTCTCAATGCGGCTGGCCATCTGTTCATTCAATACCGGCACCAAAACACGGCGCAACGGTTGACGCACACGCAGCCGCTCCCGCTTACGCAAGGACAGCACCTGGGAACTAATCTGCTGCGCCAGGGCCATGCGCGCTTCCAATTCAGAATCAATGCACGCAGCATCCGCTTCGGGAAATGAGGCTAAGTGAACAGATTCATCTGAACCGGTCAAATCACGATACAACCGGTCAGCGTAAAACGGCGCGATGGGCGAAATCATCACCGACAACGATCGCAAGCAGGCGTGCAACGTCTGGTAGGCATTTCGCTTGTCGTCGCTCATTTCACCTTTCCAAAACCGGCGACGAGATTGGCGAACGTGCCAGTTCGAGAGGTCGTCGATGGCGAACGACTGAATCGCTCGGGCCACCTTGGTGGGTTCAAGTGCTTCGTACGCCTCTGTAACCTCTTGAATCAAAGAATTCAATCGGGACAGTACCCACCGATCAATTTCCGGATATTCGGCAATCTTAATCACTTCCCCGCCTCCGGTATACCCGTCAATGTTCGCATACAGTGCGAGGAAATTGTAGGTATTGTGCAACGTCCCAAAGAATTTGCGCTGAACTTCAGTGATACCCGCCGCATCGAATTTGAGGTTGTCCCACGGCTGGGCGTTTGAAATCATGTACCAGCGGGTCGCGTCGGGGCCATATTCACCCAAAGTCTCAAACGGATCGACGGCGTTTCCTAAACGCTTGGACATTTTCTGTCCATTCTTATCGAGCACGAGGCCATTGCTTATCACGTTCTTGTACGCCACCGAATCGAACACCATGGTCGCAATCGCATGCAACGTGTAGAACCAACCGCGGGTTTGGTCTACTCCTTCTGCGATGAAATCCGCAGGGTAAGCTTGGCCATTGTCGATTTTCTCCTTGTTCTCAAACGGGTAATGCCATTGCGCATAAGGCATTGATCCGCTATCAAACCAGACGTCAATCAAGTCAGCTTCTCGTCTCATGGGGCGGCCGTCGGCGGCCTTTAAGGTAATGCGATCGACAACGTGCTTGTGCAAGTCAAACTGTTCGTAATTGGCCTTGGACATATCGCCGGGAACAAAGCTTTCCAAAGGGTTTGCATCCATAAGACCCGCTTCCACCGCTTCGGCGCAGGCTGTCTTCAATTCTTCTACGGAACCGATGCACCGACGCTCGGTGCCGTCTTCGGTCGACCATATAGGAATGGGAATGCCCCAAAACCGCGAGCGGCTGAGGTTCCAATCGTTCAGGTTTTCCAGCCACTTCCCGAATCGCCCAGACCCAGTGCTCGCAGGCTTCCAGCGAATGGTCCTGTTCAGCGCTTGCATGCGTTCCTTTGCGGCTGTTGCTCGCACAAACCAACTATCCAGCGGATAGTAGAGGACTGGTTTGTCCGTTCGCCAGCAATGGGGATAATTGTGCTCGTATTTCTCTACTAGAAAGGCGAGCCCTTTGCCCTTAAGGTCGATGGCAATTTCCACGTCCACCGAACGTTCTGGGGCTTCTCCCTCATCGTAATATTCCTCCTTGACATACCGGCCAGCGAGTGGTCCCACGCCGTCGCGGATGCGGCCCTGAAGATCAACCAAGGGGACCCCTTGCCCTGTGCCGTCGTCGATTAACATTGGGGGAACACCAGCAGCAGATGCGACGCGCGCATCATCCGCCCCGAAGGTCGGTGCCGTATGAACGATGCCGGTACCGTCTTCTGTGGTCACAAAATCGCCAGGAATAACCCGGAAGGCTTCACTGACTCCATCCATGGGCTCGGCCCAATCCAAAAGCTGCTCGTATCGTGCGCCGCACAATTCAGCTCCGCTGATCCGGGCAATCACTTCGTATTCAGGCGCTTTTTTTCCGCCAAAATGCTTGCCCAACAGGTCCTCCGCCAAGACCACGAGACTGTGCTCATCCGTGTACCGATTCTTGGTTGCGACCAAGACGTAGGTGATGTCCGGTCCAACCGTCAGGGCCGTATTTGAAGGAAGCGTCCAAGGCGTGGTCGTCCACGCTAAAAAATACACGGGCAAGTTACCGTAAGCTTCTGCATGCTCCGGACCCACATGCTCAAGTATGCGGGCACCGCACTCAGGCAAAGCCCTGAATTGGGCAACGACCGTCGTATCCTTGACGTCTCGATACGCGCCCGGCTGGTTCAATTCATGTGAACTCAACCCCGTTCCCGCTGCAGGACTGTATGGCTGAATGGTATACCCCTTGTAAAGCAAGTCCTTGTTGTCAAGCTGCTTGAGCAACCACCAAACGCTCTCGATATACTTGTTCTCGTAGGTCACGTAAGGCGCATCCATATCGACCCAATATCCCATTTTACGGGTGAGTTCATTCCAGATGTCTGTGTACCGCATGACGGCTTTCTTGCACGCCTCGTTGTATTCCTCAATGGTGAGTTTTACCCCTATGTCCTCTTTCGTGATGCCGAGTTCCTTTTCTACACCCAACTCAACGGGCAAGCCGTGGGTGTCCCAGCCCGCTTTCCGTTCAACTCGGTATCCTTTCAGGGTGTGAAATCGGCAAAAAATATCCTTAATCGCGCGGGCCATCACGTGGTGAATGCCTGGTTTCCCGTTTGCGGAAGGCGGCCCTTCGAAGAACACGTAGGGCCGAGCTTTCGGACGCGTTTCGATGCTCTTCTGGAACGTACCATCCCGTTCCCAGTCGGCGAGGATGTCGTCAGCAATCTCTGTTAGGTTCAGGGAGCCGCGCTCAGGGAAATTCGGTTGCGGTGCAGAGGTGCTCATTCGGAATGCAATCGGGTCTGTTTACTCAAAGGTTCGAAGATAACAACAGCTCGGCCATCGAAGACCTCAAACCCCTTGATTTCTCTACACTTGGCTGAGCTTGAGCATGTTAGTCATCCCGGCATCCGCAATGGGCATGCTCGCCAAATGAACCACAAAGTCGCCTTCGCTGACAGCGCCCATCTTGGTCAATTCAAATTTGATGTCCGCAATGGTATGGTCTGTGCTGACCATTTTTAAGTACGGGAATGCGGAAACACCCCAAACCAGTGACATTTGTGCCAGCACACGCTTGTTCGCGGTGAACATGAATATGTCGGCCTTTGGACGCTGGCTCGAAACTTGAACCGCCGTGTAACCCGAGAAGGTCATGGTCACAATTGCGGTAGCATTGACACGTTTCGCCAACCTGCAGGCGTTGTAGCACATGCTATCGCTGATAAATCTGTCATCCTCTGGACTCAACGGCGGCCGCTCATGATAATACATGCGGTCCTGGCCCTCCATCGATTCAATAATGTCCGACATAGCCGTTACAGCTTCAATCGGATAAGCGCCCACCGATGTTTCCGCACTGAGCATCACCGCGTCCGCACCGTCCAAAACGGCATTAGCGACATCGTTGACTTCCGCTCGTGTAGGGACCGAAGCTTCAATCATCGACTCCATCATCTGGGTCGCAACAATAACAGGTTTGCCCATGTGCATGCATCGCTGAACGATGTCTTTCTGAACCAAAGGCACTTCCTGTTTAGGAATTTCCACACCCAGGTCCCCGCGCGCAATCATCACAGCGTCCGTTTCCTCCAGAATACCATCGAGGTCCGAAAGTGCCTCGGGTTTTTCGATTTTCGCAACGATTCGGGTGTGCTTGCTTTCGGCCTCAATGCGCTGTCTGAGCTCCACAATGTCTTGAGCGTTCCGCACGAAAGACAAGCCTATCCAGTCCACATCCTGTTCCAAGGCAAAAGCCAAATCAGCGACATCCTTTTCCGTAATGCACGGAAGCGAAATTGCCGTCGACGGCAAGTTGATTCCTTTTCGAGGCTTCAACACTCCACCATGAATCACCTCGCATACAACTTCGCCTTCTTCATCTGTTTCTAAGACGCGCAATTCTAGTTTTCCGTCGTCCATGAGGACGGGTTCGCCGGCTTTAACGTCCCGAGCGAACTGCATGTAACTGGTGTAAACGGCCCCAGCCGTGCCCATCTCTTTTCCGGTGCGGATGATCAGCTTTTCCCCTTGAACTAGTTCGATTTGACCGCCTTCAAGCTCACCGATGCGCAACTTAGGTCCCTGCAAATCCGCTAGCAACGCCGTGTGGGTTCCCAATTTCTCATCCACCTTTCGGACGTTCGCAATGGTTTGCCCGTGAATGGCGTGTTCGCCGTGTGAAAAGTTTAAGCGCGCCACATTCATCCCGGCTTTAATCAGCGCTTCCAGCCGCTCCTCCGTGTTGGAGGCTGGACCCATCGTAGCAACAATTTTCGTTCGTTTCATCGTTTCAATTCTTCAGTCCTCCGCTTCTGGAATTATGTCCATCAACGCCAAATGCTCAATGGCACCTGACTCCAGCGGATCGAGTTGGAGGATGTAATTGATCCCCCGCATGGGTCGAATGCGACCTATGGCCTCCACTGCGGCGCCAGTCTCGTCCATGGCTTGCACGAGGTAGTCCATTTCCGCGCCGCCCTTGAATCGAGCAACCATACCGTTTGGTGCTTTGTTTTCAATTACGTACCACGTTTGTGAACCGTGACTTGACGCGTCTTCGTAGCGGTAAACCGTATGTTCCGAATGCCCTTTGCGCTGCTGGATTTCAAGCACTTTAAAAAATTCCAGCCGCCACTCCAAGTGCTGATTCAATTCCCACGCCAAGCGATGCGGAGGCAAGTGACTGCTCAGCCCCAAAAGTTCAAAATCACACGCGTCGGCGAAGTCTTCGTCAAGCCATTGCATTCAATGCGAATATACCGCGTATGCACAGAATTACAGCGGTTTTTCACGCCATTCTCCACGTTCCAATGCGACGCGTGCCGCCTCCTGTTCAGCCTCTTTCTTCGACGAGCCTGATCCCTCTGAAACCGGCCGGTCATCCACGACTAGCACCACCTCGTGAACACCCTGCACCTGTTTATGTGTTCCTTGTACTATTTTATCCTCGTAACGCACCACCTTACCTTCCACTTGGGCCCAATGATATAAGCTGGATTTGAAGTCCGCACTGGCCTCCATCACCTCCTCCGCACCATAGCGCACGAGCATGGACGAGGCGAGTGCACGTGTCTTCTTGTAGCCGTGATCAAGGTAAATGGCGCCGATCAATGCCTCCAAGGCATTCCCTATTACTGTGCTTGGCAGCGGTCGTTGAGTGATGTTCGTTTGGATATGCGCCCCGAGACCCATGGCCTCGCCAATCCGATTGAGCGACTTCCGGCTCACTAAGTTCGAGCGTTTTTGCGTTAACGGCCCTTCATCTTGATTGGGATATCTAAAAAAAACAAGCTCTGCCGCCACAGCACCGAGGATCGAATCGCCAAGAAACTCTAGTCTTTCATTCGTCTGTTCTCCAGGTTGGAGTTCGGACATCATCGAGCCATGGGTCATCGCTTGTTTGTACCACGTTCCGTTTCGCACGCGTACGCCAAACTCAGACCTTACGAATTGACGCAATTCAGATGAGATGCTCCCGCGGGCCCATCGATGGCCCCAACTTCTGTTGCGCAGTAATCCCAAAAGTAGAAATCAGTCCATAGCTTTAAACAAAACCGAAGCGTTGTGACCCCCAAACCCAAAGGTGTTGGAAAGTGCAGCCCGGACAACTCGCTCTTGCGCTTTGTTGAATGTGAAATTCAATTTCGGATCGAGCGCCTCGTCGGTGTTTTTAAAGTTGATGGTTGGCGGGATAATGCCGTACTTAATTGCGAGGATGCATGCAATTCCTTCGATGGCACCCGCAGCGCCCAATAAGTGACCCGTCATGGATTTGGTCGAACTGATGTTCAGGGCATAGGCGTGGTCTCCGAAGACTCCTTGAATCGCCTTGGTCTCCGCAACATCACCCAATGGGGTCGATGTGCCGTGTACGTTCACGTAGTCCACTTCACTCGGCGTCATTCCTGCATCGTCCAACGCAGACTTCATCACATTTAACGCGCCCAAACCTTCCGGGTGAGGTGCTGTGATGTGGTGAGCGTCTGCACTCATGCCACCCCCAACCATTTCACAGTAAATCTTGGCGCCACGTGCCACCGCATGATCATATTCTTCGAGGATGATGGCTCCGCCGCCTTCCCCCAGTACAAATCCATCCCGAGTGGAGTCAAACGGACGCGACGCCTGTGCTGGCTCTTCATTGCGCGTGGAGAGGGCTTTTAGCGCATTGAACCCCCCGATTCCGCCCTCCGTCACGGCAGCTTCAGAACCTCCAGTGACCATAACATCTGCCTTGCCCAACCGAATGTAATTGAACGCATCAATCATGGCATTGGTCCCACTTGCGCAGGCCGAAACGGTGCAGAAGTTGGGGCCTCGGTACCCGTGCCGCATGCTAATGTGACCTGCCGCAATGTCCGATATCATCATGGGGATGAAGAAAGGACTAAATCGCGGAACGCCATCGCTGCGGTGAAAATTCAGGGCCTCGTTCATGAAGGTTTGGAACCCTCCAATGCCCGAACCCCATATTACGCCCGCACGGTCTAGATTGACGGGAGATTCTTCGCCTGCAAGACCTGCATCTTCTAAGGCCTGATCGGAACAGACAACGGCGTACTGGGCGAATAAATCCATTTTTCTCGATGCCTTCCGATCGAGAAATTCAGACACATCCCAGTCCTTCACTTCGCAAGCGAACTGAGTCTTGAAATTGGTAGCATCAAATTTGGTGATGGGAGCAGCTCCGCTCACACCGTCCACCAAACTTTTCCAGTACGTTGGCACGTCATTGCCAAGGGGCGTAATCGCCCCTAAGCCGGTAACAACAACCCTTTTGAGCTCCATAGAGCCAGGGTTATTTCGCGTTCTCGGTAATGTAGTCGACCGCTTGTCCTACGGTGCTAATTTTTTCAGCTTGGTCATCAGGTATTGCGATGTTGAACTCTTTTTCGAACTCCATAATGAGTTCTACAGTGTCCAAAGAGTCCGCGCCCAAATCGTTGGTGAAGCTTGCAGGCAAGTTTACTTCTCCTGCATCAACTCCCAACTTATCGACGATAATCGCCGTGACTTTTTCTTGAATTTCAGACATAGCTTAGCTGTTTATCGGGGCGCAAAGTAACCACATCAAATTAGAACCTCAGCCGTTTTCTGAAAACTTTTATCTCCTTCGGGTTTTAATTCGCGGTTTGAGGTCCATATACAGTGGCCAGCTTATCCCATTCTTTTCGTTGAATATCAGGCACTTCGCACCCCTCAGCGGGGTAGCCAATTGGAATAAGTAAATATGCCTTTTCGGACGATGGTCGTCCCAAAATTTCCGCCAAGAATCCCATGGGCGAGGGCGTATGTGTGAGTGAGGCGATGCCACATTCGTTCAGCGCTGCCAGGAGCATGCCGCTCGCGATACCGACAGATTCTTGGACGTAATAGTTCTGAGACCTCCCTGAAACGGACTGTTCATCAGGCGTCCAAGATTGACGAAACACCACGATGAGCGCTGGAGCTTCCTCGAGGTGGGGCTTATTGTAATCGGTGCCAAAAGGCTTTAAATCGTCCAACCACTCGTCGTTCATACGACCGTGGTAATTTTCGTATTCCTCCTTTTCCGCGGCCACACGGATGCGCTTTTTAATCACCGAATCGGTAATTAGACAAAAGTGCCATGGTTGCTTGTGTGCGCCCGATGGGGCCGTTCCAGCGGCTTGGATGCATTTGCGAACCACTTCCTCAGGCAGCGAGTCCGTTGAAAAATGCCGCACTGTCCGACGTGAATTGAACCGGACGAATATTCGATCCGCTGTTTGACGCATCACATCCTCAGGAAGGCGATTGAATTCCAAGGGAATGTGCTGAGCTTTTTGAATATGCTTCAAACTGTCTTTCGGATTTTTCGCATCAAATCGCTAGCGAAAACAAAGTCCTCCAATTCCTTCACTCCACCCTCGAGCAGGCCTTCGCGATTGCCATGCCAGCAAATGCAGCCTTTGTGCACGAAATGAATCGTATCGCTGGCTTCCATCACGCTGTTCATGTCGTGGGAAACGACCACCGTTGTAATCTGGTATTCAGCCGTGATATCAGAAATGAGGTTATCAATGACGATGGCTGTTTGTGGGTCTAGCCCCGAATTGGGTTCGTCGCAAAACAAGTACTTGGGATTCATCGCAATGGCTCGGGCGATTCCGACGCGTTTCTGCATCCCGCCGCTGCATTCCGAGGGGAATCGAGTGCTTGCGTCAGCCAATTCCACCCTTTCTAGGCAAGCCGCAGCGCGATCCCGTCGCTCCGCTTCCGACATGTCACTGAGCATGCGCAACGGGAATTCAACGTTTTCTTGGACGGTCATGCTGTCGAACAAAGCAGAGCCCTGAAAAAGCATTCCAATTTCTTGCCGAATGACTTTGCGGTCCTGTTCGTTCATGGCAGTAAAATCCCTGCCGTCGTAGATGACGCGTCCCTGGTCTGGATCAAAAAGACCAACCGTGCACTTGGTCATGACGCTCTTCCCGCTGCCACTCCGACCAATCACAAAGTTGACTTTGCCGCGTTCGAAGATGGCACTGACGTCCTTCAGCACATGGTGATTTCCAAACGATTTCTCGAGATGTTGCAGCTCAATCATGTCAATTCAACAGCATTTGAGTGAGCACCAAATTTGACACCATTATGATCACGACAGACCAAACTACCGCTTTCGTGCTTGATTTTCCAACCTCCAGCGCACCGCCTTCAGCAAAATAACCATGGTAGGCCGAAACGCTAGTTAAAATGAATCCGAATACCACGGTTTTGACTAATGCATACACCACATCAAACACACGAAAGTCTATCTGCATGCCGTATTCGAAATCGGCCAGCGGGCTGAGTCCTGTCGTAACGCCAATCCAAGCACCGGCCCCGACGCCCAACACCATGCTCAACACCACCAAAAATGGTACAATGAACACCCCTGCTACCACCTTGGGTAAAATCAGATATCCCGCACTGTTCACACCCATAATGTCGAGCGCGTCAATCTGCTCTGTAACGCGCATCGTTCCAATTTGCGAAGCGATATTCGAACCGACCTTACCTGCCAATATGACCGGAATCAAGGTGGGAGAAAACTCCAATATCATAGTCTGACGTACCGTAAAACCAATGGTATAAATCGGAATCCACCCCCCAATTTGGTGAGCGGTTTGGAGGCAAATCACCGCTCCCATGAAAATAGAAAGCAAGGCCACAATACCTAACGATTGCAATCCGATTGATTCCAACTCCGTCATCAACAAACTCTTGAATACGCTGAATTTCTCTGGCTTACGAAAGCTCTTGGTCAATAACCGCATGTAGCGGCCAATGTGATACATCCAACGCATGGTGCTAAGGTAAGTGCCAGTTCGTACTTTCGCAGAGCATGTTTGTCAACCACCTTAAACCATTCGGTCTTCTCGGTATCGTCTTGGTACTAACAGCATGTGGGTCTCAGCGCGGTCACCGTGATTGCAACTGCCCTCAATGGTCAGAAACGCAGCCTCCAACCCAAGCTGACATCAAGGAACCTCGAGCATGGAAAGCTGAACCATGAGTGCAAACAAAAACACCTACGCGGTAATCATGGCCGGCGGAATCGGAAGTCGGTTCTGGCCCATGAGCACGGAATCCCGACCAAAGCAGTTTCTTGACATCCTCGGAACTGGTCGATCATTGATTCAAATGACCTTCGACCGCCTCGCAAGGCTCGTACCGGCTGAAAACATACTGGTTGTCACCCAAGAACGGTACCGAAGCTTAGTTGCGGAACACTTGCCCCAGTTGCCTGGCGAAAACACGTTATGCGAGCCGTTCATGAGGAACACCGCACCGTGCATCGCCTACGCCAACTATTGGATCTCCAAGAAAGCGGGAAATGCCGCGGCAGAGGCGGCGGTTATTGTCGCGCCTTCGGATCACCTCATCCTGAAGGAGGATGAATTCTTGGAAATCGCCAACATTGCACTGAAACACACAAGTGAGACCACCCACCTGGTGACATTGGGCATTCATCCCTCAAGGCCCGACACTGGTTATGGCTACATCCAATTTGAGGACCTGCCCAACGCCGACGATGAGCGGATTCGCATGGTGAAAACATTCACCGAAAAACCGCAGCTTGAATTGGCTGAGCAATTCCTCGCGTCCGGGGATTTCTATTGGAATTCAGGCATTTTCATTTGGAGTTTGCAGAATATTACCGAAGCATTCGAAGCGCACTTACCCGAAATGCAAGCGCTGTTCGAAGAACACAAAAGCGAATTTGCTACGGAACGCGAATCGGCAACTATCCGCAGCATATACGGCGAATGCGAAAACATATCCATCGACTACGGTGTGATGGAAAAAGCCCCTAACGTGGCCGTCGTGTTGTCAGATTTCGGCTGGAGCGACTTGGGAACATGGGGCTCATTGCACGAGAAACTATCATTAGATGGCGCCGGGAACGGAACCACCGGTGTGACCCTCGAGGCCACCGAAGCCAAGGGCAATGTCATTGTTAGCGACGCGGGCAAAGCAAAAAAATTGGTTGCCCTACGCGGACTCGACAATTTCATTGTAGTCGATACAGAGGACGCCCTTCTCATTTGTCCAAAAGCAGATGAGCAGTGGATCAAGCAGCTGGTCACTCAGATGAAGGCTGGTAAACAGAAATAGCTATCGCCTCCCTATCATTTCGCTGGGAACTACCCAGGCATCGTACTCGGCCTCTGTCAAGTAACCCGTGGCCAAGGCCGCAGCTTTGAGTGTAGTGCCCTCCGTGTGCGCTTTATTCGCGATTTCCGCGGCTTTGTAATAACCGATCCTCGTGTTCAAAGCGGTGACCAGCATAAGGCTGTTTTGCACCAATTCATCGATGCGTTGGTGATTGGGTTCAATGCCTTCGACGCAGTGAACACTGAACGAATGGCAAGCATCACCGAGGAGGCGAGCACTTTCCAAAATGTTCCGAGCCATCATTGGCTTGAACACATTCAGCTCATAATGGCCTTGCGCACCTCCAACCGTGACCGCTACATCGTTGCCCATGATTTGCGCACACACCATGGTCAACGCTTCGCACTGGGTGGGGTTGACCTTGCCGGGCATGATGCTCGATCCAGGTTCATTCGCAGGAATGATCAACTCTCCGATGCCCGAGCGCGGACCGGAAGCCATCAATCGGATGTCATTGGCAATCTTATTTAAGCTCACTGCCAATTGGCGGAGAGCGCCGTGGGTCTCAACGATGGCGTCATGGGCAGCGAGCGCCTCGAACTTATTTTGCGCCGTGACAAAAGGCAATCCGGTCAACGCTGCGATGTGCTCAGCGACGCGTTCGGAGTACCCTGCAGGGGTGTTAATGCCAGTTCCAACCGCCGTGCCGCCCAAGGCCAATTCACCGAGGTGACTCATGGAGTTATTCAAGGCCTTCAACCCAAAATTCAATTGGGCCACGTAACCGCTGAACTCTTGCCCCAAAGTCAAAGGCGTAGCGTCCATCAAGTGCGTCCTGCCGATTTTTACCACGTCAGTTAATGCTTCGGCCTTTGTATTCAATGCATCTCGCAACCGTTCTATACCAGGCACGGTGGTTTGGATAATCATCTTGTAGGCCGCAATGTGCATGGCCGTGGGGAAGGTGTCGTTGGAAGATTGAGACCTGTTGACGTCATCGTTTGGATGAACAGGCTTCCCCTCAGCTCCTAGCTGACCCCCATTGATTAAGTGGGAGCGATTCGCTACCACTTCGTTTACATTCATGTTGGATTGCGTCCCCGAACCGGTTTGCCACACCACCAATGGGAATTGATCGGCCCAACGGCCGGCAATTATTTCATCGCAGGCTTGGGCAATCAAATCGCATTTTCTCTGGTCCAATCCCCCCAGTTCTGCGTTGGTCAGTGCTGCTGCCTTTTTCAAATAGGCGAAAGCTTCGACGATTTCTGTCGGCATCGAGGCGGAAGGACCGATCTTAAAATTGTTCCGGGAACGCTCGGTTTGCGGACCCCATAAGGCATCTGCCGGTACCTTGACCTCGCCGATGGTGTCTTTTTCAATTCGGTAAGCACTCATAATTATTCTGATTGTTTAGCACCCGACCCAGCTTGCATCAAGAAAGCCTTCAGAAATCCTTCGATTTCACCATTCATTACGGCATCCACATTAGACGTCTCGTGATTGGTGCGGACGTCCTTGACCATTTTGTAAGGCTGCATCACGTAGGATCGGATTTGTGACCCCCATTCAATTTTCTTCTTACCAGCCTCGATTTCAGCACGGGCTTCATTGCGTTTGGCCAGTTCGATTTCGAACAACTGGGACTTCAATAGCTGCATAGCCTTCTCCTTATTCCCCAATTGACTCCGCGTCTCCGTGTTGTCAACCACGATACCTGTTGGGGCGTGGCGAAGGCGAACCCCGGTTTCGACTTTGTTGACATTCTGGCCACCAGCGCCACCAGATCGGAACGTCTCCCACGTGATATCACTTGGGTTAACTTCAATTTCGATGGAGTCGTCCACTAAGGGATACACGTATACCGATACGAAGGAGGTATGCCGTCGAGCTTGGCTGTCAAACGGGCTGATACGCACCAATCGGTGAACCCCGTTTTCTCCTTTGAGCATGCCGAAGGCAAATTCCCCGTCAAACTCGAGCGTGACCTGCTTGATACCGGCTACGTCCCCCTCCTGCAAATCCAACTCCTTAACTTTGAAATTAGCGTTATCCCCGTACATTTTGTACATGCGCATCAGCATAGACGCCCAATCGCAACTTTCAGTACCACCGGCACCGGACGTGATTTGCATGACGGCGTTGAGGTTGTCTTCTTCCGCGCTGAGCATGTTCTTAAACTCAAGCTCCTCCACCGCTACAGCAGCGGCTTCGTAAGCCTCTTGTGCCTCGGTCTCCTCTGCCTCACCCGCTTTCATGAATTCAAAAAGCACTTGCGCATCGTCGACTGAGGATAGGCACGAATCAAAGCTTCGCGTCCACGATTTTAACGTTCGCAGCCGCTTCATAACCTGTTCTGCTTTCTTGGAATTATTCCAAAAATCCGGGTCTTGCGTGCGTTTTTCCTCCTCCGCAATCTCGATGCGCTTGGCATCAATGGCCAAGTAACCTTGCAAGTCTTTAACGCGCGAATGCAATGCATTCAGTTGGTCAATCGTAATCATACTTCGCAAAGGTAATTCAGCGCTCCCCCGCTTCTTCGAGAGCACGCAAGATGTCATTCACAGCGAATCCCCGAGCCACCAAAAACCGGATTACCCGCTCTCGCTTTGCGGGCAATTCCAAACGGCGACGCTCCACAAGAACCTCCAAGGAAGCTTGAAAAGATGCCGGGGAATGTGCCTCCAATGCTACGTTAACTTCCGCGCTTGAAAAGCCCTTGGCTCGCAGTCCGTGTGCAATTTTTCGCGGCCCCCATGATTTGTGCTCGGCGTGGGTGCGAACGTAAGAAGTCAAAAACCGCTCATCCGATAGAAAGCCTTCTTCCACCAACGCCTCGACGATATCCATAACCACTGCCTCATCATCAAATTGAGCCTGCAACTTTTTCCGAACATCTGTCGTACACCGATCCTGCAGACTACACCATCGGCGCATTTTTTTCTTCCATTCGTCGATCATGGAAGGCGAAATTCACCCAAAATGCCGGGAAAACAAGGCTGTTCACGATATTTGCAATCCTAAATCTAAATGTGTCGGCCCATGAGGTCTGAGATTTTAACCCGTATTCAACAATTGCTCACCCAAGAAGACTTGGAGGGTATTCGCGTGGAAATGCGCGAAGCCATTGAGCAGTTCCGCGCCTTGACGAAAGAAGAAGTAAGGAAACAACGCGAGGCTTGGGCCGAGTTGCCCAAGGACCCTGATGCTGTTTTCGAATACAATCCAGCGCCAGAAGAAGAAGCATTTGAAACCGCGGTCGCCGCTTTTAAAGAGCGAGAAAAAGCATGGCGCAAGCAAGTTGCCGATGAGCAACGGGACAATCTGGAAAAGAAAAAGGCGATGCTCGAACGCCTCCGCCACACCATCCAGGAAGAGGAAAACATCGGCGCCGCATTTGCAGTGTTTAACGAAGTGCGGGAAGTATGGAGCGACGTTGGTGACGTGCCAGGCGATCAATACAAAGACGTGCACGATCAGTACTACCGCTTGCAAGATGAGTTTTTCTACAACATCAACATCTACAAAGAGCTCAAAGAGCACGACCTGAAAATCAATCTGAAAAAGAAAGAAGACCTAATCGAAGGGGCAAAGGCCCTCGTAGCGATTGAGTCTTTGAATGACCGCCAAAAGCACGCCCGAGCCCTTCAAAAGCAATGGATGGACGTGGGTCCTTCGCCTCGGGAGACATACACTGAACTTTCGGACACTTTCTTTGGCCTCATTCGCCCCGTTTTTGAAGAGGCTAAAGCCCACTATGACGAGATACGCGAGACCTTCAAAGCCAACGCAGAAGCAAAGACGTTGGTAATCGAAAAGCTTCGTGAAATTGTGGCTGAAGAGGTGGAAGCTTCGCATACAGCTTGGCAAAAGGTCACTACGCGTGTTTTGAGCTTGCAAAAAGAATGGAAAGCAACAGGCTTCGCAGGCAAAGAGCACAACGAGCCGCTTTGGGCGCAGTTCCGAGAGTTAGCAGATGTCTTCTTCGGCAAGAAGCAACTGTTTTACGACGCCCAGAAAGAGGTAAGCAATGCCTTCAAGGCCCAGAAGTTGGCCCTCATTGAACGAGCAGAAGCCCTTGCTAAAAGCACAAACTGGCGCGAGGACGGACCCAAAATGATGGACCTTCAGCAAGAGTGGAAAACCGCCGGTGCCTGTGCACCACGAGACGAGCAAAAACTCTGGCGACGCTTCCGCAAAGCACAGGACACCTTTTTCAGCGCACGAAAGACTGAAATGGCCGGTAAAATTGAAGGTGAGAAGGAGAACTTGAAGCAGAAAAACGCCTTGATTGAGGAAGTGAAAGTGTTCGAACTGAAGGGCAATCGAAAGGACGATTTGGACGCGCTGAAGGCCTTTTCTGTGCGCTGGAATGCCATCGGATTCGTGCCACGAAAAGCACTGGATAAGGTGATGGAATCCTACCGAGCAGCAATGGATGTCCACTACGATGCCTTGAGCGCTCAGAAGTCCGAACGCGCCATGGAAACGTACAAGCAACGCGTGGACAACTTACTGGAATCGGATGCACAAAGTATCCGACGAGAACAACGCATTCTGCGAGAAAAACTCGATCGCCTGCTCAACCGCATTACCAAGACCGAAGAAAACTTAGAGCGCTTCACCGGCAAAGGCGCTGAAAGCATTCGCACCCAATATGAGAAATCCATGGGTGCGGATAAAAAAGAAGTAGAAGACATAAAGTCCAAACTAAAGATGCTCCGCCAAGCTTCACAAAAGGCCGAAGTCGATCAAGGTCAAGGCGACGACGCCTAAATCATGCCCGCGACGGCAGCAATTTACATGCGTAACCTTCATCCTTAAGCCACCGCAGATAAGGTTCTAAGATGGGTAGCATCCGTGGAGCCGCGCGCTCTGAGTCGTGAAAAACCACTATGGCACCGGGACGAGTGTTCACCAGTAGTTGCTCAAAGCAATCTTCCGGGTTTTTTTTAACATCAAAATCTGCACTCAATACGTCCCACATAACCACTTCCGTTTGGGCTGAAATGGCTTCTGCTTGGGACCGGGTTATTCTGCCATAGGGCGGTCGAAACCACTTCGCCTGGGTCAACGACTGGCACTTGATGTAACTTTTGAGGTACGTATAATTCGGGGTGTTCCAACCCGATTCATGGGCATACGAGTGGTTGCCAATTGCGTGCCCATTTTCCAGAAATTTCTCTACGACATCCGGATGCTTCTCGATGTTCTCTCCCACGCAAAAAAACGTCGCTGGCGCATCGAATTTGGCCAGAATCTCCATGGCCTGGCAGGTGATAATCGGGTGCGGACCGTCGTCGAAAGTCAAATACACCGCGGCCTTATTGTCCGAAAAATCAGGCCCGTGCCATGTCAGCTGGGAAGCCATGGCTTTTACAATCGGAGGAGTCTTCCGCAAGTACACACGTCAAAGATACCAAGCGATTACCTTTGCTGCGAATTGGGAAGCCGCATGGAATACGATTTTCGAGCAATTGAGCAGCGCTGGCAAGCGAACTGGAAGGCGACTGAGGCCTATAAGGTCAAAGAGGATCCGTCAAAGGAGAAATGCTATGTTTTGGACATGTTCCCTTACCCCTCCGGGGCGGGACTGCACGTTGGGCATCCGGAAGGCTACACGGCGACCGATATCCTCGCGCGCTACAAACGCATGCAGGGGTTCAACGTGCTGCACCCGATCGGCTGGGACGCGTTTGGCCTGCCGGCTGAGCAGTACGCGATTAAAACAGGGCAGCACCCGCG
>NZGF01000080.1 GCA_002690915.1 Crocinitomicaceae bacterium
CAAATCAACAGAATCAACAAATGTTCGTAATCGTCTGTAATGCCTTTATTTACTGAGGTGTGTGCAGTCCGTAGGGGGCTATCAACTATCGAGCAATGACAGGCCTTTCAGAGCCTTTCAAAATGTTGTTGTTCCCATTGTTGTGCCAAATGGAGGCGGTTTTTTAGGGTGAGGTTGTGGGTGTCTTGGAACGGTTGAAAACTCATTCCGAGGCCTTCGCCTCCTTCGTGGCAGCATCCAGTGTTTTGCCGTCCTGGGTTTTCCAATCAACCCAACCATTGGAAGGCGAACCTACAATCAGTGTTGATGCTCCCGAAGGTGTTCCCATGAGGACATTTTCCAAAAACACCAACTGGTCCCCTCTCACCTCAATGACCCCTTTATCAATCAACTTTTGACGATGCGCCTTCTTGGTATCGGGGAATGAGCCTGTAACATCACCAGGCGCAATGGAACCCGCCAATATCACAAACCCTTCATCGGTCATCCTGCCTTTGGCTTCAGCCCCGCGACGATCGGCAACGAAGGTTTGATTGAGGGTAGAATCATCATTGACCTCATCATTGACCGCCTTGAAAACAGGGAAACCAAGCGTACCCAGCAAAAGTGTCATTGCATCAAAGTGATCAGCACACTCGTCCTTCATGGAATTGGAGATGGGAAATTTTACTGGGAGAACTGCATTATGGACTGAAAATCGATTGGCTCCTTTGGCCTGAGTAATGGCCATGTTTTCCAAAAAGTCGAGGTGGGTTGGAGTGAAACTGTTGTCCTTGGTGATGAAAGCCACCGCCAAATTCCAGAAATCTTTTTTCGGATCTCCATTGTGTTGTTTGAGTCGCATCATGCAGTCAATGGACTTTCCGATGTACACCCTTGGTTCATCATCGAAACCGAACAAAAAGTACAAGCCTGGTTGTCGCAATTCACCGCGCTTATCCGCCTCACCCACCCGCTTGCGTGGAACAATGACAGCCTTCGAAATGCTCGTTGTCAATTCCGCTGTGCGGATGCCTGTCGGCTCTCCGTCGGTCAGGTAAATCTGAATGGTTTTTCCTCGTGACATGTTCTTGGTTTAAGCCACCTCGGCGTTGGCGTTGATTCGGTCGATGATTCGGATGATACTGTGGACTTCGGCATCGGTAGTGAAGATGCCCATGATGCCTTGGTCACTCTGGTCAGTGAATGGGGGCTCAAAGAGCATTTCCTTGTTGATGGTGCCGTTCTTGGTGAGGTAGGTGATGATGGTGTCGATGAACCGCATTTGGTCCGCTGTGAAGGCGCCTGATTGGATGAAGTCGGCAAAGGCCGCCTGTGCAGCTTGCACGTCGAGTCCGAGGATGCTTCGGACGAACCTTCCCAATGGCACTTCACCGTACTCCTTTTGAAGCTGTTCGCGCGATCCTGCGGCGTCCTCCGTGAAGAGGATTTCCTCCAAAGCACTCAATTCCGCCTCTGTAATGGGGAGGTTGCGGGTCAACTTATCGATGGTGAGGTGATGGCGGTTTTCACGCACGTACTTCTCCACGCGATCCTTGTACGATTGGAGGTTGAGGTACCCTTGCATGGGCTCACGGACCACAATGCCGTCCATGTCCAACTCGTCCTCAAACGTGGTGTAAACGATTTCCTGGGACTCCGATTCGAGGTATTGAATCAAATCACGCATGGACGCTCGAAGCTCCTCCATTCGAGCCACATTGACCTCCTTCCAATACGTTTCCGTTTGCACACTCTTGATGAGTGGCATCTGTGCCGCGACTTGAGGGATATTTTCCTTGACTTGAAGAGCCACCGTTGGTGAGCACACCACGATTGTGCATTGGAAGCATTCCGTTTCCAACATAGCAGCTGTTCAGTTATAACAAACTGTACACACTGACTTTTCAATCGATTAACACTTCAGCGTGTTTTTTGTCTTCTATGCCCGTACATAATAAACGATCCATCCAAGTTGCCGTCATTTCCGACCTTCACTTGGGTATGCGCGGCTGCCATGCCGAAGCCTTGCTTAACTACTTAAAGTCCATCAAGCCCGAGGTTCTCATCCTCAACGGTGATATCATCGACATCTGGCAATTCAAAAAGAAATATTTCCCACCTGCCCACATGCAAGTTGTCCGCGAATTACTCTCCATGATTGCACGCGACACGAAAGTCTATTACATCACCGGAAACCATGATGAGCTGTTCCGTCGATTCAATGGATTTAAGGTAGGAAATTTTGAATTGGTCAATAAGGTCGTGCTTCAAATCGATGGAAAGCAAGCTTGGTTCTTCCATGGTGATATCTTCGACGTCACGATGCAATACTCGAAGTGGCTCACAAAGCTGGGGGGCAAAGGATATGACCTCCTCATCGCAGTGAATCAATTCATTAATGCCATCTCAATCCGCATGGGTCGCGGCCGCATATCACTTTCCAAAAGAGTGAAAGAAAGTGTCAAAGGTGCTGTCAAATACATCAACCAATTTGAGCTTGTCGCTGCCGAAATTGCCATTTCCAGTGGGTACGACTTCGTGGTTTGTGGACACATTCACCAACCGGCAGACCGCGAAATAACAACTGAAGAGGGCCGTGTGCGTTACCTAAATAGTGGAGATTGGGTAGAAAACTGCACAGCACTCGAGTACAATGAAGGTCAATGGCGAATCCATTCCGAACCTCATGTTGCACCAACACCCAAACATGAGCGGGTTCAAGAACCAAAAATAGAAGCGCTCTTCGAGGAAATGCTTCTTGAGTTTTCCATTAAAAAACCCAATATCTGATGAGAATCCTGTATGCATTTCAAGGTACGGGAAACGGGCATCAGACTCGGGCGAAGGAATTCATACCATTGTTCAAAAAACACGCCCAAGTCGATATTCTTGTTAGCGGTGGAGCCCCGAACAAAGTTTTTGATTTCCCAACGGATTATCGGTTCAAAGGCCTCGGATTCCGGTTTGGAAAAAAGGGAGGAATCGATGTCATCCAATCATTTCGTGACCTCAAGTCGGTTCAATTTCTTCGCGAAATCAATACGGCTCCCATCGCCGCCTACGACCTCGTCGTCAATGACTTCGAGCCCGTAACGGCCTGGGCCTGCCGACGTAGTCAAATCCCGATTGTAGGAATGAGTCACCAAGCGGCAGTTATGCATCCCCAAGCACCCAAGCCCAATCGGTTGGACTGGTTCGGAATGCAAGTACTGGAGCGCTTCGCCCCTGTAGATCACAGCATCGGATTCCACTTTCAAGCATACACTCGAGAAATATCCACACCCGTTATCCGACGCGCCGTTCGCAAGCTTCAGCCCAGCATCGGAGCCCATGTTACAGTTTACTTGCCAGCATACAGCGAAGCGAGGATCATACAAACCCTTCGTCAGCTGCCACAGAAGCACTGGGAAGTTTTCTCACCTCGGTGCAACGCCCCTTACCAAATCGATAATGTTGAGATTCTGCCAGTGCACCCTGATACATTCCTGCACAGCATGTCAAACAGTTCAGGAGTAATCTGCGGAGCTGGATTTGAAACACCGTCCGAAGCGCTCTACTTAGGCAAACCACTCCTCACAATACCCATGCGCGGACAATTCGAACAACAATGCAACGCCTATGCGCTGAAGCAAATGGGGGTGGCGGTGCTGGATGAGTTCTCAAATGCATCCTTAAGGAATCTTGCCGACTGGCTCGAGAAACGTCCTGTGATCAAAGTGAACTACCCAGATGAAAGCAAAAAACTAGTCCAACGTGCACTTGAGTATGCATCAACTCAAGAAAAAATAGAGAAAACAGCTCAGTCCTTACTTAACCAAAAATCCCCGCATCGGTTGAAGATGCGAGGATTTTGAAAGTAGCCCGTAGGGGAATCGAACCCCTGTTTCCAGGATGAAAACCTGGCGTCCTAACCCCTGGACGAACGGGCCAAACGGGGCGCAAATATACTGCAGAGATTGCAATCGGCAAACCGCCGCGAACATTTTAGGCCAAATACGCGCGGTACATCCAGACCGTCTTTTCTTGCTCGCGCATGTAGTCGCTTATCAGGGCGTTGGTGCCTTCGTCGCCGGCCTCACCCGTCAGCTGAAGCAACGCTCGTTCGCGCAGCAATAAAACGCTGAATGCGGCCACGCAGTGCTTCAAGGCTTCTGGACCATTGGAAATGTCCTTCACCGCATGTACGTCGGTCGCAGCGAGATACGCTTCATACGTATGGAGCGGTCGGCCACCGAGGATAAGGATGCGTTCAGCCACCTCATCAATTTTGAGCTGGAGGTCGGCGCAAAGTTCCTCGAATTGGGCGCGCAATTCAAAAAATTCAGCGCCACGAATATTCCAATGGAAGCCGCGCACGTTCTGGCAGAAGACCTGCAAATCTGCCAACAAACTGTTCAACCCTTCGACGGTTTCTGAAGTCGCTTGTGGGTTCAATCCGATGGGGGTGTTCTCCATGTTCGTTCAATTTAGTAAGCTCGGGCAAAGACCACGCGGCGCTCAGAATGAGCTCCTGTGCGAATGCATTCACCTGCTTCGGCATCATCCCCTTCCAACGGAATGCAACGGATCGTGGCCTTTGTCTCTTGCTTGATGAGGTCTTCGGTTTCAGACGAACCGTCCCAATGCGCCTCGACAAATCCACCGGTGTCGAGGGCCGCCTTGAATTCATCCCAGGTGTCGACGCGCGTAGTGGTCTCTTCGGTGCGCTTCGCCGCTCGGTCAAACAACGAGGTTTGGATTTCTTCGAGCAAACCGCGCACGTGGTCCACGATGCCTGCTGCTTCAACAATGGCTTTGGTCTGGGTGTCTCGGCGCGCCACTTCTATGGTCCCGCCAGCGAGATCGCGCGGCCCCATGGCCAAGCGCACCGGCACCCCTTTCAATTCGTACTCAGCGAACTTCCAGCCGCTGCGCTTCGTGTCATCGTCATCAACCTTCACGCGGACACCGGCTGCCTTCAATTCGTCGGCGATGCTGTTCAGCGCCCCTACGATTTCTGCCATTTGATCCTCGCCCTTGTAAATGGGCACGAGTACCACTTCAATGGGGGCCAGCTTCGGAGGAAGCACAAGTCCCGCATCGTCCGAGTGGGTCATGATCAATGCCCCCATCAATCGAGTAGAAACACCCCAAGACGTAGCCCACACCAATTCCTGCTTTCCCTCTCGCGTCGCGAACTTCACATCGAACGCACGAGCGAAATTTTGACCAAGAAAGTGCGAGGTTCCCGCTTGCAGTGCCTTGCCGTCTTGCATCATCGCTTCAATGCAATAAGTATCGAGTGCGCCGGCAAAGCGTTCGTTCGCCGTCTTGATGCCTTTGAGCACCGGCATGGCCATCCAGCCTTCCGCGAAATCCGCGTATACGTCGAGCATCTTGCGAGCCTCCTCTACTGCTTCATCGGACGTTTCGTGAGCCGTGTGGCCCTCTTGCCAGAGAAATTCAGCCGTGCGCAAGAACAGGCGAGTGCGCAATTCCCAGCGGACCACGTTGGCCCATTGATTTACCAACAATGGCAAATCACGGTAACTCTGAATCCAGTTTTTATAGGTGTTCCAAATGATGGTTTCTGACGTAGGACGAACGATGAGCTCCTCCTCCAACTTTGCATCGGGATCGACCACCACGCCACTTCCGTCCTCCGCATTTTTGAGACGGTAGTGGGTCACCACTGCGCATTCTTTCGCAAAGCCTTCAACGTGGTCAGCTTCCTTGGAAAGGTAGCTCTTGGGAATGAAGAGTGGAAAGTAGGCGTTGACGTGGCCCGTATCCTTGAACATTTGGTCAAGAACGTCCTTCATGCGCTCCCATATCGCAAATCCATAAGGCTTGATGACCATGCATCCCTTAACATCACTATGTTGAGCGAGGTCTGCTTGCACCACCAGTTCGTTGTACCACTTGCTATAATCCGCCTCGCGGGAAGTCAATTTTGAAGCCATAAAGTTGCGCTGTCAGTTTGGTATGGTTTGTGCGGTAAAGAGTCCGTAGATCTTCCGCCCAGCAAAAGTACCCAATTTCGTACCTTTCTACCACTAAACCCCGCCCCCATGGCACGTTTATCTCATCTCCCACTCCGTTCTACCAGTATTTGGCTATTCGCCGTGCTCGGAAGCTTGTTTTTTGTTGGTTGTGCGTCCACGCCAGATTTTTCAGCACTCGAAGATGACGAACTGTACCTGAGTCGTGGCGAGGAATTTATTACTGATGAAGCCTACTTGGCATTCGCGTACGAAAACACCCCCGACGAGGCAGAAGGAAATGGGGACGACTACTACGATCCCAACCGTACAGAATTCACCCCGCGCTACATGAACAGTTACGGTATGCCCGGCTACCAGCCGAGCCTCAACAACCGTTACCGTCCTTTTGGTGGAGGGTTTGGAAACGGTTTCGGCACCCAGTGGGGATTGGCTTCGTACATGAACCCCTACGCCGCCGGCGGTATGGGCATGGGGTACGGCTATGGCATGGGAGGTTACGACCCCTTTTACAACGGCTGGGGCAATCCTTACAGCATGGGCTACGGAAGCGGATTTGGGTACGGTAATCCTTATGCCTGGAACGGCGGCTGGGGCAATGGCTGGAATAATCCTTACGGCAGCACCAACTGGAACAACAGCACCACGAACTACGGCGGTTGGGCAGGGACTAGCTCCAACGACAGCTTCACAAATATCACGGGACGCACGCGCACTCCCATCATGAGCTATACAGGCAGTGGCAGCAACTACGATGGCAACGGGGTGTTGGTACGGCCCAAAGTCGAGAGCCAGCGTCTTAGCGAAGTTCCGACCACAGCTCCTGCGGGCACAGAGGAGGCTTCTCCTACCTATGTTTCACCGAAGCAATCCCGACGAACCCGGGGTTGGATGCAGCCGGAAAACTCCTCGCGTGAACGCAGTAATTCGTCACGCTCGCGGAGCGCGCCCGCGAACAACTCGAACGATTCGTTCAACAACTCTTCGCGCAGCCGCTCCAATTCGTTTAGCGCACCCTCCAACAATGGCAATTCACGTTCCGGCGGAAGCTCAAGCGGCAAATCGCGATCCAGCAGTTCATCACGTTCTTCAAGGGGCGGCGATCGATGAGTGCGCCCAACTTTCTGCGGAGTGCTGCAGTGGGTCTTTTACTCGTTGGGATGGGACCTACGTGTGCCTGGGCACAAAATGAAATCGACATACTGCGCTACAGCTATCAAGAGACCTTAGGCAGCACGCGCACAATGGCAATGGGCGGCGCCTTTGGAGCACTCGGGGCGGACCTTGCGTCATTGAATGGCAATCCGGCCGGGATCGGTATGTACCGGCGTGGCGATGCCGGCGTGACCACGGGATTTGCATCCAGAAAGGCCAAGGTGAACATCGCAGGGCAGCTTGGCAACGCCAACCAACTTGCAGGCTCAACCACCAACTTAGGCATCGCATTGAGCTACCCCTCGGTGAATCCGGACTGGCCTGTGACAACTCTAGCCATCACCAATACGCGCCGCGCCAACTTTAACGAGAAAATCGAAATTAAAGACGCCTCGCTCGATGCCTCCTTGCTCGATGCATTCCTTGCTGAGGCAATGGGTACCTTGCCAGCGGATTTGTACGACAGAGCGCCGTTTACCAGCAACCTGGCATGGGAGACCTACCTCCTCGACCCCCATCCCAACAACGATCCCACAGCTTACATATCAGCCATCCCCGAGGGCGGTGGATACGCCACTAAAACCATCGAGCGGACTGGGCGATTGAACGAAACCAACATCGGTCTTGGCTCCGGCTTGAATGAACGGCTGTACATCGGAGCCAGTATCGGCATTATCAGCGTAGAATTCGACGAGACCAGCATCCACAAAGAGCGCCCACGTCAAGATTCTCTCGCGCTGAGTGAATGGGAGTTCCAAGAAATGCTCACCGTTGAAGGCAGCGGTATTAACTTCAAAGTCGGCGCAACGCTCGCCGTTACCGATTGGCTCCGTGCTGGTATCGCTTACCACACTCGCAGCCGCATCACCTTAACCGACGAATACTCCACCACTGTACGAAGCGCATTCAACACGGGTGAAACTTACGATTACAACTCCCCCTTCAACCGCCTCGAGTACGTCATTTCCTCCCCATCCCGCCTGATTGCCTCTGCGGCCTTTATCATGGGCAAAGCCGGCATAATCAGCGCGGATTACGAGAACGTGAACTACGGCACTGGCACCCTCAACGCATCGGCCTTCTCCGGCTCCGGTGCTTACGATTTCGCGAGTGAAAACGAAGCCGCCGCTGAGCTATATGGCACCTCGCACATCGCCAGAGTCGGATGCGAGTTCCGCGTGCAGCGTGCCTGGCGCGTCCGGGCGGGAGCCTCTTTTGAGACCTCACCCTATACGCAGGCAGCCGATGTACAGGCCGACGCCAACAGGTACACCGGCAGTTTTGGCCTTGGTTACCGCACCGAGAACTGGTATTTCGCAGGAACTTTCCGCCGCAGCGTCTACCAAAACGACATCTACCTCTTCTCGCCGGATCTACTCGATGCCGGCCGGATGCAAAAAACCCACGGAATGGTCGTAGCCACCGTGGGTTTTCGAATGTGAGTCAAGTAAGTCGATAGGCCGACCACTCTACCTGAAATTACTTCTTGGCTTTCGCGAGTGCTTTCGTGATTTGCGTCTCCATACGCGCCATTTCCTCCTCCGCCAACTCTCTATCGACCAGGATACGTCCGCTGTGCTCATCGACGATGATTCGTTTGCGCTGGGCAATGTCGATTTGACGCTGTGGAGGAATCTTAATGTAAGACCCTGCCGAAGCCTCGCGCTCAATGGGAACGACCGCCAATCCATTTTTTGCTGCGTCGCGAATGCGCTTGTAACTCGCTAACAATCGATCGTCAATGCCCTTGGACATTTTGGTGCTCAAGGTGTTCAGAACGTCTTCCTCCTGCTGCGTTTCTGCAACAATTTCGGAGAGCTCAGTCTTTTTGCTTTCAAGATCAGCTTCGCGCAATTCCAACTTTTCTTTGCTCTCAGAAACCACCTCGCCCTTCTGTCCGGATTGTGCTTGGCATTCGCGAATGCGCTTCTCGCATAATTCAATTTCCAGGGTCTGGTATTCGATTTCCTTATTCAAGGATTCGAATTCACGGTTGTTGCGGACGTTATTCTGCTGCTCAGTGTACTTTGCAATCAAGGCTTTGCTGTCCTCGATTTGATTTTTGTAAGCAGAAATGCGCTGGTTGACCAAGTCGAGGTCTTCTTCCAAGCGTTCCAAGCGTGCGCGTAACCCAGCAATCTCGTCTTCGAGGTCTTCCACCTCAAGTGGCAATTCTCCCCGCACAACTCGGATTCGGTCGATGCGAGAGTCAATCAATTGCAAGTCATACAGTGCGCGTAGCTTGTCTTCTGCAGTGGAGACAGTGGTTTTTTTTGCCATGTTAGAGGTCAGCGATAGTGAATAGGATTCGGATTGGCCATTGCCAAATGGAGGGCAAAATTAGGGAATTTTTCGTTTAGGCGCTTGAGAATCAGGTCCGTTGTTTGCCACTCACTTTCATAATGACCCACGTCGGCAATCACGATGCGTCCGTCCGCATCGAAAAATTCATGGTATTTAAAGTCAGAGGTCACAAAAACATCCGCTCCAGCTCGAATGGCATCGCCAAGCAAAAAGCCTCCAGAACCGCCACAGACCGCGACTTTTTTCACCGAACGACCCAGCAAGCGTGTGTGCTTCAACGCTCCACAACCAAGCGTCGACTTCAATCCATCTAAAAACGCCTCCTCGTCCATGGCTGCAGCCAGCTGACCGACCATCCCCGAGCCGACGTTGCTCAACGTGTTTTCGAGAGGCCAAACGCTATGCGCAACCTCTTCGTATGGGTGCGCTGCATTCATCGCATCAAGCACCCCCCTCAACTTCCACGGCTCGACTACAATCTCCAACCGAACTTCGTCTGCTCGTTTGCGCTCACCGACTTGACCGCTATGGGGCTGGGCGCCCTTAAGCGGCCGAAACGTTCCTTGACCGGCCACCGACCACCCGCACTCGTCGTAGTTTCCGATGTGCCCTGCACCAGCGTCGAACATCGCCTGCTGCACAGCCTCTGCATCGTCTTGTGGAATGTAAACCACCACCTGCATGAGCATACTCACTTTCGGGCGAAGAATACGTTGGCTTTCGGGGGTACAGCCCACTAGGGAAGCAAGGCGTTCATTTACACCATCCGCAACGTTATCGAGGTTTGTATGGATAGCGTAAAGCTGAATGCCATTCCGAATGGCCTCCATGACCGTGCGCTCTACATAGGAAGCCCCTGTGAACCGCTTTAATCCCTTGAACACAATCGGATGGTGTGAGACAATCAAATTCGCTCCCCGTTCCACAGCCTCAGCGACGACTTCCTCCGTGCAATCCAACGATACCAATACGCCTGTGACCTCCGCCTCCCAATCGCCGACCAACAAACCAGAATTGTCATAAGACTCTTGAAGAACGGGGGGTGCCCAGGCTTCCAACACCGCGATCACATCGCGCACTCGGGTGGGTTCTTTCGGTTGCATAACTCAAATGTAAGGGAGGTCCAAAACAACGCGTACTTTTAAAGCATGTTTCGCCGCAGAATCCAACACGTCCTCGCACGCACGCTAGGGTGGTTACCTGCCCAATTGTACGGCGTGGTCGTGCGCGGAAGGCACATGCTCTATGACACCGGCCTGCTGCCATCGAAAGAAGGGGCGCTTCCGACGCTGGTGTTGGGTAACCTGACCGTCGGTGGGACCGGGAAGACGCCCCTCACCGAACGGCTCGTACTCGACTTGGAAGACGCACTGGGAAAAGGAGCCGTCGGGATCCTCAGCCGAGGGTATGGGCGCGATACGTCGGGTTTTCAGTGGGTCACTCCCCAATCAACCAGTGCTGCAGCGGGTGACGAACCCGTCATGCTCGCACGCAAATTGCCCCATGCGGCTGTTGCTGTTTGTGAGGACCGACTAGCAGGCCTGGAGCGCATGCGTGCCGAACGTCCCGAACTAAAATGGGTGGTATGTGACGATGCGTTCCAACACCGGGCCTTGAAGCCGACCGCCTCGATGCTTCTCATCGACAGCACCCAGCCCATTGCGTCCGACCGTTTGCTCCCAGCAGGAAGGCTGCGCGATGTTCCAGAGCGGGCACTGGCCGCTGATGCAATCATTATCACGCGCCTTGACGAAATACACGGGGACTTGCGTGCAACGTTTGCTCCTGCATTCCCAAAAGACAAACCCATTTTTGGCACCCACATGGAAACAGATCCGCTCCTCGCCTGGCCCGGCGATACGCGCTGCGCAAATGGGGATAAAACCGCCTCGCCCGATCAGCGTGAACGGATCTTGGCCGTGGCCGGAATTTCGCGTCCTGAGCGTTTCATGGACCGACTTGCCGGGCGTTTCCAAGTTGTGCGTCGCGAGGCATTTTCAGACCATAAAGCATTCACTACCAATGACTTCAAACGTTGGAAACGCATTGTGGATTCGGACCGACTACATGCATTAGTTACCACTGAAAAGGACGTAGTGCGAATGCCCTTAGAAGGCATCCCAGGCCTATCGATCCGGTATGAGCCCATGCATGCTGAATGGCAAGAACCTAACGAGTTGACGGCTTGGCTTTGGAAGCAAGTTCAACGACACACCGCCGATTCCGCTGGAAGAAGCTGAAAATTCAAGATATTTGAAACATGAAGGTATATGAGCAGAATGCCTCCCGCTTTGCACGAGGAGGCCGGATGAAGTGGTTGACTGTGGCCGCTTTGGGAGCCGTGATTTTGGTGGGATGCGGAACAGGGACGAACGGGCCCAAAAACGCCATTTCAGGTGTTTTCAGTGGTGACAACGGCCTGGGCGTAACTATGGACTTGCGCCGCTGGGTTCCCGACAAGAATGGAGTAGGCGGGAAATTCGAATCCATCGGCAGCGCCACCAGCGACATGCAGGGAAATTTCGAGCTCATCCCAGACCGTGCATTGGTCATGGACTATTATCAGTTGATGGTCAGCGGCATGACACCCATGGTGATCATCATGGACAGCACGATGCATGTTCACATCCAGGCCGAAATTCCAGATGGTGGGTTCATTGCAAATGCCACCATTAGCGGTTCCAAGGCCGCATCCGAAGTCCACGAGTACTATGCGCACGCGATGCCAATGCAAACCACACTGAGCATGCTGCGAGGGACGATGCAACGCACCAAGGATAAAGAAAAGATGCAAGATCTTTCCGATCGCGCTGCTCAAAAGAAAATTGAGGCTGACAGCTGGGCAAAGCAGTTCATTAAAGAACACCCCGGATCCCCTGCCCTTTTGGGGCCCCTGGAGCATCTGGAGCCACGCGCCAATGCGGGCTTGTTCGCTGAAGTACTAGACGCCACAGAAGCGCAGTTACGAGACGGCGCATTTCACAAAGCACTGAGCACAGCAACCAAAGGCGCTCAATCCGCTCGTAACAATACCCGTGAACGGGTCGTTCGGAAAGGCAATGGTGCCAATCCGCCCCGCCCTGTGAAGAATTCGCGCTACGGAGTTGGGGATGAAGCTCCGGACATTTCGATGCAAGATCCCGACGGCAACACCCGCCGGTTGAGCGACCTGCGTGGCAAGGTGGTCTTGGTCGATTTTTGGGCTTCGTGGTGCGGTCCGTGCCGTCGGGAAAATCCGAATGTGGTGCGCGCATACCAGCAATTCAATGCCCAAGGCTTTGAAGTCTTTTCGGTCTCGCTGGACCAAAATGCTGACCGTTGGAAAGCGGCCATCGCCATGGACGGTCTGAATTGGCCCAACCACGTGTGTGATTTAAAAGGGTGGCAAAACGAAGCGGCGCGAGCCTACGGCGTAAGTAGTATACCTCATGCCTTGTTGGTAGATCAGAATGGCACCATCGCCGCCACCCACCTCCGCGGTCCGGCTCTAGCGGCGAAATTGAACGAATTGCTGCGTTAATCCGACCCCTTGCAACGCGTTCACCTCGCCTCTGACTTGCACCTCGGTGCCCCCGATGCAGCTCGCAGCCGCGAGCGAGAACTGCGTTTCATCGGCTGGCTAGAAGACTCTGCAGCTGGTCGCCACCACGCTGAAGAGGGACCGGCGACTGAAATCCACTTGGTCGGTGACGTCTTCGACTTTTGGCACGAATACAGGCACGCTGTTCCAAAGGGAGGCACTCGGCTGCTTGGGTCCATTGCTCGGGTGGCAGACAGTGGGATTCCAGTTCATTACCATACCGGCAATCACGACCTCTGGACGTACGGTTACCTCGAAGAAGAATTAGGGGTGCACTTGCACCGCGACCCCATTGTCCGCAACTACGACGGTCTGAGATGCATGATCGGACACGGCGACGGGCTCGGCCCAGGTGATTACGGCTACAAGCGAATCAAGAAAGTCTTCACTTCCCCGCTATTGCAATGGGCATTCCGATGGATACATCCGGACCTCGGCATCCCGCTGGCGGAATTCCTGTCGAAAGACAGCAGAGCAAAAAGCGGCCAAGAAAACGCAACATTACAATCGCCTGAAAACGAATGGCTCTGGTCATACTGCAAAGAAGTGCTGAATGCGCAGGACATCGATTGCTTCATCTTCGGCCATCGGCACCTGCCTTTGGACCTGGAGGTCCCGCGTCCTTCTGATGCGTCCAAATCACACCCCGCACGTTACATCAACCTAGGCGATTGGATCCAACACTTTACGTGTGGAAAGGTGGTGAACGGCAAAGCCTCGCTGCTTCACCTCTGATCCTATTGGCTCTGCGAGCGCGCAAAAAAAATCCCTAGCCATTTGGCCAGGGATTCTTCAATTCGTTTTCGTTTAATCAGTGGCGGACCAAGAGCTTCGCGGTCTCCTGGAACTGTCCGTTCACCAAGCGCACTATGTATTGACCGTTTGGCAATGTGCTGGCGTCCACGACCAATGGGCCACCGACGTATCCGTTCACAGATTCATCCACGGCCAGCCGTCCCATCAAGTCGAACACTTGCAACTGGAAGTCGCCCTTCATTGCGTTCGACTGTACAGTGAAGTTGGCGTCGTTGACAGGGTTGGGGTACACCAACAATCCTTGCGTTTGCTCTGCTAGGTCTTGGTCCAAATCTTCCACGTCCAAGAACAAGTCAGAACGGAAGATTCCACGACCGTGCGTAGCCGCGTAGATGGCACCTTGGTTCGAAGGATTGATCCAGGGAGCGGTTCCTCGCCATTGCTGCTTTAAATCAAATACCGGTGCCGTGGCTTGGTCGCTCGCTGAAGCCATATTTTGGTTGGCCATAACCCAATCCCCGCCGCCATTGTCCGTGGCGAAGATGCCGTACTCTGTTCCAATCAAGATGGTCTGACCAGAAGGGTCCATGGCGTCAATGATGACGTCGTAACAAGGCAACTTACCCAAACCACTGGCATTCCAAATATTCGTCCAGTCGACGTCTTCATCCAATGCGTTGAATGTCTCCTGCACTTTACCCGAAGAGACCGTTCCGTATCCTCCCACTGTGATAACCACGTGGTTCGGATCGTTGGGATCAACCGAGATACCGGTGATAGCCGCGCCCACGGCTTGAATCAGCTTGCCCATGTTCGACGGTACGTCATCCTGCGTATAGATGTCCTCCATACCTGAGAATCGGTATAACTTACCGTCCCACCCACTCACGAACATGTGATTTCCGGCTTCAGGTTCAACGTTTACTGCAAATTCAACGGCCTTTGTACCTGTGCCCGCAGGAGCGTTGCCCAAGCGGATCCACTCCGGTGTTGTATTGAAGTTCAATCCGTCGCGTGTCATCCAAATGCCATTGCCTCCGTTAAAACCTGCAATCGTTACAGCGGTGTATGGATCACGTACTTTCAATCGACCGGCTACATCGTACATCGTGTCAGCTGCATGGACATAAAGGGTGTCACATACTTCTGAGACATCGTACACTTCGACCTCCGCGAAGGTGGTGTCATAGCCTATTGTGTTATACACCCACTGATCCCATTCTTCGATGTAAGCTGAGTCAACCAATGGCGTAATGTCAGTAATGACCATCTCGGTGCCAGTAAAAGTGCTATCGGAGTAACAGTCCAATTGCGCAACAGCCTCTTGAGGGTCTAACCAGAAATACTCAGGGTCTTCGGTCAACGGCGCATCGAGCTGGCGCTCTGGACGTACCAACATATCGTAGTAAGGAAGCTCTTCACCTTCAGGTAACGTATATTCAAAGTCCAAGTTTTGGTTGGACGTTGACAGAATGAACGTACTGTCTGTAACGGTTTCTTCGTAGGGATTGACCAAGATGATTTCCCGATTGGTATCAGGATCATCCGTGTTTTCATACAGGCGGACCACAGAGTAGAACTGTCCAATTTCACCCTCCGTATTTGCCAGGTCAATGATGTTGGCATCCCAAAAATCGCCGTAGTTGGCAATGGAGCCCGGTGCAACCGTTCCGCGTGACAGACCACCGTTTTGTGATGTGGCGTAGAATGCATATTCGTAGCCTTCTGCTTCGGTGACTTGAGAAATTGAACAATCGAATCCGTCACCACCCTGCACCTCTACCGCTTCTTGGTCGCTTAAAAAATATCCACTAGAGGGGATGAATAATGAACCGTTATCTTGTGTACCACCCATGGCCGCGCTTCGCGCGCTGTGGTCCATGCCATAGAATTGGGTGACAGCGAAATCGCGGTTAATATCGATGTAAGATTCGCCACCGTTCGTGCTTTTGTAAATGCCGCCATCTGTCGCAACATACATGTTGCCGGAAGGTGTGAACATCACCTCATGAACGTCCGCATGGACGTCGATGTCCGTTCCTGCAAAATCGAATGCATAAGCCGCTAATTCGGCTTGTTGATTCGGGCCTGAACGCCACAACTCAATGCCACCGACATAAGCCAAATCGGGCTGGCCTTGTGCAATGCCCAATGCTAAGTCATAGATGCCTTGGTTGCGGGGAAGCGGCGTAGCCTCGAGAATGTCGTTGGGCCAAACATTGGACCAGCTCTCCGCTTGTCCTGCGTTATCTGAGTGATACAGACCACCGAATGACCCACCACTCGTCGCGAACACTGCAAATGCATGGTTAGAGTCATCAATGCTAATGTCTACACGTACACGACCATTGCCAGACTGCGGCAGCACCGTCTCATTGCTATTGGAACCAGAAAGGGAATTGAATGAAGTGAAATCACTCCCTTCACTGCGGTATACTCGGCAGTTGTTCATGGCGATTAGCATGTACGCGCCGTCTTGCGCCACTGCGATGTCTGCAACAGCGCCGCTGATGTCGTCGCTCGGGCTCATTGTCATCACACCGTTCTCGATGTAACCGAAGCCTGCATTGCAACCAAACCAAACTCGATCTTCATCATTAGGGTCGGCCACCATGGCGTCCACCGCAGAAAAGTTGCCCGAGCCGAATTCACCGGGATCGGTTCCTTCTACCATTTCGAAGTTCTCGCCGTCTTGTGACCAGTAGATGCCGCGTCCGCGGAACGAACTTCCGCCTTCACCGCCTCCACCTTCGAACAACGAACCCGAACCCACGTAGACGTGGCCGTTGTTGGTGATGCCAATTGAGCCAATCATCATTTGGTCAATGCCAAATACTTGATTCCAATCGTTACCCCCATTGTAGCTTTTCCAAAGTCCGCCGGAGACAGAGCCTGCGTAGAGCTCTTGCTCTTCACTGCCGTCTTCAGGGATAACCGCGGCGATGGCACGCGTTCGACCACCAATGTTGTCTGGGCCCATTTCATTCCAATAGTGATCTGTCGATCGATTGTTACTGGATTGATTGGCCGCGAAGCGCTCCACCTCATGTCGGAGTTCGCGCAGTCCGTCTTCGTTCATTTCGCCAGTCTCAATGTCGCCGCGGAGCAGCTTTTGAATTTCCCAAGCACCATCAGGCGATTGAGCAGACTTGGCATCCGCACGAGGGACGTACGTTGTTTGATCCGAAACAGCAGCAGGGTCAGTGGAATTGTTGGCTTGCCATCCTGCAAAAGCAAGGACAACAGCAGCAGAAGCAGTGAATACAGATTTCAATTGCATGGTCTGAGTTTTGTCTATCAGGAATTCGAAAGTTACAACAAACAAAGCGCCTGTCAACTCATTCTGTTCACGACATCCTCACCAAATTCAGCCTGAGGGGGATAAGCGGTCAAAAACCGATACGCAGTGGCACTTGAGGCTTTCGAGTCAAGCGCTAAACAAGGTGCTTTTCAGCATGGTAGCTGGAGCGAACAAGGGGTCCACTTTCGACATAGCGGAACCCTTTCGATAACCCGATTTCCTTCAATTCCGCGAACGTATCGGGGTGAATAAACTCAACAACAGGCAAGTGCTTCGGGGTTGGCTGTAAATACTGTCCCAGCGTGAGGATTTGGCAATCCACACTTCGGAGATCATCCATGGTCTCAACGACCTCCTCAAATGATTCTCCCAAACCCAGCATGACCCCTGATTTGGTTTTGATGCCCGCTTGGCGCAAGCGACGTAACACTTCAATGCTGCGGTCGTATTTAGCCTGAATCCGGACCTCCTTGGTTAGGCGACGAACAGTCTCGAGGTTGTGGGACACAATTTCTGGCGCCTCCTGAATGATCCGGGCAAGGTTTTCCCATTTGCCTGCAAAATCCGGAATGAGGGTCTCAAGCGTGGTGCCGGGGCTTTGGTGGCGAATGGCCCGAACCGTCTGGGCCCAAATTTCACTACCCCCATCGAGCAAATCATCGCGGTCGACCGAGGTGATGACTGCATGTTTAACGCTCATCAACTTGACCGAATTGGCAACGCGACCCGGCTCGAACGGATCTGCCTCCAATGGCCTCCCGGTAGCGACATTGCAAAATCCGCACGAGCGTGTGCAGATGTTACCGAGAATCATAAACGTCGCTGTTCCGGCCCCCCAGCATTCGCCCATGTTCGGGCAATGACCGCTTTCGCAAATCGTGTGGAGCTTGTGCTCCGAAACGATGTCGCGCACCTCCTTGTAAGCTTGCCCCGTAGGCAGCTTCACCCGGAGCCATTTAGGCTTGGGAACGCGTTGCAAAGCGTTTTCAGGGGTGGGCGTTGATGGCGTTGTCATGGCTTACCGGGTCCAGTTTCTTCCGACCTCAAAGGTCGCAAATAAGGTGACAAACAAGCGGTTGTTCTGTTCAAAATTCGCGGCAAAGACCTCAGGTGCCACGAGGAAGGCATCAACCGACACACCTGTGGTCAGGGCCTTGGGCATGAACCGCTCATCCCCGAATTCGAAATCCAGCCCATAGCTGGCATGTGCCCCGGGAACCACGGTTAACTCATCCAACCCATTGCTCCAGTCAGCCCGGCCATAAATGTTGTCCGAGAAATGAGCGAACGGGTCGTACCGTTCCTTAGCGGTATAATCGTAGGGGATATCGGGATAGCCGATTTCCAGGTAGATGGGTTTTAAAACCGCCAACGCCGCTCCCACTTTCCAAAACGTACTGAACCGAACCGCGTCGCGCCGCAATTTCTCAGCGCGGAGGTTTTGCTTACCGTACCAAAGGCGGAGGGTTTGAAGGGTATTCTGTTTGCCGTAGACGTACGGCCGACCGTTTTCATAAATGGGGTTGGTCGTCTGGATTTCCTTCGGGTGCTTGAAGTAAGCCAAATCGACCCCGATGTTCCTCACGGCAAACGCATTCAGGTAGAAGCCTCGTCGGGCCGTGATGCCGATGCCTTGGGTGTGAAACAACACGCCCACTTGGTATTCATCGGTCAGCGGCACGTTCACCTTGCCATCGCGGTACACCGCTTGGTCACCGGTAAGCGGAGCACTTGTGCTCTGCGCTCGGATACCATTAAAGGAACCCACACACCCAAAAGAGAAGGCAAGTGCGACCAACAAGAATCGGAGACAAGGCGCGAACATGTGTCAAATTTAGCGCGGAATGCGATACTTGGTTGCACATTTGCAAGCATTAAGAAAGTCCAAAAAATGACGAGCACCACTCCGAACTACACGCTTGCATATCAAGGCCAACTGCGCACTTCGATGCAGCACATGCAATCCAACAGCAAAGTTATTACTGATGCACCGGTCGACAACCGAGGGAAAGGTGAATCCTTCTCACCAACGGACCTCGTCAGTGCGGCCCTCGCAAGCTGTGTCATGACCATCATGGCCATCAAGGCCGGAGACATGGGACACGAAACCATAGACATGGAAGCACGGGTTTGGAAAACAATGGCGTCCAATCCAAGGCGTATCGACCGAATTCAGGTCGAACTGGATCTGCACATTCCAGATGTCACAGATCAGCAAAAACTTATTTTGGAGCGCACAACAAAAGCGTGCCCCGTGGCGCGCTCTTTGCACCCGGACACTCAAAAGGAAGTCGTTTTCAATTGGCAGTGATCACTCGCACACCTCCACCTCAGCATACGCTGCACAAGCGGAGTAACTCGTCGCACAAGAAGCGAAGAGCGATGCAGCCAACATCAGGCCAATAGTCCATTGAAAAAACCGTTTCATCTTTCGGTTGTTAAAAGTTCAATATCCACTACGGATTGTCGCATACGAAGGTTACGTTTAGATGTATATTCCCATCATGGAGTCGCCGCAACTTATCCCCATCCTCATCTTAATACTCGCCTTGTTGACCGCCGGGATCCTCCTGTTGGCAAGGAAAATGATACGTCATGACAGCCGCTCTACATCCTCGGATTCCGATGCTGAACGGGTGCGTTTTGATCGTGATCAGTTGCAGTCGGAGTTGGAACGAATCCGCGAAGAATTAACCAGTACACGGCAGGAATTGAAAGCGGCAATCGAGGCCCGCAGTAAAGCTGAGCAGCGGTACGAAGACCACGCCGAAGAAGCCGAAAACCGCAGAACGGAGCTCAAACGCGAATTTGACCTGCTCGCTCGCGACATCATAGAAAAAAACGCGGAGCGCCACCAGAAACATCTCAGTGAGGGCGGCAAAGAGACATTATCCGCCGTAGTGAAGCCCATGCAAGAAAAGTTCATTGAGCTGCAAAACCAGATGAACAAGTTCTACGGTGACGAACGAGAACAATTAGGGCAACTGGACAAGGAACTCGAGAAGCTGTTCTCGTTGAATCAAAGCCTGCAAACAGAAGCGAAGCACCTCACCAACGCCCTGAAGGGCGAATCCAAAGTGCAGGGCGATTGGGGCGAATACCAATTGGAGCGTATTCTAGAGCAAGTGGGACTTGTGGAGGGCATTCATTATTCGAAGCAATCGTCGCAACGGGACGAGGCGGGTAGGCTCTACCGACCGGATTTCCTCATTTACCTTCCAGACGACAAGGTCCTCATCATCGACAGCAAAGTAAGTTTAACGGCCTATGAGCGCATGACGCAAGCCGATGATTCAGCGGTGATTGAAAAGGAGCGAACTGCCCATGCCGCAAGCGTTTCTTCACACATCAAAGGATTGGGCAAAAAAAACTATGCCGAGTTGTACGGCAAAAGCACAGACTACACCCTGATGTTCATGCCAGTAGAAGCCTCGTGGGTCGCATTGGGTCAGCACCTGCTAAGGTTACAGGAGGAGGCCCTAGGCCAAAACGTGCTGCTCGTCTCGACCAGCACTTTGATTGCAACGTTGCGTACCATCAGCTACGTGTGGCAGCAAGAGGAGCAAAAAGCGAACATCCAAAAAATCGCAGAGCGCGGCAGCAAGCTCTATCACCAGATTTACGCGTTTCTCGATGAGTTTTCGAAGATTCGCGTCCAGCTGAACCGGGCCCAATCCTCCTACGACGAGGCTTTGGTCAAGCTGAAAGGTCGGCAAGGGGCGTTGTATCAAGCTGAGCAAATGCGCGAATTGGGCGTCAATGTCAAAGCGCGCATTCCGGAAGAATTCACATCGGACCTCCCAGCGACCTCGCCTGAAATTTCTAAAGAATCCGACGAACTGGAACGCCCTTGATGAATCTGCGAAAACTCTTCCGTTTGGGGACCGCCACGCTAATCACTGCAGCGCTATACGGTTGTGGGGCGTCTGGCACCAGATTGGGGAAATCCAACCAACGGCCTTACGACTTTGAGGCCCAAATCCTCCACCCGCGGTGTGCTGTTCTACCTGCAGGCATTGACAGCGTTGATGTATACCTCGAATGGTCTCGTGAAGAAGCGCTATTTCTCCGGAATTCGCCGCAGAGCCCCTTCACGGCGAACCTTCAGCTGAAATCCGGCTCGATTGAAGTCTCCTGGACCGATACGCTGGTGGATTTTGCGCCCCAATGGGACCGAAAGCAATGGCGCTTTTCGCTTGCAGCGTTCGCCTCAGAATGGAACCAATCAACCAACCTGATTCCGATGCAATTGAATGATTTGCACCGGAACGCCACAGCCACTCGGCTTGTGCCTCTGCCCCAGCCCGGCATCCCCAGAACACCGTTTCAAAGCGACGGATGGCCCGTGCACGACGGATTTGCCGTAGCAGGTGACACCCTCTTCTTCGAGAGCGCACCAGGAAGCCGGTGGCAGCACGCCAGCACCGAAGTCCCGGAGGTCATGCCGGCCCCGCCGTTTTCCCAGGTCAAGGACAAAAGCGATACCCTTCAGCCGGCCGTCCGCTCGGATTGGAACACCGAGGAGACTGGCTGGAGCGGCTACATCGTACAACCTGGCATCAACATCGTCGGTCAACCTACCGCGAGCGGCACATTGCGTGTGGCTCATCGTGTCGTCGGCACTTCTAAAGACCACCCGCAGGTCCGAGATCTGCAACTGATGATCCAATCCAGTCGGTACATTACGTCGCGCAAAGAGTACGAACGCATGGTCACCGCGTCGGACCCCAAGGCCGCGCTGGACGCCTTCTGGCTCAGCTGTGGAAACGAAAAAGAAGCTTCGGCCACCTTGATTGCGACCTATTACGGCCGAGTGGAGGAGTCGAACCGATACTTTTCCGGGGTGCACCCAGGATGGCGCACCGACCGCGGCATGGTGCACATCGTATTTGGAATCCCCAACAAAGTGCGGCGCGGGTCAGACAGCGAATGGTGGATTTACGGCGAAGAAGGCTCAGCGAACGCCCTAGTCTTTCGTTTCCTCCATGTAGCCCACCCTTGGGATAACGAGTTCTACGTGCTAAGCCGCAGCATTCAATTCCGATCGCCGTGGGACCGCATGGTCACAAATTGGCGCAACGGCCGCATCAAAGCGGATTGATTTGCCGGTACCTTTGGGCATGCCTTTTGATCTGCCTTCTCCCAACCGTTCTTCGAACCGTTCCAATCGGCCCATTTCCCCTGACGGAGCATCGGGACCTTCCGGACCTCGCAAGAAAGGACCGTATACCGGCCCAAAACGCCCGCCCAAGGGTAGTTACGTGATAGGGTGGCATCCGATCATGGAAGCATTGGACGCGGGCAAGGAATTTCAAAAAGTATTGATCCAACGGGACGAAAAAGGCGAACGCACCACCGCACTCGTCGCCCAACTTCGCGAACTGAACATCCCCGTTCAGCGTGTGCCCAAAGAGAAATTGAATCGGATCACCGTCAAGAACCACCAAGGCATCTTGGCCTTCCTTTCGCCCATCACCTACCAGCCGCTTGAAGAGTTGATTGCTCGGGCCTACGAATCAGGTGAAGCGCCTTTGCTTGTGGCGCTAGATGGCGTAACCGACGTCCGCAACATTGGAGCAATCGCCCGCAGCGCAGAATGTTTTGGAGCCACAGCGCTGGTCATACCTTCCTTCGGCGTAGCTGCCATCCAGGAAGATGCCATCAAATCTTCTTCAGGCGCCCTGCTTAGGCTACCGGTGGCCCGTGTGCCCGATATGGCCCGTGCATTGGATAGCATCAAAGCCCAAGGCATGACTTGCATCGCATTGGACGAAAAAGCCGAGAAGCCCATCCATGCGCACCAAAACAACGGCCCCGTTTGTCTCGTCATGGGCGATGAAGGCACTGGGATTTCCGACGGCGTCGCTCGCAAATGCCCGCTGCAGCTGCGATTACCCATGACCGGTAAGACTGGAAGCCTCAATGTTTCAGTTGCTGCTGGAATCGCATTATCTCATATTGCGTTGTGGAAAGAAGCTTGACAAACCACTAAAAATACCGGAGTGTAGCCGTTATCATTGTCTTGTGGGTTTCTCTCCCTGAGGCAACCCAATACCGCAATGAATCGACCATGAAGCACATGCCGCTTTTCCGCTCAATGACCATCACCGCCACCTTGATGGCAGGAATGATGCTACTCAATTCCTGTGGTTCTCGCCACTTTTGGAAAGGACTCCGGTTGTCCGATAAGGAGCGTTATACCGAAGCTGCTGCCAATTTGCACCGCGCATTGGCCAAGTGGCCCAATGACACCATGAGCTATCGCTTGCTGGGACAGACCCAGTTTCACCTCATGGATTTTGCCGCTGCAGAGAGGACATACGAGGAATTGGGCTTTCGAACGGCACTCAACGCTGACGACCAGTTGAATTACGCCAAATGCATGATGCAACAAGGTAAGTACGCCGAAGCAGCGGATGTATTGGAATGGCTTATGATGGATGACGACGCGCCCGAATATGTCCGGCGCGTCTGGGACCGGTGCGCTTCACAACTGCATGTTGATGAGGACGAACGACGCTGGCAGGTCAGTCCGCTTCACCTCCCCGGTTTGGAGACAGCATCTGCACCGCGCATCAGTAAAAATCGGCTATATTTTTGCAGCGAGCCCTACCAATGGAGTCGAGCCGACCAGGCCGCCCGGCTGGATCGAAACGAAACCTGGTTCATAGATTTGGGTAATAACAGCCCCCACGTGATGAGGGCCAAGGAGGTCACAGCCATGGATCTACCAGACCACGACGGCATCATCAGCTTGTCGCCCGACGGACGCTCCATCGCTTATTCGAAGAAAAATAACCGCAGCGTCGGTTGGTTTGGCGACCCCATCGAAGGCGGCTACCAATTGCTGATTGCGTCACGAACAGCGACAGGAGAATGGGGTGAACCAAACCCTTTTCCATTCGTCGAAAAAGGCTACGTTTTCGCCCACCCTACGTGGTCTCCCGATGGGAATCGCCTGTACTTCGCTACGGATCTGCCATCACCAGAAGCCCAAGGCGGCATGGACCTTTGGGTGTCCGAACGAAACGGGACTTTCTGGGAAGAACCCCTCAACCTGGGTCCTGAAGTCAATTCCGCTGGAGAGGATATTTTCCCGGCTTTCGACAACAACGGTCGCCTGTACTTTGCATCCAATGGCCACCCTACCCTCGGCGGCCTGGACATCTTTTGGACGGAAATCGATCCAACTGCAAAACCTGAAACACGGCACTGGCGAGACGGCGATGCATGGAAAACACCTGTTAGGATGGCTTTCCCAATCAACAGCCTTGCCGACGATTACGCCTTCGCCATTGAATCGGATGGCGCACACAGCTTCATCTGTTCCAACCGAGGTGGATTCGATGAAATCTTCCGAGTGGAACAAAGCGACGATGTTGCGAGGTTCAACGTGGTGGCCAAAGATTACGCCACGGGCGAATCGTTGCCGCGCGTACCCATTCGCTGGATTGACCTAAAAGACGGTTCGGCATGGGATACCCGAACATCCCTTGACGGTAAGCTTTCGATTGACCTTCCACCCGACCGTGGCTTCCAAGTTACCTGCGCACTGCCAGGTTATTTGGTGACGCGCAAGTTCATCACTACTGACGCCACCGAACCCGTTTGGGAAGTAGAGTTGGCCAAAATCAAAACATTGAACGACAAGCGCTTCGCCGACCGCTGGATGGGTGGTACGCCTTTCGAAATCGCAGGTCTAGAATGGGAATCCGATGCCAATATGACCCGTGCAAGCGAGGTCAACCTCTACTACTTGGTGGACTTCCTCAAACTTAACCCGGAGGTATTCCTCGAGATTCGAACCCACGAAAACGCTTCAACATGGGACCTGTTCGATCAACCTACTAACCGAAAATCCAAACTGCGCTCAATCGAAATCGAATCCTTCTTGCTAAAGGCTGGCGTCTCCTCGAAACAACTCATCAGCGTCGGAAAGGGCATTGACGAGCTTCGCAACGGGTGCCTGCCCGGCACGCCCTGTGCGTTATACAACCATGAGGACAACGACCGCACAGAATTCCGCATCTATGGGCTCTTACAACAGACACCGGGCCAAATTGACCCGGTGCCGTTTATGAAGTCTGATAAATAAGGGCTCGAATCAACCGCGGAATGCATGCCCGCGATATACAGCTGTCGCACCCAATTCCTCCTCGATGCGGAGCAACTGGTTGTACTTCGCTACGCGGTCCGATCGACTCGCTGAACCAGTCTTAATCTGGCCCGTGTTGAGTGCTACTGCCAAATCTGCAATGGTCGTGTCTTCGGTCTCACCACTGCGGTGACTCATGACACTGGTGTACCCGTTGCGGTGTGCCAAACTGACCGCTTCGATGGTCTCCGTGAGGGTACCAATCTGATTCACCTTCACCAAAATCGAATTGGCAATGTCATTCTCGATACCACGCGCTAGGCGATGGGTATTGGTAACGAACAAATCATCTCCAACCAGCTGAATACCGCTACCAACCGCTTCCGTCATCAACTTCCATGCGTCCCAATCGTCCTCTGCCAGTCCGTCTTCGATACTCACAATCGGGTACTTCTCGGTCCATCCTTTCCAGAAGTCTACCAATTCACCTCCGGTCATCCGATCACCGGTGGATTCAAAAATATACTGATTCGACTCTGAGTTATAAAACTCAGACGCGGCGGCATCCAAGGCAATCAGAAAATCATCGCCAGGTCGGAACCCTGCCTTTTCAATGGCCTCGATGACCACTTCAATGGCCTCATGGTTCGAACCGAGGTTCGGTGCGAACCCGCCTTCATCTCCCACGTTAGTCGCGTGACCGCCCTCCTTGAGCACTTTCTTCAAGGTGTGGAAGACTTCCGTGCCCATACGCAAGCCGTCAGAGAACGTCTCCGCGCCCACGGGCATTATCATGAATTCTTGGATGTCAATCTTATTGTCTGCATGAGAACCACCGTTGAGGATGTTCATCATTGGAACAGGCAGGGTGTGCGCATTCACGCCACCAATGTAGCGGTACAACGGCTGTCCTGCGCATTCCGCAGCAGCATGGGCCGCGGCGAGAGATACACCAAGGATGGCATTAGCACCAATCTTTCCCTTGTTGCTTGTTCCGTCAAGGTCAATCATTGCCTGGTCGATGGCGCGTTGGTCGAAGGCGTCTAAGCCCAATAATGCGTCTGACAACACGTCATTGACGTTGTCAACCGCTTGGGTCACGCCTTTGCCCATCCACTCCGAACCGCCGTCGCGCAATTCGACGGCTTCGTGGATGCCCGTCGATGCTCCAGATGGCACCGCAGCGCGGCCCATGCTTCCGTCGCCCAAAACGACGTCTACCTCGAGGGTGGGATTGCCGCGAGAATCGAGGATCTGGCGGGCTTGAATTTGGTCAATGTAACTCATAACAATAATGAAAAGTGGATACGCATACAGGCGCTGGGATTGGGGTCATTACCAAATCCTGGTCGTAAAACCGCCGCGAAGTTACTGAATCAAAGAGGGAATCACGCAGGCACAGCCACCTGTTCCATATTTGCCACAAATTGGTCGAACAGGTACCGGCTGTCGTGCGGACCGGCTGAGGCCTCCGGGTGATATTGCACAGAAAACACCGGGCGACCTTTCAATGCGATGCCAGCCACCGTATTATCGTTCAAATGGATGTGGGTCAATTCCACGTCTGGGTGTGCATCCAACGAATCACGGTCCACCACAAATCCGTGGTTTTGTGAGGTAATCTCGGCCTTGCCCGTGATAAGATTCTTGATGGGATGGTTCACACCACGGTGACCGTTGAACATCTTCGCCGTCTTCAATCCTTGGCTCAAGGCCAGCACCTGATGCCCTAAACAAATCCCGAACACACTTCTATCTGTATCCACAAGCGCCTTTACCTTCTCTACGGTCTCGGGCATCGCACCGGGGTCGCCGGGGCCGTTGGACAACATGATGCCATCAGGGTCAATGGCCATCATTGCCTCTATCGAAGAATGCATCGGAAAAACGTGCACTTCACAACCCCGATCGGTAAGGCATCGAACGATGTTCTTCTTAACGCCCAAGTCGAGCAAAGCCACTTTCAATCCATTTTCCTTTCCGGCTGCAGGGGTCTCCACATGGACCTCGGCACACGTGACTTCGCTGCTCAATTCAAGCCCCTCCATAGACGGCACTGCGTCGAGTTGGCGCTTGAGTTCGGCCTCGTCTGTGTTGTCACTGCTAATGATGGCATTCATCGCCCCCTTCTGCCGTATGTGACGAACCAGTGCACGTGTATCTATGTCGCAGATGCCAACCACGCCGTCGCGGTCCATGTAATCTTGTAACGTCCCGCACCCGCCGACTCGGCTTGCAATAGAGGAAAAATTCTTCGTGACCAATCCTGCAATTTGCACCCGGTCAGACTCCACTTCCGCATCGTGCACGCCATAGTTACCTACGTGAGCAGTTGCCATCACTAAGATTTGGCGCAGGTAGCTCGGATCCGTGAAAATTTCTTGGTATCCGTACATCCCAGTATTAAATGCAATCTCACCGGTCGTTGTCCCAATGGCACCGGCTGATTTCCCTTCGAAGCGCGTACCGTCTGCCAGGATGAGCACAGCAGATACTTTCTGATTACTTGATTGAACCATGGTGCAAAAGTACTTCCCGGCTTTCACCTCTTCAACTCTAAGGCCGCTCGATTTTTCCTCAACCTGTTCACCAACCAGCGAAAAGCGAGAAAGCAAAACGGGAGGCTTCGCAGCCTCCCGTTTTATTATCCTTGGTAAAAAAGGATTAGCCCTTCTTCTGTTCTTCCGAGCCGTCGGCAGCCTCTTCGGCAGCAGGTGCTTCTTCAGCCGAAGCCTCAGCAGCAGGTGCTTCTTCAGCAGAAGCCTCAGCAGCAGGCGCTTCTTCAGTAGCGGCCTCAGCAGCCGGTGCTTCTTCAGCCGAAGCCTCAGCAGCCGGTGCTTCATCAACCACAGCTTCTGTAGCTGCAACTTCAGCGGCCGGAGCAGCAGCGGCTTTCGCCCCACCACGACGTGAACGACGTGAACGCTTCTTCTTAGCTTCGGTTCCATAGATGTCGTTGAAATCAACGAGCTCAATCATGCACATCTCAGCGTTATCGCCCAAGCGATTGCCCGTGCGAATGATGCGCGTGTAGCCCCCATCACGGCTGGCCACTTTCGGGCCCACCGAACGGAACAACTCAGAGACAGCAAACTTGTTGCCAAGAGCACTGAAAACGATACGGCGACTATGCGTCGTATCTTCTTTCGAACGCGTAACAAGCGGCTCCACGAACTGTCTCAACGCTTTCGCTTTGGCCACAGTGGTAGATATACGCTTGTGCTCAATCAGTGAGCACGCCATGTTGGACAGCATGGCCTTACGGTGTGCGGTCTTACGACCGAGATGGTTGAAATTCTTATTGTGCCGCATGACTTCACTCTTTGTCGAGTTTGTATTTGCTCACATCCATTCCGAATGAGAGGTTTTTGTTCTCGACCAAATCCTCCAACTCCGTGAGGGACTTCTTGCCGAAGTTTCGGAATTTCAACAGGTCGTTCTTGTTGTAGCTCACCAATTCGCCCAACGACTCGATGTCGGCTGCCTTCAGGCAGTTCAACGCACGAACGCTGAGGTCCATATCGCTAAGCTTCGTCTTGAGCAATTGGCGCATATGCAAACTGGTTTCATCAAATTCCTCCACTTCAACGCGCTCCTCCAATTCAAGAGAAATACGCTCGTCGCTGAACAGCATGAAATGTTGAATCAAAATCTTCGCTGACTCCTGCAAGGCATCCTTTGGAGAAATGCTGCCGTCGCACTCGAGGTGCAGGACGAGCTTCTCGTAGTCAGTGCGTTGCTCAACACGGTAGTTCTCCACTTCGTATTGGACGTTGCGGATGGGCGTGAAGATGGAATCCATGGCGATCGTGCCGAGAGATGTCCCTTCGCGCTTATTCTCTTCAGCTTGAACGTAGCCACGGCCTTTGCCGATGTTCAATTCCAAGGTCATCGAGACCGACTCATCCATGTTACAGATGACTTGGTCCGGGTTCATAACTTGGAACGCAGAAGTAAACTGACCGATGTCGCCCGCGGTGAAGGCTTTTTGACCACTGACCTTTACTGTCACGGTTTCACCATCAGTGCCTTCGATTTGACGCTTGAAGCGGACTTGCTTCAGGTTGAGAATCATTTCGGTCACATCCTCTTGGACGCCCTTAACGGTGCTGTATTCGTGCTCAACGCCATCGATCTTCACGCTTGTGATGGCGTGGCCTTCTAAAGAAGACAATAAGATGCGTCTCAACGCATTACCTACGGTGATACCAAAACCTGGCTCAAGGGGTCGGAATTCAAAAGTGCCATTGAACTCCGTAGAGTCCAACATAATCACTTTGTCTGGTTTCTGGAAATCTAGAATTGCCATGTGTCTCAGGTTTTTGGATTACTTCGAGTACAATTCGACGATGAGCGACTCCTTAATGTTCTCAGGAATTTGCTCACGCGTTGGTATGCTGATAAAAGTGCCGGACATGTTCTGCGTGTTCCAGTCCAACCACTCCAATCGCTTGGGGGCTGAACCGAGTGCGCTAGTGATCGCCGTCATTGACTTGCTCTTCTCACGCACAGCCACGACGTCACCAGGACGCAAGCGGTACGAGGGGATGTTGACCACGTGGCCATTCACCATGATGTGACGGTGCGTGACAAACTGTCGCGCTCCACGGCGGGAGTTTGAGATGCCCAAGCGGAACACCACGTTGTCCAATCGGCTTTCGCAAAATTGGAGCAAAATCTCACCGGTGATGCCGGGTCGGGCGTTGGCTTGCTTAAACATGTTGGAGAACTGTTTCTCTAGGATTCCGTAAGTGTACTTTGCCTTTTGCTTCTCAGCGAGCTGTACAGAATATTCAGATTCCTTCTTTCGGCGGCGGGTATTGCCGTGCTGGCCTGGGCCATACGGGCGGCGCTCGAGCGCTTTATCTGGGCCGAAGATCGCCTCCTTAAATCGGCGGCTGATTTTTGATTTGGGTCCGCGGTAACGTGCCATATCGGATTACTGTTCTTAGGTTCGACGATGAGAATTATACGCGACGACGCTTTGGTGGGCGGCATCCGTTGTGCGGGAATGGTGTGGCATCGACGATTTCGATGATTTCAATTCCCATGTTGTGCAAGGCGCGCATGGCACTCTCGCGGCCCGCTCCTGGACCCTTTACAAATGCTCGGATTTTTCGCAATCCGAGGTCGTGCGCTTCGCGACCACAATCTTCAGCAGCAACCTGTGCAGCATAGGGCGTGTTTTTCTTGGAGCCCCGGAAACCCATCTTCCCGGCGCTTGACCATGAAATCACTTGGCCACTGTTGTTGGTCAGCGAAATGATAATGTTGTTGAAGGATGAGTGGATGTGGGCTTGGCCTGTGGCCTCCACAACGACTTTCTTCTTTTTCTTGACGTTCTTCGCCATCGTCTTAATTTTTAGGTGATCAGTTCCACAGGGAACTCAATGAATGCGATTATTTCTTCTTGTTCGCGACTGTCTTACGCTTGCCCTTCCGGGTGCGTGAGTTATTCTTTGTGCGCTGTCCACGTAACGGCAGGCCGTTACGGTGGCGGATGCCTCGGTAGCTTCCAATATCCATCAAACGCTTGATGTGAGATTGAACTTCCGAACGCAACTCCCCTTCCACTTTAAAGCTCGTGGAAATGGCGTTACGGACCGCACCGACTTCATCATCGGTCCAGTCTTCAACTTTCTTGTCTTCTGACACTTCACATTCCGAGAGCAATTGAGAGGCTCGGCTACGGCCAATTCCGTAGATGTAAGTGAGTGCAATCACACCCCGCTTGTTGCGAGGAATATCGATACCAGCTATACGTGCCATGGGCGATGGGTTTGGCGACATCAGGATTAACCCTGACGTTGCTTCATTTTAGGATTCTTCTTATTAATGACGTATAAGCGTCCTTTCCGACGAACAATCTTGCAGTCGGCGGTACGCTTTTTGAGTGAAGCACGGGTTTTCATAGTGCAATTATTTCTTGTATCTGAACGAGATTCGGCCTTTGGTCAAGTCGTATGGAGACATATCCACTCGCACGCGGTCACCAGGCAAGATTTTGATGTAATACATCCGCATCTTTCCTGAAATGTGGGCCGTGATGATGTGCCCGTTTTCCAATTCAACTCGGAACATTGCGTTGGACAATGCTTCGAGGATGGTGCCATCTTGCGTTATGGACGCTTGTTTCGCCATATGATTTAATCTCTAGTTAGAATATCGTTTTAGTGTTGTAAGACTTTTTCTATTTCGTCAAAACTTGAGAGAACGTCCGCTTGGTCCTTGCGCACGACGACGTCATGTTCGAAGTGCGCACTCACCTTGCGATCTGCCGTCACAATCGTCCAGCCGTCTTCCATGTGAAAGACCTCCTTCCGACCAAGGTTAATCATGGGCTCAATGGCTAAAACCATTCCGTCCATTAAACGCGGACCGTTACCGCGCCGTCCGTAGTTGGGGACTTCCGGTGCTTCGTGCAACGAACGACCCAACCCGTGACCAACCAATTCTCGAACTACTCCGTAACCGTTTTTCTCGGCATGTTGCTGGCAAGCGAAACCGATATCGCCGATTCGCTTCCCGACCACAGCTTGCTCAATTGCAAGCCGGAGGCATTCTTTGGTGACGTCTAGCAGCTGCTGAACCTCTGGAGCAATGTCGCCCACCGCAAAGGTGTACGCACTGTCTCCGTAAAATTCATTCTTCAACACTCCACAATCGATGGACACGATGTCCCCTTCTTCCAAAGGCCGATTGTCTGGAATGCCATGCACAACCGCTTCATTGACGGATGTGCATAAGGAATTCGGAAATCCTCCGTATCCTTTGAAGCCAGGTTCTGCGCCGAAATCGCGAATGAATTCTTCCGCGATTGCGTCCAGTTCCAGTGTTGTGACCCCCGGACGAATCCGACTGGCCACAGCAGCTAACGTTTTCCCTACAAGCAAAGAACTTTCCCGAAGGAGCTCGACCTCATCGTCCGTTTTGATATGCACGCGTCGGCCGAAACCCATTTCAGATTATCCCGTAATACCACCCACAGGAGACTGCGGACGGCCGCGCAATTTTCCGGACTTCATCAAACCGTCGTAATGACGGGAGAGCAGATAGCTCTCGATTTGTTGAAGGGTATCCAGAATGACCCCCACCATGATCAACAGCGACGTACCGCCGAAGAAAATGGAGAAGCCTTGCGCTTTTGTTAAACCGAGGCTGAACACGATTGCCGGTAAAATAGCAATCAAGGCCAGCATTAAAGAACCAGGCAACGTGACGTTGGACAACACGCGCTCCAAGAAATCCGCCGTGGGCTTTCCTGGCTTCACGCCTGGAACAAAACTGTTTTGACGCTTCAAGTCATCCGCCATTTGGTTGGGGTTGACCGTAATCGCCGTGTAGAAGTAGGTAAACACCACAATCATTACGAAGAAGATCAGGTTATACCACAGTCCGTTGAAGTCAGAAAGACTTTGCAATGCTGCATTGTCTTGGAACGTCGCGCTTTGTGTCAAATACAACGGCACGAACATGATTGCTTGAGCGAAAATGATTGGCATCACACCCGCTGAATTGACCTTCAATGGAATGTAGCTACGTGCACCCTCACCTTGCGGGAGCTGTGAGCCGCCCGCCTGCATCTTGGCCATCTGGACAGGAACCTTGCGCAAAGCCTGCACCAAGGCAACACTCGCGCCGATGACAATCAACAAGAAAGCAATTTCTACCAGAAAGAAGAACACCGATGTATCCGGGTGGATAAATTCTTGGATGATGGCCTGTGGAAAGGTAGCTATGATACCGATCATGATGAGCAAGGAAATACCGTTGCCCACGCCTTTATCGGTAATACGCTCGCCCAACCACATAATAACGAGCGTTGAACAAACCAAAATCAAGACCGCGCTGAACCACCAAAATGTTGATGGGTCCGCAACAGCTCCAGGAACACCCGCAACCGAAGTAGCGAGGTAGCCAGGCGCTTGTACCAATGTAATTGCGATGGTTAAGAAACGCGTATACTGGTTGATTTTCTTTCGCCCGCTTTCTCCTTCAGCTTGCATCTTTTGAACCGCAGGCACAGCAATGCCCAACAGCTGAAAAATAATCGACGCCGAGATGTAGGGCATTATGCCTAAAGCAAAGATTGAGGCACGCGTGAAAGCTCCACCCGTGAACAAGGACAACAAGTCGCCCAAACCGCCGCTTCCGGACTGCGCCATTTGCTCAGCCAGAACGTCGCTGTTTACACCAGGGATCACGATGAATGAGCCAATTCGGTAAACCAAAATCAAGCCCAAGGTTATGCCCAACTTCTGGCGCAACTCATCGTGCTTCCAGATATTCGAGATTTGAGTGAAAAAATTCTTCATCTGTCAGGGGATTATGCTTCGGTGGCTTCACCGCCAGCTGCTTCGATAGCAGCTTTCGCAGATGCTGAAAATTTGTGTGCTGTCACAGGTACCCCTGTCTTCAGCTCTCCTCTTCCGAGGATTTTGACCAAATCACGCTTTCCGGCCAAGCCGTTTTCCATGAGGTCATTTAGGGTGACTGCTTTGAGCTTCTTGCGGTCGATCAATTCCTGGAGGGTGTCCAAGTTGATGCCTTTGTATTCCACGCGGTTCGGATTGGTGAAACCGAACTTAGGTACGCGGCGCTGGAGAGGCTGTTGCCCACCTTCAAAACCGATTTTACTCTTGTAGCCGGAACGCGACTTCGCGCCTTTGTGACCACGGGTTGAGGTGCCTCCGTGTCCGGAGCCTTCACCGCGACCAACTCGCTTGCGCTGTTTCCGAGAACCATCTGCTGGCTTGAGATTGCTGAGATTCATGGCTTATGCTGGTTAATGATTTATAGTTCTTCGACCGTGACGAGGTGGCTCACCTTTCGGACCATGCCCAAAATCTGTGCTGTGGCTTCATGCTCGACAGGGTTGTGTAATTTCTTGATTCCGAGGGCCTCGATGGTGGCCTTCTGACGCTTAGGGCGGTTGATCGCACTGCGCACTTGGGTGATTTTGATTTTTCCCATGGTATTCGAGATTAACCGTTAAACACTTTATGCACAGAGATGCCGCGCAACTGGGCGATGTCCTTAGCACTTCGCAATTCCTGCAAAGCGTTGAACGTTGCCTTCACCACGTTGTGTGGATTGCTTGAACCCAGTGACTTGGCAAGAACGTCCTTTATGCCTGCGCTCTCCAACACGGCGCGCATCGCACCACCGGCGATAACACCTGTACCAGGAGATGCTGGTCGTATCATGACGTGCGCTCCAGCAAACTTCATTTCCTGCGCGTGCGGGATCGTACCGTTCACCAATGGCACTTCAATCATATTCTTCTTGGCGTCTTCGATGCCTTTCTGAATGGCGGTTGCCACTTCACGGCTCTTGCCCAAACCATGGCCTACACGGCCTTTCTCGTCGCCGACGACCATGATTGAGCTGAAGCTGAACGTACGGCCGCCTTTGGTGGTCTTCGCCACGCGGTTGATGCCCACTAGGCGCTCCTTCAAATCGGGATCTCCGGTTCGTGATTGCTGCTGGTTGTCGCGGCCTTTTCGTTGTTGACGTTGTTCCATCTTTCCTTAGAATTTAAGCCCGGCTTCGCGAGCAGCTTCTGCCAGGGACTTCACCCTGCCGTGATACAAATAGCCATTTCTGTCGAAAACGACGGATTCAATTCCTGCAGCTTTGGCCTTTTCAGCGATCATCTTACCAACGGCTGCGGCTTGGTCCAACTTGGGACCATTCACGTCATCGGTACCCAATGAACCGGCTGCAGCCAACGTCCGACCTTCTCGGTCGTCGATGATCTGCGCATAAATCTGCTTATTACTGCGGAAAACAGACAGCCGCGGACATTCCTGCGTGCCATGGACCTTTCCACGGACGCGGCGCTTGATGCGGTTACGTGAGAATGTTTTTTTCGTTCCCATTGTTCTCGATTATTTAGCGGCGGTCTTACCAGCCTTGCGACGAATCTGTTCACCGGCGTAACGAATACCTTTGCCTTTGTAAGGCTCGGGCTTGCGCAACGAGCGAATCTTGGCAGCAACCGTGCCGATAAGCTGCTTATCGTGCGAGGTCAATTCCACATAGGGATTCTCCCCTTTCTTCGTTTCGGCCTTCAACTTAATTTCTTCAGGCAAGCGCAGAATGATTTGGTGGCTGTAACCCAGCGACAACGTCAAATCTTGTCCTGCAGAGGAGGCACGGTATCCCACACCTACCAATTCCAAGCGGATAGTATATCCTTTGGACACGCCCTCAACCATGTTATTCACAAGAGCGCGGTACAATCCGTGCTTTGAACGGTGATTCTTGTGGTCAGAATTTCGAGTGAGAGTCACAACATTATCATTCAACTCGACACCGATTTCAGAATCGATTGTCTGCTCCAATTCCCCTTTCGGGCCTTTTACCTTGACTAAAGCACCGTCAATCGTCACTGTGACGCCTTCTGGTACTTCAATGGGTGCTTTTCCTATCCGTGACATAATGCTCTTCCTTTCTTATCAGTAAACGGTGCAAATGACTTCGCCGCCGATGTTCATCTTGCGGGCTTCTTTGTCTGTCATCAACCCCTTTGAGGTGGAAATAATGCTAACACCTAGACCATTCAATACGCGCGGGAGATCTCCCGAGCTAGCGTACTGACGCAAACCAGGCGTAGAAACGCGCTGCAATTGTGTGATAGCAGGTCGCTTCGTCTTACCGTCGTAGCGCAAAGCAATCTTAATGGTGCCTTGGTGTCCTGCATCGTCGAACTTATAATTTAGGATATACCCCTTATCAAATAGGATACGGGTCATTTCCTTTTTCATGCTAGAGGCTGGAATCTCCACGACTTTGTGACCTGCCATCTGCGCGTTGCGGATGCGAGTCAGGTAATCTGCGATCGGATCAGTATTCATAATCTTCAGTCTATTCGTGGGTTACCAACTTGCTTTCTTAACGCCTGGGATTTTCCCGGCCAACGCCATCTTACGGAACAACACGCGTGAGATTCCGAATTGCCGCATGTAACCACGAGGGCGACCCGTAATCTGACAACGGTTGTGCATGCGCACAGCTGCGCTGTTAGGTGGAAGCTTCTGTAGTCCTTCCCAATCTCCAGCAGCTTTCAATGCAGAACGCTTTTCAGCGTACTTCGCTACCATCCGAGCTCGCTTGCGCTCACGCGCTTTCATCGATTCTTTTGCCATCTTACTACTTTTTGAAAGGGAATCCAAAACCTTCGAGCAGCGCTTGCGCTTCCTCGTCGGTGTTTGCTGTGGTGACAATCGTGATATCCATTCCATTAAAGAACTTCACCTCGTCCAGATTGATTTCTGGGAAAATGACCTGTTCCTTCACGCCAAAGGTGAAGTTTCCGCGGCCATCAAATCCCTTGGTCTTCACTCCTTGGAAGTCCCGGGTACGGGGCAATGAAATAGCGATTAAACGATCCAAAAATTCATACATGCGATCGCGACGCAGTGTGACGCGCGCACCAATGGGCATCCCCTTACGCAACTTAAAATTGGACACATCCTTCGTCGAAATGGTTTTCACCGCCTTCTGACCCGCCACGCGTGTCATCTCATCGGTTGCGTACTCGACTATCTTCTTGTCTGCGATAGCCTTTCCGAGGCCTTGGTTCAGGCAAATCTTGGTGACGCGGGGTACCTGCATCACACTTTTGTACTCAAAGCGCTCCTTGAGCGAGGGTACAATTTCCTCAGCGTACTGAGTCTGGAGTCGTGGAACGTAACTCATCACTTCAGTTCCTCATTGGTTTTCTTAGAATAACGAACAAGCTTTCCATCGTCTCCACGACGACGTCCAACTCGGGTTGCATTGCCTGCGGCATCAACAACCATCACATTGGAAATGTGCATACTCGCCTCGACACTTTCAATCCCTCCTTGTGGGTTGGCTGGTCCAGGCTTTACGTGCTTTTTTACCATATTGACTCCCTCGATCTTCACCCGATCGGTCTTGCGGTCAACTGACAAGACAATTCCCTGCTTGCCTTTGCTTCCGCCTGCAATCACCTTTACGGTATCTCCTTTTTTGACTTTTACTCGCTTAAACATGTTCTTCGAATTAAAGTACCTCAGGGGCAAGTGAAACAATTTTCATGAACTCCTTCTCACGAAGCTCACGGGCCACAGGGCCAAAGATTCGCGTACCGCGCATTTCATCGTTGGCGTTCAACAATACGATGGCGTTGTCGTCGAAACGGATGTACGACCCATCGGCCCGTCGGACGGCCTTTTTGGTGCGGACCACCACCCCTTTTGAGACTGCTCCCTTTTTGATGTTACCGTTGGGTGTAGCTGCCTTAACAGTCACAACTACGGTATCCCCGATGCTTGCATATCGCCGACGTGTACCGCCCAACACCCGGATGCAAAGGACTTCCTTTGCTCCGCTGTTGTCAGCCACCTTCATGCGGGATTCTTGTTGTATCATCTTCTGATTTCTTTCGCTTTATACTCCTCTACGCTTACTTCGCTCGCTCGATTACCTCAACCAAACGCCAGCACTTTCGCTTGCTCAATGGTCGGGTCTCCATGATGCGGACCGTGTCCCCAATGTTGCAGGTCTCCGCTTCATCATGTGCCATGAACCTGCTCGTTTTCTTGACGAACTTTCCGTACATGGCATGCTTCTCCTTACGCTCCACCGCCACGGTGATGCTCTTAGTCATAGAATTGGACGTAACAATGCCAATTCGCTCCTTGCGCAGGTTGCGCTCCAATGGTGTGCTTTCAGTGCTCATGAGTTAGCATTCTTACGGGCATTCAATTCAGTCAACAAGCGCGCTACATCGCGCTTCTTATATTTAAGAGCGGTCGTGGACTCCAGACCGGCTACGGTGTGGTTGAACCGCAATTTTGCGAGTGCTTCTCGCTCCACTTCAATGCGCTCCTGTAAATCGGAGTCAGAGAGTTGTCGGATTTCAGTCATTTCAATCATCACTCTGCATAATCTGGGCGTACGACAAACTTACATTTCACGGGCAGCTTTTGTGCTCCGAGGCGCAAGGCTTCTTGGGCTGTTTCCATAGAGACACCATCAACTTCGAACATCAATCGGCCTGGACGAACAGGTGCCACCCAGTGACTAGGTGCACCTTTACCCTTACCCATACGAACCTCTGCAGGCTTCGATGTAATGGGCTTGTCCGGGAAGATTCGAATCCACACTTGACCCTCACGCTTCATGTAGCGAGTAATCGCAATACGTGCTGCTTCGATTTGACGTGAAGTGATAAATCCCTCCTCCAACGTCTTGATTCCGAATGATCCATAAGCCAGGGTGCTTCCGCGATACGCCAATCCGCGTATCCGGCCCTTTTGCATCTTTCTGAATTTCGTTCTTTTCGGCTGTAGCATGATCTAACTCTTCTATCAGTTACGCGAACGACGACGACCTCCGCCTTGACGGCTTCCACCGCGACGGTCGTTCGATTGCTTTTGTGGTGGAATGGGCGACAAGTCTTTCTTGCCGTAAATCTCACCTCGGCAGATCCAGCACTTAATGCCGATGCGACCGTAGGTGGTGTGTGCTTCCATCAACGCGTAGTCGATGTCTGCGCGGAAAGTGTGCAATGGAATACGGCCTTCCTTGTAAGACTCGGAGCGCGCGATTTCCGCACCGTTAACACGGCCCGCAATATTGATCTTTATTCCTTCCGCTCCCAAACGCATGGTGCCCGCGATGGCCATCTTGATGGCGCGACGGTGTGAAATACGCGCTTCGATTTGACGGGCGATACTCTCAGCGACGAGCTTGGCATCCAATTCAGGTCGCTTAATCTCGAAAATGTTGATCTGCACCTCCTTTCCTGTCAACTTCTTCAGTTCTTCACGCAGCTTGTCTACTTCCTGGCCACCTTTTCCGATGATTACACCGGGACGAGCAGACTTCACGGTAACCGTGACCAACTTAAGCGTACGCTCAATGATGATATTGGAAACGCTTGCCTTGCGCAAACGAGCCAACAAGTACTCACGGATCTTCTCATCTTCTACAAGCTTGTCTTTGTAGTCGTTGCCTCCGTACCAATTTGAGTCCCATCCACGGATGAACCCAAGTCGATTTCCAATTGGATTTGTTTTCTGTCCCATGGTTTAGCTTTTGACGGAGTCTACGATGATGGTTACGTGATTGCTGCGCTTGCGAATGCGGTGAGCACGGCCTTGTGGTGCAGTCTGGAGGCGCTTCAACATGCGTGCACTATCCACCTTCACTTCGCGTACAATCAAATCTGAGTCTTCTGGATTCACTCCGGCATTTTTAGCTTCCCAGTTGGCAATGGCCGAACGGAGCAACTTCTCCAACCTGTTGGAAGCCTCTTGGGGACTGAACTTCAAAATGTTCAAGGCCTGGAATACACCCTTGCCTCGCACCGAGTCAGCGACCAAACGCATTTTCCGAGGGGACGTCGGACAGTTGTTGAGCTTCGCGATTGCGATGCTCTTCATTTCTTCCTTTCGCGCTTCTGCAGCGAGTCGTTTACGTTTTCCCATGGCTATTATCGCTTCTTATCCTTCTTGTCCGCGTGACCACGGAACGTGCGGGTGGGTGAGAATTCTCCAAGCTTGTGACCAACCATGTTCTCGGTAACGAAAACAGGGATGAACTGGCGGCCGTTGTGGACAGCTACCGTCAAACCGACGAAGTCAGGCGTGATAGTACTGGTCCTAGACCATGTCTTAATCACGGACTTTTTGCCAGATGCTTGCATTGCCTCAACACGATCGTTGAGTTTGTAGTGAACAAATGGGGGTTTCTTGAGTGAACGTGACATGGCTATTACTTCTTGCGGCGTTCAATGATATACTTCGAGCTATTCTTGCGCTTATTACGCGTCTTGTACCCCTTCGCTGGGAGACCCTTCCGCGAGCGCGGATGTCCACCCGAGGAGCGACCCTCACCACCTCCCATGGGGTGATCGACCGGGTTCATTACCACTCCACGTACGCGTGGGCGGCGTCCTAACCAGCGCGAACGACCTGCTTTACCGGAGACTTGGAGGTTATGCTCTGAATTGCTTACGGAACCGATGACGGCTAAGCAAGTCACCAGGATCATACGTGTTTCACCACTCGGCAACTTTACAATCGCGTATTTTCCGTCGCGAGCGTTCAACTGAGCGTAAGAGCCTGCACTGCGAGCGAGCGCGGCTCCTTTGCCAGGGTACAACTCGATATTGTGAATGACCGTACCCAATGGGATATCCGACAAGTACATCGCGTGACCTACATTCGGAGTGGCTTCCTTACCGCTGTTAATTTTCATGCCCGGCGTGAGGCCCTGGGGAGCAACGATGTAACGCTTCTCTCCGTCGGTGTATTCCACCAAGCAAATACGCGCTGTACGGTTTGGATCATACTCGACCGTCAGGACGGTAGCTTCCATCTGCTTGTTGCGCTTGAAATCAATCAAACGGTAGCGGCGCTTGTGGCCACCGCCGCGGTAGCGCATGGTCATTTTACCATCTCCATTTCTTCCGCCTGACTTCTTCAAGGGGCGCAGCAATGGCTTGTGAGGCTTGTCCGCAGTGATGTCGTCGAACTTCGACAACACCTTGTGACGGGTGCCTGGGGTAATGGGGTTGAATTTACGAAGTGCCATGTGCTTAGATGTTCTCGTAGAAGTCAATCATTTCTCCTTCGGCCAAGCTGACAATGGCCTTCTTATAACCGACTGTGCGTCCTTTGATGACGCCAGTCTTCGTGAAGCGTTGGCGGCGCTTGCCGTCAACACGCAGCGTTCGAACAGAAGTCACGGTCACACCGTACTCCTTTTCCACTGCCTTTTTGATCTCTACCTTATTCGCACCGTCCTCGACAACAAACCCGTAGGCATTGTTCTTCTCGGTATCGGCGGTCATCTTCTCTGTGATGAGGGGCTTAACTAAAATCTGTGACATAACGATTCTTATTTGAGCATTCCCTCAATCACCTTGTGGGCGTCATCCACGAAGATGAGGGTGTTACAATTCATGATGTCGTAAGTGCTGAGGTCGCTAGCTAACATGACGCGATGCTTTGCGAGATTGCGGCTACTCTTGTAGACATTGTTGTCTGCAGTAGACAAAACCATCAAGGTTTTGTTATCAGTCAATTCCAATCCCTTCATCAAGCCTGCAAAATCCTTGGTCTTTGGTGCTTCCATCTTTAGCCCTTCGATCACAAGAATTGCTTTTTCCTTTGCCTTGTAGCTGAGCGCACTGCGACGTGCCAACTGCTTCACCTTGTGGTTCAGCTTTTGGGTGTAGTCGCGTGGTTCAGGACCAAAGGTTGTGCCACCTCCGCGGAACAATGGATTCTTAATCGAACCGGCACGTGCTGTACCTGTTCCCTTCTGCTTTTTGATTTTGCGGGTTGACCCGGAAACCAAACCACGGTGCAACGTATCGTGCGTGCCTTGGCGCTGTGCGGCTTGGAACCGCTTCACGTCGAGGTAGATCGCGTGATCATTGGGCTCGATGCCGAATACCGCCTTGTTCAATGTCACAGACTTTTCAGTCTTTGAACCTTTGGAGTTGTAAACATCTATTTTCATCACGCTTCTGGTTTACGGATTTCAACAGTTGAACCTTTGTGCCCAGGCACCGCACCCTTCACAACCATGACACCATCCTCAGGAAGGATTTTCACGATTTCAAGGTTTTCGATAGTCACCCGAGCATTGCCAGTCTGTCCTGCCATGCGCATGCCCTTGAAAACTCGTGCGGGCGTTGAAGCAGCACCAATAGATCCGGGGGCACGCAAGCGGTTGTGCTGGCCATGTGTCGCTTGACCCACACCACCAAAACCGTGGCGCTTTACAACACCTTGGAAACCTTTTCCTTTTGACTTACCAACTACAGAGACATACTCACCTTCGTTGAAGATGTCTTCAACATTGATTTTGTCACCCGTTTGGTGTTCTTCGGCGAATCCTTTGAATTCAACCAATTTTCGCATGAGGCCAACGCCAGAGCGCTTGAAGTGGCCTTGCAAGGCTTTGGAAGTGCGCTTTTCTGAGCGCTCACCATAGCCGAGCTGAATGGCTTTGTAGCCATCCTTCTCCAGGGTACGAACTTGCGTAACGACGCAAGGACCAACCTCTAAAACGGTGCATGGGATATTCTTCCCAGAGGCATTGTAGACGCTGGTCATACCTAACTTCTTCCCTATGAGTCCGGGCATGATTTTGGTGTTTTGTTTTGCGTTAATTAAAAACTCTTGTCAGACCTTGATTTCCACTTCAACGCCGCTTGGGAGCTCCAAGCGCATCAACGCGTCAACGGTCTTTGAAGATGAACTGTAAATGTCAATCAGGCGCTTGTAAGCGTTCAACTCGAATTGCTCACGCGACTTCTTGTTCACGTGGGGCGATCGCAATACAGTGTAAATGCGCTGGTGCGTTGGCAGTGGAACGGGTCCGCTGATTACAGCACCGGTGGTCTTTACCGTTTTGACAATCTTCTCGGCCGACTTGTCGACGAGATTGTGATCGTACGACTTGAGTTTGATTCGAATTTTTTGCGTCATCTTACTTCCTTATTAACCGTTGCCTTGTGCTTCAGCAATCACTTTTTCTTGAATACTGTTCGGGGCTTGCGAGTAGTGGCTAAACGACATTGATGACGTCGCACGGCCTGAGGTCAGTGTGCGCAAGTCAGTCACATAACCAAACATTTCAGACAGTGGCACCTTTGCGTTGACAATGGTCTTGCCTGAACGCTCGCCAGTTCCTTCAATGAGAGCTCGGCGCTTATTCAAGTCGCCAATTACGTCACCCATATTCTCGTCAGGCGTCACAACCTCCAATTGCATCATAGGCTCCAATATCTTGGGCTGGCAGCTCTTGACTGCGTTCCGGTATGCCATTTTGGCTGCGAGTTCGAATGAGAGCTGATCCGAATCAACCGCGTGGAACGAACCGTCCACTAATTCAACCGCCATGCTGTCCATCTGGTATCCGGCCAACACACCATTCTTCATGGCCATTTCAAAGCCTTTCTGCACAGAAGGAACAAATTCCTTGGGTACGTTTCCTCCTTTTACAGAGTTCTTGAACACCAAGCCTGCTTCTTCTGGCGTGGGCGATGGACCTATTTTGACGATGATGTCCGCGAACTTACCGCGTCCACCAGACTGCTTTTTATAAACTTCGCGGTGATCGGTGCTACCAAAGATGGCTTCCTTGTAATTAACTTGAGGGGCACCTTGGTTGCACTCAACCTTGAACTCACGGCGCAAGCGGTCAACCAAAACTTCCAAGTGCAATTCGCCCATGCCGGAGATCACTGTTTGACCCGTTTCCTCATCCGTTCGGACATTGAACGTTGGGTCCTCTTCAGACAATTTTGCCAGACCATTGGATAGCTTATCAAGGTCTGCCTGAGACTTTGGTTCGACTGCGATACCAATTACAGGATCTGGAAATGACATGCTCTCCAACACCAAAGGCGCACCTTCTGAACAAAGCGTGTCGCCTGTCCGGATGTCCTTAAAACCGACAACCGCTCCGATATCACCTGCTTCGAGTTCCTCAATGGGATTTTGCTTATTCGAGTGCATTTGGAAAATGCGCGAGATACGCTCTTTCTTTCCGCTGCGCGTGTTGATTACGTATGAGCCTGCAGGCAACTTACCGGAGTAAGCGCGGACAAAGCACAAACGACCAACAAAAGGATCTGTAGCAATTTTGAACGCCAAACCAGCGAAGGGCTCGTCGGGATCCGGCTTACGCTCGATTTTCTCCTCTTCATCATCCACGGCCGTACCCACAATTGCTTCCACATCGTAGGGGGAAGGCAGGTACATCATTACCGCGTCCAACATGGTTTGAACTCCTTTGTTCTTGAAGGCAGAGCCGCACAAAAGTGGAGTGATTTCCATGCCAATTGTGGCCTTCCGGATCGCAGCGATAATCTCGTCTGCTGTCAAGCTGTCCGGATCTTCGAAGTACTTCTCCATGAGGGCCTCGTCCTGTTCAGCCGCCGCCTCAATCAACAAACCGCGGTATTCTTCAACAGTGTCGACCAGGTCCTCAGGAATTGGCACCTCATCCCAGGTCATACCCTTGTCCTCCTCGTTCCAAACAAAAGCCTTGTTCGTGATCAAGTCAACCACACCCTTAAAATCGTCCTCAGCGCCGATTGGCACCTGCAATGGAACAGGACGTGCACCAAGCATGTCCTTTATCATGCCAACGACATTCAAAAAGTCCGCACCTGAACGATCCATTTTGTTGATGAATCCGATGCGTGGCACCTTGTATTTATCTGCAAGGCCCCAGTTGGTCTCCGACTGTGGCTCAACGCCCGATACTGCACAGAACAAAGCAACGGCACCGTCCAATACACGCAATGAGCGCTCTACCTCCACGGTAAAATCAACGTGACCCGGAGTGTCTATAATATTTATTCTGTATTGCTCATCTTCAAACTTCCAGAAACAAGTGGTTGCAGCAGAAGTGATGGTAATGCCACGCTCCTGCTCCTGCTCCATCCAGTCCATGGTCGCGGCACCGTCGTGTACCTCACCAATTTTGTGAGAGATACCGGTGTAATAAAGGATACGCTCGGTCGTAGTGGTCTTACCCGCATCAACGTGAGCCATGATGCCGATATTCCGAGTGTAGTTGAGATCTCTTTTAGCCATGATTGTAAGGCGTATTCAATGCGATTATCAGAAACGGAAATGTGAGAACGCTTTATTCGCTTCAGCCATGCGGTGAGTGTCTTCCTTCTTTTTGTAGGTTCCGCCCTCCTCTTTGGCTGCTGCCATGACCTCCGCTGCTAAGCGATCGGCCATTGACTTTTCATTGCGTTTGCGCGCAAAACTAATCAGCCACTTCATGGCCAGACTTTGCTTACGTGAATCGCGAATGGGTTGCGGAATCTGGAAAGTAGCACCGCCCACACGTCGGCTGCGCACCTCCACCGCTGGAGTTACATTGTCCAAGGCACGCTGGAAAACCTCAAGGCCGTTCTCATCAGTGCGCTCCTGAACTTGGTCCATAGCCTTATAGAAGATGTCGAATGCAACGCTCTTTTTTCCGTCCAACATCAAGTTGTTGACGAAGCTCGTTACGAGAACGCTGTCAAATCGAGGATCCGGCAGGATCAAATGCTTTTTAGGTATTCTTCTTCTCATGACAAATTAGCTCTTGGCTTTAGGCCGCTTGGTTCCATACTTCGATCGACGCTGGGTGCGTCCCTCAACACCTGCTGTATCCAACGCACCACGGACGATGTGGTAGCGCACACCTGGTAGGTCCTTAACACGGCCTCCACGAACCAACACAATGCTATGTTCTTGGAGGTTGTGTCCCTCACCACCGATGTAAGCGTTGACCTCGTTTCCGTTGGTCAATCGAACACGCGCAACTTTACGCATGGCCGAGTTCGGCTTCTTAGGTGTCGTAGTGTAGACGCGCACACAAACGCCGCGGCGTTGTGGACAAGAATCCAAGGCGGCAGATTTGCTCGCTTGGGTCTTCGTGATGCGCCCTTTTCGGATGAGCTGCTGGATGGTTGGCATTCGACCTGTCTATCAGATTACGTGTGTACAAAAACTATTTCCCCAAATTAAAGGGGGTGCAAAAGTAGCAGATTATCGCTTAAAAGCAATAGCTGAAGCCGCCTTTTTTCAAGCATTTCCCGCATTCCCAACCGCTCTTGCGAAAACACCATTGAATTCAGGGCTTTTCTTCATTCCAAACAGCCAGTTCATCCCCCCGAAAAAGACGACTTTTAAACAAGTTGGCGAAGAGGTCGGTTGAATCTTCTCTTTCTATACCCCCCTTATTACCTTCGAGGTGTGGATTTTCTGAACGAATTAAACGAGGCACAACAAGCAGCCGCCCGGCATCAAGAAGGGCCCATGATGGTCATTGCTGGAGCAGGTTCGGGAAAGACTCGGGTGCTGACCTACCGCATAGCAAACCTCATTCATAACGGTGTTGACCCGTTTTCAATACTCTCACTGACCTTCACTAACAAGGCGGCGCGCGAGATGAAAGAACGCATCGGCACGGTCATTGGGGAAGGTGAAGCACGTAATATTTGGATGGGAACATTCCACAGCGTTTTTGCACGGATTCTGCGCACGGAGTGCGAGCGCATCAACTACCCCCGCCATTTCACCATTTACGACACCCAGGACAGTAGGGCGCTCATCAAGGACATCATCAAAGGACTGGGCATGGATGACAAGGTTTACAAGACCGCAAGTGTGCAAGCCCGGATTAGCAACGCTAAAAACAACCTCATCGACGCCCATGGATACGCCGACCATGCGGAAATAATGTCCGAAGACCACCAAGCAGGTCGACCACGCATCGCAGAAATTTACCGAGCATACGAGAACCGCTGCTTCCGAGCACAAGCTATGGACTTTGACGACCTGCTGTTCAAGATGAACGTCCTGCTCAGGGATTTCCCAGATTTGCTACTAAAGTACCAGCATAAATTTTCGTACATCTTGGTGGATGAGTACCAAGACACCAACTTTGCCCAATACCTCATTATAAAGCAGCTCGCAGCCTTGCGTGAAAACCTTTGTGTGGTCGGAGATGACGCCCAATCGATTTACGGTTTCCGCGGCGCCAACATCCAGAACATCCTTAATTTCAAGCAGGACTACCCGGATTTTGTCTTGTACAAACTTGAACAAAACTACCGATCTACAAAACGGATCGTCGATGCGGCCAACAGCGTAATCGCCAACAACAAGGACCAGATTGAAAAGATCGTGTGGACTGCCAACGGCGAAGGCGAGCGCATTGCCGTGCACCGCTGCTACAGCGACAATGAGGAAGGCCGTTGGGCGGCCACGCAAATCTTCGATCTGCACAACCAATACCAACAACATTGGAAGGACATCGCTATTCTCTACCGGACAAATGCCCAGTCGCGTTCGTTTGAGGAGAGCCTGCGCAAACTAAATGTACCATACCGCATTTACGGAGGCTTGTCGTTTTACCAGCGCAAAGAGATCAAGGACTTGATCGCCTACTTCCGGCTCACCGCCAACCCCCGAGACGATGAAGCACTCAAGCGTATCATCAACTACCCAACTCGAGGCATTGGGAAGACCACCATGGATAGGCTGCTCGTGGAATCAACCGAACGCGACGTCAGCATTTGGGACCTCGTGACAGACGACATGGCGCCGCCCACGAGCGTGAAGGGGGCGAGCCTACGCAAAGTGCAGGACTTCATACAAATGATTCGCGGGTTTGCCGCAGAGGTGGACACCAAAGACGCCCATGACCTCGGCATGCACATCGCCAAGCACACGGGGCTGGTGCACTCCTTGTACCAAGACAAAACTCCGGAAGGCGTCGCCCGCTACGACAATGTTCAAGAATTGCTGAACGGGATGAAGTCCTTCGTCGAGCAAGCGAAAGAAACCGAACCAGATGCCTTCGCGTCGTTGGGTGACTTCCTACTGGACGTCGCCCTGCTAACAGATGCCGATCAGGACGATGGCGACGACAACAAAGTCAGCATGATGACCATCCACGCCGCCAAGGGTCTGGAGTTCGAGAACGTCTTCATCGTGGGCTTGGAGGAGGAGCTCTTTCCGTCGTCTATGGCAATGCAGTCCCGGTCCGATCTTGAAGAAGAACGCCGCTTGTTTTACGTGGCCCTGACGCGTGCAAAGCGAACCTGCGCCCTCAGCTATGCACTCACTCGTTATAAATGGGGTCAGCTGATTCAAGCGGAGCCAAGTAGATTCATCGAAGAAATAGACAGCGACTGCCTAGTTATGCCCTCAGCCCAACAAGCGAAGCCCACACCGTTTACCGGCGGGACCAACTTCGAGGCTCAGCGCAAGAACTGGCAAGCCATGGGCAGCGGCAGCCCAGGCGCTGCGTTCGACCGGATGGCCGCGAAAAAAAAAGCCACCGGTACCTCGCCCGCACATCCCTTCAAAAAGAAACCGCCCCAACCGCCCGTGTCGCCCTCCGGCAAGACCATGGCACGCGTTAAGCCTACTGCTAACGTAACACCCAATTCAGCACCTGTCGACGGCATCGCCGAAGGCACCAACGTCTGGCACGAAAAATTTGGGAAGGGCAAAGTGCTACGCTTAGAAGGAGCCAGCCCCAACGAGAAAGCCACGGTGTTTTTCCCAAAAGCGGGACAAAAGCAACTGCTTTTGAAATTCGCTAAACTTGAAATCATCGACCCGTGATGTGTTCACTGGCCTCCCATCTTCGACGCTTGGCGATGGCACTGATCATCTTATCCAGCATGGTGGTCAGCGGATGCCGACCCGAGCCGGACAACAACTTGACACTTGCCGTGACGGTGCTTCATGTCGACACAAGTGACCCGGTAGCAGATATCGACTTCGAATTGGAACGGCGGGTGCTAGAAAACGGCATACTCAATGGCAACTACCAGCCAGTGGGGTCTGCGACCTCCAATGCGGTAGGCTTGGCGAATTTCTATTTCAAAAGGGTCAACGCACTGGATTACCAACTCAACTTGGTTTCGACCGATTGGTTCGCCCGTTCGGACTTCATCCAACCAGATTCCTTTCTTGAATCGTCCAAGGTCGACTACACGACAGAAGCAACCCCTAGAGGCACCGTGCACATTCGACTCGTCAACACCTACCCGCTCAACGAGGAGGATAAGGTACAGTTCCGCACCCTGAACCCTACAAGTGACTTCCTCACCTGTTCCAATGCGTGGGAAACCCACTTCGGCACAGAAGTAGATGTAGAGCGCACGTGTGATTTGGAAGCCGATCGGTATCTGTCCTATCGCTACCATGTCACCCGCAATGGAGAATTAACCGAAAACCTCGACAGCATCTGGGTGTCCCGGGGAGAACTCACTGAATTGCTCATCGCTTACTGATGCCGTACCACTCGCTGTCCGTTACCAAGACCGCTCGGTACTTCACCTCCGGCCCCGCTATCTCGGAAGCTAAAGGTGTGCTGATCGTCCTGCACGGTTACGGCCAGTTGCCCGAGTTCTTTCTGCGGCGCCTTCAACCGCTGGCCGACGCCGGATGGGCTATCGTCGCACCAGAGGGGTTGCATCGGTTTTACCTCGAAGGAGCCCACGGGCGTGTGGGAGCCTCGTGGATGACAAAAGAAGCACGGGAAGACGACATTGCGGACTACGTGCGGTACCTCGATGCCTTGTCGGTCAAACTTGATTTAACAGAGCGGCGCCTTGTTCTGCTCGGATTTTCCCAAGGCGTAGCAACTGCATCCCGCTGGGTGGCGATGGGAAACACCGCGTTCAGCCGGTTGATTTTGTGGTCTGGGGTATTCCCACCGGATTATCCATGGGAATCGGGCACCGAACAAATGAAATCGATGCGCATTGATGTGGCGCTGGGCACCGAAGACGACTTCTTCGACGATTCTCTGCTGAAGACAACGGCTTCAGTTTTGGAAGAGAAGGCTGTATCCTTCACGACCCATTCTTTTCAAGGAGGACACGCCATCGACACGGACTTGTTACAGCGTTTGTTGGACTGACCAAAGGCGCCGTATTTTTGACCAAACTGCAAGTATGAACCTCTCATTGAACCTCAACAGGGGTTTGACCGCGGTCTTCCTGACCGCGTGCACCGCCCTCCATGCTCAACACGTCACCTGGCCTCAAGCCATCACCAAGGCCGAACGTAACCACGTCGAACGCATCGGCTTTGAACCCGTCGCATCGCGCGGCATCGAGACCCCGCCCCCATTTGATTCGCTGCGCACCGCTGCAGAATGGGAAGAAGTGGAAGCGTTGACCATCTCGTGGACTTCGTTTCCTTGCATTCAAAAGCAGATTGTTGCCGCTTCGAAACAAGAATGCACCGTAATCATCTTCGCCGACGATGTCGGTGAAGTCGAAAATTACCTAACCAGTTCCACCTGCGGCGGTGTGATGGACTTGGAAAATGTGGAAATCGTTTCCGCAGAGTACAATTCCATTTGGATCCGCGATTACGGGGCCAACACCGTCTATGGAAGCTGGAACGATGACCGAGTTTTGGTGGATTGGATGTACAATCGGCCACGCCCAGACGATGACGCCATTCCCGATGTGCTCGGGGACCACATGGGGCTGGACGTGTACACCACCACAGCCGAACCCAACGACTTGATGAACACAGGTGGAAATTGGATGTCTGATGGATTCGGAACTGCTTTTGCGTCTGAGCTTATTCTTGAAGAAAACGACGGAGGCAGTTCGTGGTGGACAGATTTTCCGGACCACAGCGAGACCGAAATCGACCAAATCATCGAGGACTTCCACGGCATAGACACCTACATCAAAATGCCAGTCTTACCCTACGACGGCATTCACCACATTGACATGCACATGAAATTGCTCGACGAGAGCACCCTCCTCGTTGCCGAATATCCAATGGGGATTGCAGATGGACCTCAAATCAATGCGAACATGGATTATGTGTTGGCAAATTACACGACGAAGTGGGGCACACCGTTCGACATCATTCGCATCCCAAGTCCGCCCGAGCAAGGCGGAGGCTACCCGAACCAAAACGGCTGGTACTTGACGTATACAAATTCCGTCTTCGTCAACAACACCATTCTTCTGCCCACCTACTACACCGCGTACGACACCACCGCCATCCGCATCTACGAGGAGGCCTTACCAGGGTACGAAGTGGTCGGCATCGATTGCGACAACAACGGCTCAGCCATCATTTCTCTAAGTGGCGCCATCCATTGCATTACCCATACCGTAGGCGTTGACGACCCGCTCATGATCAGTCACTTGGCGCTGCCAGACACGGAAGACGACCAAAACGACTACGACGTGGAGGCGTACTTGAGCCACCGCAGCGGCATCCAGACTGCTACCCTGCATTGGGCGACCGATCCGACTGGGGAATGGACTTCCGTGAGCATGATAAATGCAGATTATCTGGGCAACTGGATTGCCAGCATTCCAGCCCACCCTCCCGGCACAACGCTGCACTATTACATAGAAGGACAGGCAAACTCAGGAAAAGTAGGTAATCGTCCCATGCCCGCTCCAGACGGTTGGTGGAGTTTTGAGGTCATCGACCCAACGGTGGGCATCGGTGAGTTTGACGCGTCGCCGATGGCAGCGGCCTATCCCAACCCCGCCTCAGCCATCACCAGCATCCCCATGGAATTGCGCAGCGGCACTTCGGGCAGTTTGGTGGTTTACAATGCGCTTGGCGCACAGGTCGACTTGCTCCATCAAGGCTACTTCCCCGCTGGGAGCTCGCACTACTTCCTGCACGCGAATCAAATGGCGTCCGGACCTTACCTCATTGTCTTTCAAACCGACGAGGGACAGCAATGGAGCCAGCACCTGATGGTAAAGTGACACCGGAGTTTCGCCCAATGAAAAGGCCCGCTCTTTGCGGGCCTTTTCATTGGGCGAAACTCCGGTGTCACTTTACCATCAGGTGCTGGCTCCATTGCTGTCCCTCGTCGGTTTGAAA
>NZGF01000081.1 GCA_002690915.1 Crocinitomicaceae bacterium
CTCGGGTGTGATTCGATCCAAATTCCCAGGCACACTGAAAAAGTCCCAGGCCTCCTGCAATGTAATGGGAAGCCATTGCGTGCTTTCTAAACGGTGCATTTTCATAACTAAGAAACGAATCCATGGCTCGGATTGTTCAGTTCAATTTGCGTAAAAAAAATGAAGCATCCGCCGTTGCAGATGCTTCACTACGATTCACAACTAGGTCCTCCAAGAACTTATCGTTCCATGACCTTCATCAAATATAAATTTTTCAGCACTTAAATCAAAGCGTTTGTTAAGTAATTATATGCCTTAATCTAATTATATGCAGATCCAGCGACTGTTTTCTGCAACTCAGCGACTATTGCCTCCAGTGGAATACCTTTGACACATGTCCTCCAAGGCACCAAATTATTGCTTTACTCTTGTTCGAGTAACGTCGTTGACCCTGCTTGTATGTTCCGGGATAAACGCTTGGACCACCCACGCTCAGATGAGCCTCGAGGGCTGGGCACGCGCGTTTGATCAACGGTGCATCCTGGACGACTTCAAAGCATTTGAGGCGGAGATTTCACTGGCGTATGGAAGCATGCCCGGCCTCAACCAATCCATACCCGTCTTGGACCCCTTAGAAACATCCTTGCAACCCTGGGGCGAAAACCGTGAACGGGAAAACCGATGCATGCAATTGCTTCTTGAGGAACAAGGCAAAAGACTCTTACAACTCGCTGCCCTGCATGGACTGCACAGCGCAGTTATCAATGCAGCTTGGGCCTCCACTGCACTGCCATACTCCTTCCGTTGGATCCCGGCTTTGACTTCGGGGTGGAATCAATCGGCCCATTCCAATCACTCCCGTGCTGGACTTTGGTGGAATGCTAAGGAACAGGCATCGGACAACAGCACGCAACTCGACGGTGCCATTGACAAACGTGGCGTGCCAGCTACTTCGACAGCCTTGGCGATTGCGGAACTGGAGAAACTGCAGCGGCGCTTCCCGAACGATCCACACCGGGTATTGGTTGCTTATCTCAAAGGCATGGCATTTGCGACCCGGTGGAGTGGACAGCCCGGTTACGACAAACAACTGGACGAATGGTTAGCGTTGTACAAGGTGGTCAGCCGCATGATGGTCAACACCACACTTACTGATCACCAAATGGACTGGGTCGAAGTCCTGAGCAAATGGGAAAAAGTAAACTGTGCCGGTAAATTATCGAGAAACAATTTCATTGAAAAGCACGGCCTTCCAGCTGGTGTACTGACCCAATTCTTGCCTTGGTGGGTAGGCGACGAATTGCCCTGTTCCGCCCTCGCTTCGTATGAAGTGGCCTTGCCTGGGTCTTATGCTTCCCGATGGAACAGCGTTCATCTTTCAGATGAAGCAGAACTGGACTCAGGATCGGGATCAGCAGCCTCAATTGCAAATACGGAGTATTCATCGTACACCGTTGCCTACACATGTAAGTTGCACGAGGTCAAGTCGGGTGATACGCTCTGGAACATATCAAAAAGATACCCCGGAACAACTCCTGAATGGATTGCAGAAATCAATGAAATCACCGATTACATTCGCATAGGTGAAGTCCTGTGCATCCCAATCCAGCCATGAGCAATAACATCCACCCCGTGCGAAAAACACTTGTGTTTTTTGTGGCGGTGTGGGCAGGAATAATCGCATTCATGGTGCGGCCGCATTCCGACCGCAGTGTGTTTTCGGACTGGCCTCGCTGGAACCAGACATCTCAGCCGGTTGCAAGCATGTCCCCAGAAAAGGCTCAGGTCATTCTGGACGGCTATACCGCCTCTGCCCCTGTTCGCGATTCCCTCGCCTACTCCGAGCCTGTCTCGGCCGATGACACAAAAAATACTGAATCGTCCAATGCGTCCAAAGTAGACGAAGCGGTAAACGTGGAGCTCAATCTTCTTGGATACGACCGGGGTGCCGTCAATCAATTTCTTCACGAAAACCTTCAACTATCAGGCAATAGCGTGGCCTTCGGCGCTTTGGGGAATTTCTTTGCTGCTTTGAACGCTCCGGCTCGTAAACCAACCATTCACGTGTTGCACTATGGCGACTCGCAAATTGAAGGTGATCGCATTACGGGCCACTTGCGCAATGCCTGGCAATCTGTCTGGGGCGGCAGTGGCCCCGGGTTTCTTTCACCCGTATCTCCCATTCCAACCTTGGCCATGCGTCAATCCTGGAGCGATGATTGGCGTCGCTACGCACGTTTTGGGAAAAAAGACACCTCAATCCAACACGACCGATTCGGACTCATGGCTGCCTTCGCTCAGCCAGATTCTGACCAACTGGATTCTACATTGGCGGCTGCCACCTTGCGATTTGAGCCCCACCCGCGCGGCTATCGGCGCAATAGTTCATTCAATCAGTTGCATGTGGCTTTGGGACAAGTAATTGAGCCGACAACCCTCACATTGACTCTCAATGAGCTCGACACCGTCTCAGTCGCGCTCCAACCCGAGAGCCTTTATCAGCATCTTTCTTTGCCACTTACTGCATTGGACTCAGTGGCATTTGAATCACTGGAATTACAGTTCGACGGAGGGTACCCAGAAGTCAACGGTATCGGCATGTGGACGGATTCAGGAATCGTCGTTCACAACCTTGCCATGCGAGGAAGCTCTGGGACAGTGTTCCGGCAACTGGACCGCGAGCAGTTTAGCCGCCAGCTAGGCGCAATCCGAACGGAGTTGGTCATGCTGCAATACGGAGGGAATACGGTTCCTTACATCAAGGACGTTGCGAGTGCTCAACGCTACGGCAATTGGTTCACTTCGCAGATTCGCTTGTTTCAATCCCTTTTGCCCGACGTCCCAATCATCGTCATTGGACCATCAGACATGGCCCGAAAATCGGGCGCTCGAATGGAGACGTATCCACAACTCACCTTTGTTCGGGATGCCCTGAAACAAGCCACCCTGGCAAACAACGCCTTGTACTGGGATATTTTCGAAGTCATGGGTGGCGAGGGCAGTATGGCCGCATGGGTTCAATCGGACCCACCGCTCGCGAGTTCGGACCACATTCACTTCACCCCTTCAGGAGCAAAGCAGATTGCTGAGCTGTTTCGTCAGTCCATTCAAGCCGAGTGGACGCTCTGGCAAAACACCCAGGCTGAACAAATAATTGTCCATGCGCCTTGAACGCCATCTCATTGCAACGTTCATGTGCCTCATCTGCTATTCCTGCGTGCAAGCCAGAACCAGCAATGCGCATGCCATAGGCGACAGCATGCCTTCACGATTGGAATGCCCGGATTCATCCTTAGCGTTCAATCGACTCTGGGCAACCATGGACAGTGTTCGAACTAACGACTCGGGCGAATTGACCATTCTGTACATCGGTGGATCCCACGTGCAGGGCGGATGGATCGGACACGAGATGCGCCGGTCCCTTGCGGCATGGGCGCCGCATGCAGGCTTGTCCAGGGGCATGCAACTTCCTTACCGAATCGCTCAGACCAATACACCCACACATTTTCGAACTCAAATGGATGGTCAATGGAAAGCCAATCGGTGCACCCGCGCAAGCGAAAAAGAGCGGTGTGAAGCCCTTCCCATCGCTACCGGCATCGTAGCTTATCCATCAGATACAGTATCCATTCAGCACGTGAGCTACTTACCTGATTCAACCCGCACGGCGTGTAGCTCGATCGAAATCTGGACGAACGCCAACCGCTCGCAATGGCGCTGGACAGGTAATGCAACGCTCAATACCTGCTCACCCCTACCCGGACGCCTAGGCTGGCAGCTGGAATTTGACGCTCCTGCAGACACCTTGGCATTGACTTTTATCAGCCCGCAGTCAGCCGACGTATGGTATGCAGGCATGAACTGCAGAAACAAATCGACAACCGCCCACATTGCATTTCACGAATGGGGACACAATGGACTTCGAATTCGACAGGCTGCTGTTCAGAGCGGTTGGACGAATTTGCTCCAGAGGATTCAACCGGATTTGATTTTCATTGGCATCGGACTCAACGATGCCGTCGACGGCGAGCAACTGAACCTAGCGAATTTCGGTGCACACTACACAATGCTAACAGACGTCCTAATCGCTTCCGGCGCGGCCATAGTGTTGCTTGGCAACACTCCGGCGACACACCGAAATGTCTCACTTGCAGATCCCAATGCGTCCATTGGGACCTGGCTGAGCCAACATGGAAAAGCCAATGGCATGGCATACTTGGATCTTACGACGGCGCTTGGCGGTGCGCGCATCACATCAGGTTGGATTGATAATGAACGCATGCAAACGGATGGCATGCATTTCACCGCCGGAGGATATCAAACCATTGCCAGCATCCTCTTTGAAGCGTGGATGGACGCTTATTCTAATGCGCAAAAGGCACCTCTCTTAAACCACGCTACCGAAGTGAAACAAGCGCAATGATCGAAACCCTGTCTCAACCGTTCACGTTTTTAAATGCCTCGTTTTGGGTGTTCATGCTGATCGTGTTGGCGGGGCTGGCCGCATCGGAAAAGCGAGTACGCATACGCAACGCCTATCTGTTTATGGCGAGCCTCTTTTTTTATTGGAAAACCAGCGGTGCGTTTGTCGCTATCCTGTTGTTCTCCACCCTCTCAGATTGGTGGATTGGCAGACGCATGGATTGTTCGGAGGGCAGGCGGCGAAAATACTGGCTGGCAGCAAGTCTAGTCATAAACCTGAGTGTGCTGCTCTACTTCAAATACGCGTACTTCATCGCAGATGCCCTGCAGCCGCTGCTTGGATCACACTGGAGTCAGCCGCATGCTGCGCTCGGCCAATGGGCAAATGCTCATTTGGGAACCACATTCCGTATCGATCAGATTCTATTGCCCGTTGGCATTTCGTTTTACACGTTCCAAACGATGTCTTATGCCATCGACGTTTACCGCAAGGAAGTCGAGCCTGTTCGCAGCGTGATGGATTTTGGGTTTTTCGTAAGCTTTTTCCCGCAACTGGTGGCAGGTCCCATCGTACGGGCTAAATCCTTCATTCCTCAGCTTCACCAACCCTATCGCCTCAGTCGCTTTGAATTTGGAACGGGACTTTTCTGGATTCTCAACGGTCTGATCAAGAAGGTCTGGCTCGCCGATTACCTCGCTGTCAATGTCGTAGATCGTGTGTTTGCCAACCCAGGTAGTTACAGTGGATTTGAAAATCTCATTGGATTGTATGCCTACAGTTTGCAGGTCTATGCTGACTTCAGTGGATACACGGATATGGCGATTGGTATCGCACTATTGATGGGGTTTCACCTGCCCGTAAATTTCAAATCACCTTACAAGGCACGCAACGTGGGGGAATTCTGGAAGCGTTGGCACATTAGCTTGTCTAGCTGGCTGAAAGACTACCTCTACATCCCAATGGGCGGAAACCGCGGCACCTCATGGTTTACCCTCATCAGCGGTTTCTTCCTTCTCAGCTTTGTTTTGCTCATGGCGCCCAACACCGGCGTTCGGCTCATCGTGCTCAGCGGCTTGAGCCTCGCCTTGGCCGCCATATATGCTTTCCCGTCCGTCCGCAAGCGGCTCAGCACCAATGTTAATCTGATGATGACCATGCTCATCGGCGGGCTGTGGCACGGCGCAAGCTGGAACTTCGTCCTTTGGGGTGGACTGAACGGTCTGGGATTAATCGCATATAAAGGTTGGCGGAAAATCAGCCCATGGGGAAGCTACACCCGCTGGTGGCATCAAGCCGTTGGCGTCCTGATCACGTTTCATTTCATCACCATGACCCGAATCTGGTTTAGATCGGGCAGCCACGTCAGCTGGAGTTCCCTGGACACCCCGCACGATATCTGGACGGAATGGTTCACGGCCAATGCCATGATCGAGCAATTGCTTTTTGGATTTTGGTCGAGTCCATTTAGTGCCATCGCTTCGGGATACGCGCCCATACTGGGCCTTATGGCTGCTGGCATGGCGATACACTGCCTGCCCGAACGCATCAAGATCAATTACCGAATGGCATTCGCAAATGCACCTTATTGGGCGCAATTGGGCATCACTTTCGCGACGATCTTATTGGCTTACAGCGGCATGTCCTCCGGTGTACAACCCTTCATCTATTTCCAGTTCTAATTTACTCCGCAACCTCTACCTGCTGGTATGCGCTGCAGGACTTTTGGGTGGTGCAAGAGGTTGCAAACACCGCGAAGGTCAACACCCCCAACACAACAATGATGAAGCGCTGGATACGCTCATGATCAATACCCGAGGCATTGAAGCCAGAAGGGTCTACTTTTGCGGGGTTGGTGTTGTTAAAGAACATAGCTGTCTATATCGATGGTTCAAAAACGCAGGGTTGCCAAACATAGTATATTTCTTTTGAAACAATGACTGCTTCGTCCTCGATTCATCCTTTAAACGCACTTTTTGTAGCACTAGTAAGCTTACAAGCACTCTTTGTCTTAGAACTTCTCAGCGATGTCGTCCTGCCAGAATTGTTCATAGATCACCGAAGTGGTTGGCTCCTGGCTGAGTTTTTAGGAACCGCGGTTTTATTCGTGGACATGATTGTTCGATTCGATGAGTTGAATCCCGCGCGGAAGCCTTTTTACCTTGCAGGTATTGCAGGATGTGCGATGGGGTGGTGTTTTCAATTTTTCGTTCATTACCTCGACAGCGCATTGATGAGCTAGGCCTCAGTCGTCTAAATGATATTGGTAATCCGAATCATCCAAGCGCGATGGAAGTGCAAGGAATAATTCGAATCGTTGCTGTATGTAACGGATAAACTCATACTGTGTCCAGGACTGGAGCAATTCATCACCGGGATCACTAAATGCAATAAACGCATCGAAGTCATCTGGGTCCAAAAGGATGATTTCGTAGTTGACGTACTTGACAAATAATTCCCGGAGCAGTTCGTGGCGGTGGTCACGGTTTTCCAACTGAGCCACCAATCGTTTGCTCTTTTCCTCCCGACTCAGCATCTGGTATAGGAACGTAATGGGGCTGCTCAAGGCATCGACGCGAGTCAATCTAAAATCTTCCTCACTGTAGCCCAAGGCCTCGATGTCTCGAACGATTTCACGCAGATCTCGAGGCGCCACCACCTCAGCAACACCGACTTCTACTTTAAGTCGCTGCAGGCGCACTTCCCATTCCCATTGCCGACCTGACAAGGGCGCCACACGCTCCAACGTATGAAAACCAATCGCACCGAAGGCGATGGTGTCGCCGGGGCAAACGGCCATTAGAAACTGACCTTGGTAGTCGACAAATTGCCCTCCACCGTTCTGCGCTCGGTTGACGACCATCGCAACAGGGATTAGGTGACCCGAAGCGTCCATGACCCGGCCGGTAATGAATTGCATGGAATCACACCGCGCAAAGGGCGCATTGGACTGAGCCTCAGCTATTCCCGAAAGGAAGAGAACGAAAGCCGCACAAAACCCCAACCACCTCAATTGTAAAAAAGACCATTGCACGAGCGCAAGATAGGCGGATGTTCGCGTTAACTTCGAAACATGAGTGAGCCAAGCTTCCATAAAAAAGGCCAATCCATGAAGGCCAGTGAAGCAGCAAGGGAAGTAGCCCTCCATCGCATTCGCTCAGCGAAGTCAACTCGGCCCAGTCCTGAAGACTGGGCAGCCGCCATTGAAAATGGAGACCGTGATGCACTCGGCCAGGCCATCACGCTTACCGAGAGCAACCGGCTGGATGACTTGCAGACCCTCACGGCAATTTTAAAAGCCATGAAGGCCTCAAAATCGCCCAGGTCAGCGGCCAATCGCATCGGCATAACCGGTGTGCCAGGGGTTGGAAAAAGTACATTCATTGAAGCGTTTGGTCTGGTGCTCTTGCATCGAGGTCATCGGGTAGCGGTCTTAGCCATCGATCCCTCAAGTTCGCGTTCAGGCGGCAGCCTATTGGGAGACAAGACTCGTATGGATGGCTTATCCAAACAAGAATCGGCCTTCGTCCGACCAAGTCCGACCTCTTCCAACTTGGGTGGTGTTGCGCGTGGCACATATGAAGCTATCCTGCTGTGCGAAGCAGCTGGATATGACCGCATCCTTGTCGAGACCGTTGGCGTGGGGCAATCGGAAACGGCGGTGCGGGATCTGACCGATGCTTTTCTCCTGCTGATGCTACCGGGTGGAGGTGATGAATTGCAAGGCATCAAGCGAGGCATCATGGAAATGGCCGATTTACTCGTCGTGAATAAAGACGATGGAAGCAATCGGCCGCTTGCCCGGGAAACCGCCAGCCAATACCAGCAGGCATTGCGTTTGTTTCCTCCCAATCCCGGTGGGCACACGGTGCAGGTTCAATCCACGAGTGCCCTCGAAAAAGATGGGATTGGTGAGGTAGCCGATGCCGTGGATGCACTCGTCGACCAGTGGTCCAGTAACGGCTGGTTTGAGACCCAACGCCAACAACAGCGACTCCGCCAACTGGACGAACATGTCCATGGGCTGGTCCGCATTGCACGTTGGAATGCTTCTTCCTCCGCTGCTTCGGCTTGGAAGCGGCTTCAAAATGAAGTGGCCAACAATGCACGTCATCCCCTCGATGCGGCACAAGAATGGTCAAACCTGAGAACGCAGCAAGAGCCATGACGGCAATGATCGCCTTTGCCCTGTGTATCGGTGGAATCGTATGGGTTCACCAGCATACCTATTGGCAATTTTACCAAAAAACGTCCGGGCACATCGTCCCGTCAAGCAGCGCCAAAAAAGCGATTGGTATCTTGGCTTTGACAGGTGTTGCCGTGGGCAGCGCTGCACTTGGCCCCGACCCCTTGGCGTTGGGGTCCTGGGCGGTAAGCTTGACCGGTATTACAGCACTATCCATCCCAGAACAAAGGATTCAAGTCGTCCTGCATAGTGAATCTTCGCAGCACATTCGGCAGCGGTTGGGTTTTCTCAAAGGTCAATTGGACCGACTGGAAGAACGGAATCGACTAGATTCGGTTTTAAACCGGGTTGCGCACTCAGAATCTGCACTGGGCAAAATCACGGATCGATTCGAGCTAATTCTCGCCACCATCGAAAACCACCTGCTCATGGGAGACCATGCGCACGCCGAACGTATCATCACCGTTTTTGCTCGGCACTTGCGCCAAACATTGTATGAAGGATCCATGCCTTTTCTCCCGCTGCATGATTCCATAGAGCACATCCAAACCCACTTTGACTTGATGCATCTGCTAACCGGAAAGCGGCTTTCATGCGATATCGACGACGGCATGCTCGACGAACTGACCCGGTCTCGGTACACGCAAACATTTCTGGTCAGTGATTGGGCGCAACGCACCCTTTGGCCCTATTTCCAACTGGCGGAACGAAGTTTGGATTCCCTTGGAGATTCTGTTCTCGAAATGGACATCGAGGGCAATGAACTCGTCGTTGGGTTTGCTCCGCCAGATTCGATGTACCTGCCCGAAGGCAGCAACACACAGCGCATCGAGCATCGCTTCAAATTGCTCGGGCAACCAAGTGCATCCCAGACTGGCATTGCCAATTATTTGGAGGAGGCATTTTACGTCTAATCAGACGGTGAAAATCGACTCAGGCTTTGACAAAAGCCACAGCCTCTTCGATGGGCCATTGGGTTTGCACGCCCGTGTGCATGTTGCGCACAGTCCACACCCCTTTTGACCGTTCATTCGGACCAGCCATAAAAACGAAATTAACCTCGAGTTCTGAAGCGTGCTTCAACTGCTTTTTCAATTTGACGACATCAGGGTACAGCACCGTACGAACGGAAGCCCGTCTTAATTCCTGCATGGCCTCGACGGCATTAGCCCTTCCACCTTCGTCCAACTGAACCACCAAGACTTCAGGCTGGGTCATGGCCTCTTGGGGGAACGCGTCGAAGTGCTCAAGGACGTCGTAAATGCGGTCAGCTCCAAAACTTATACCAACGCCACTCATACCGTCCCATCCAAATATTCCCGTCAAATCTGCGTATCGTCCTCCGCCGCAAATGCTTCCGATCGGTGCATCGGGAACACGCACTTCGAAAATGGCACCTGTGTAATAATTCAAGCCCCGGGCCAAGGTAGGATCGAATACAAGTTGAGTATCCCGAACACCTGAGGCTTTGGCCATAGCCATCAATTCAACTGTTTCTTCATATGCTTCAGTCGCCTCCACATCTCCCTCTTGAAACAGGGCTTTCATCCCCAAGAGCCGGTCCAATGAATCGGTCACAGCAAGCAATTTAAACAGTTGCATCACCCGATCAATGGTGACACCACTGAATCCGCGTTCGCTCAGCTCCTTTCGCACGCCTTCGTCACCAATTTTATCCCATTTATCCAAAGCTACAGTGAGGTCTTGGAAATGCTCTTCAATGCCCCAAGCCCGAGCCAAGCCATTCAGTAATCTGCGGTCGTTCAATACAATCTCATAACCGGGCACGCCCAACTCGGAAAGTACCTCGTGAAAAAGGGTGAGGAGGTCAAGCTCGCACAAAACGCTGTCGGAACCGATGATGTCCGCGTCGCACTGGGTGAACTCCTGATACCGGCCCTTGCCCGGTCGGTCCCCGCGCCACACCGTCTGCATCTGATACCGGCGAAACGGGAAAGAAAGGTCATTGCGCGACATCACCACAAACCGGGCAAACGGCACTGTCAAATCGTACCGCAGCGCCTTTTTTGAGATGCTAGACGTCACCGTTTTGGAGTCACCGGCAGCAAGCGCATCGGCATTCGCTTTGCTCAAGTAATCCCCGTTGTTGAGGATTTTGAAAATCAATTGATCACCTTCCTCACCGTATTTGCCCGTTAAGGTCTGGAGATTCTCCATGGCCGGCGTCTCAATCGGTTGAAACCCATAGCGTTCAAAAGCCTCGCGCATCACGCCGAACATCCAGTTTCGACGGGCCATGACACGCGGACCAAAATCACGCGTTCCTTTTGGGATGGATGGTTTGCTCATTCCGAAAAGTTATCGCTTGTTTTGGCGACGGTATTGAATGAAGGCCACGATAGTGAGTATGGCCATGCCAAGGAATACGTATTGCATATTTGTAACTGCTTTGAGGGCACTAAATTCGGCAATCGATGGGAACGAACGAAAAAACAACACATCTTTCCGGTCACCAGGGCGCCATTTACGACGCTTGCTGGGCCCCTTCTACCCAAAGGTGGCTCACGGCAGGGGGCGACGGAATTGTGGCCGAATGGAATTCCGATGGCACGGGCGAAGGACGGGCTCTGCTTCACCACGATAAGGCGTTTTTTGCTGTAGGATGCCATTCCGCGCAGCGGGCAGCTGGAACAGAGAACGGCGAACTGTTCACGTGGGAAGCAACCAAACCGGAAGCCGTTAGCCGCATCGAAGCCCATAGCAATGGACTGTACGCACTGGCTTGGTCACCTCTTTCACGCTTGCTCACTGGCGGCGGAGATGAGCGTATCGCTTTGTGGAGAGGCGCAGAGTTGGAATGCGAATGGACGCTACCCGGTGCAGAAAAAATTCGGTGCCTCGTTCACAGCTCCAAATCGCTTTTCATCGGCACGACATCGGGCAAGGCTTATCTCTGCCCGCACCTTGAGGTGAACCAAAGCCTGCGCAATACCATTGAAATAAAGGGGCATTCCGGGGGCTGTTATTCGGCAATTTGGTTGCCTGAGAAAAAAGCGTGGCTATCCTCAGGAAGAGATGGCTGCATCCGGGCTTGGACACCTGAAGGAGAAGAAATCCTTTCCATCCCTGCTCACGAGGGTGCTATCTACCGAATGGTAAGTGATGGCAACAACCTTTGGACCGCAAGCCGAGACAAAACCCTCAAAGCATGGAGTATGAACGACTTGACTTTCGTCCGAAAAATCACCCATCGCGAAGGCGGAAGCACACGTTCCATCAATGCACTTGCCAGTCGCCCCCTGCAGAAATCCCCAGCAACGAGCGCCCTGCTGTTTGGAGGCGACGATCGTATCGGCAGACTGCTCGTCTATTGACCCATCCAGTCCACAGGGTCGAGCCCGTGCTTCTCGAGCCAAGCGTTAGCCTTTGAAAACGGACGCGAACCAAAAAACCCTCGAAATGCGGACAATGGACTTGGATGAGGAGCTTGCAGAACCAAGTGTTTGGGGTTCGTGAAGCGAACCGCATGCGACTGAGCCGGCTTACCCCAAAGAAGGACCACCAACGGCTGATCCTGTTCGGCCACAAGGTCAAGGACAGCTCCTGTGAATTCCTGCCACCGCAAGTGAACATGGGATCCAGCTTCGCCTGCTTTTACTGTCAAAACATCGTTCAGCAGCAGCACCCCAGCACGTGCCCACGGCGCCAAGCAACCGCGTTCATCAAATGAACACTCAAACGGCCACGGTTGGTCCAAATCCGCAGTAGCCTCTTTGATTATATTTCGAAGGGACGGTGGAAACGGAACACCCGTTGCCACCGAGAATGCCATTCCATGGGCTTGACCGGGGCCGTGGTATGGGTCCTGACCACAAATGACCACTTTCACGGCATCAGGCTTAATCCCATGCAGAGCTTGAAGTTCCTGCCCAGCAGGAGGGCAACAAATGCCGTTTTTCCTTTCTTCCTGTACCGCCTTGTCAATGGCCTCCAACAACCCTGCTGGAAGGCGCAAAGGTCCGCCCCATTCCGCTGGAAGATGATCGAAAAGCATAGGCAAAAATGAAGGGTACAAATCGGTTTTCCAATGGCCCAACTGCTTTCGTTGAAAACCTATCCGGTCAATTCCTTTCAGGTAAGGAATCTAAAAAGTATTTTTGCCCTTTCGAACTTGTCCCTTTTGGAGACTTGCGCCATCAAAATCTCTTGCCACTTTGTCATTGACCGACCTCGAGCTGAAGAAACAACTGGAAGCCAACAAAGGGAAAAACCTTTACGGATACCAGGAAAATGCCATCAATACGCTCATGTCTCGGATGGAGAAATTCCCGGACCGGTATAACTTGTTGTTCCAGTTGCCTACCGGGGGGGGAAAGACGGTCATTTTCTCAGAATTGGCCAAGCGTTTCATCTTGAAAACGGGCAAGCGAGTGTTGATTTTGACGCACCGCATCGAATTGTGCGGACAGACCAGTCGCATGCTGTCCGACATAGGCATTCCGAACAAGATCATCAACAGCAAAGTCAAAGAGCTTGATGAAGAAGATGACCACTGGTGTTTCGTGGCCATGGTCGAAACGTTGAACAACCGCTTGAACGATGAGCGCATTGAATTCGAGAATTTGGGACTGGTCATCATCGATGAGGCGCACTACAATAGTTTTCGAAAGCTGTTCGGTCACTTTGCGAATCAGGTCATCCTTGGGGTAACCGCCACGCCACTGAGCTCGAACGTGAAGCTTCCGTTAAAGGATAATTACAATGAGCTATTGGTTGGCGAATCGATTTCATCGTTGGTTGAGCAACAATTCTTAGCCAAGGCTGTAACCTACAGCTACGACGTCAACTTACGCTCTTTGAAGATTGGCATCAATGGCGATTACACCGTGAGCAGTTCCGAACGGCTTTACGGTAACTACCTCATGCAGGAGAAATTGCTGTATGCCTACGAGGAGAAAGCCAAAGACACCAAAACCCTCATTTTCAACAACGGGATCAATACCTCGAAGCAAGTTCAAGCGATGTTCATCGAGGAGGGCTATGAGTGCATGCACTTAGACAACACCCACAGCGAGAAAGAACGACAAGACATTTTGGAGTGGTTCGAGAAAAAGCCCGATGCCATTCTGAGTTCAGTCTCCATCCTGACAACCGGTTTCGACTCTCCTTCAGTTCAAACAATCATCCTCAACCGAGCGACAAAGTCCTTGACGCTGTATCACCAGATGATTGGCCGAGGCTCTCGTGTTCTCCCAAGCAAACTAGATTTCAATGTGATTGATCTCGGTAACAATGCCCGTCGTTTCGGGCTCTGGGAATCCCATATCAATTGGGCAGAAATCTTTAAGTCGCCCAACTCCTACATTGAAGGCCTATACAGTGACGAAGAAATCGAAGACGAATTCGTATTCGAGTACTCCGATAAATTGATGGAAAAGCTCCAAGGCGGACCGGATCCTGACTTCAACATAGCAGAAGCCTATGTTCGCGTCACGCGCAATGGCGGACGCCCGAAAGAAGCCATCGAACTGAGCATTGCTCACCACGTCGAAATCATCCGCTACGTCAGTGATGATCTCTGGGATGCCTTCGACTTGGCCAAAGAATTGGATGGCGACATCGCCTACCGAATTCGTCTGTATTCGAAGTGCATCGCGAAGACCACCGAGAACTACAAAAACTGGTTAAAGGACGAATACGCTCGTAAGCTTCAGAGCGCCTTACGCAAAGCCTACGTTACGGACGACCAAGAAGTGTAGCGCGAACGCCGAAACAGTTTTAAAGCGAATGGCATCGCTCGTGAAGTGCGCTGTTCCATGGGTTGGTCCTCTGTTTATTTTCGATGGCATGCCGGAGATTGAATCCTTGTCCTCATGGCCATTCCTTTTGGGGCTGGCCATACTCCTTGTTGTGAGTGCCGGGATTTGGCACAACCTGAGTGCAATAGCCAAAAGGTTTCCTCAACTCTTCACAACACCGCAGCGCTGGTTTTCGGCAGCTACCATTGTACTCCTATCTGCCTCAATTGTCACATTAGGTTATGACTATCTATCCCGGGATCACGCGTTCATCTCGCCTACGTTGGCCTTGTTGAGCTGGAGCTCTATCGCTATGTCGAGCATGAACGGAATCTTTTATGCCTTCAGTCTCCGTTCGCTACTCAGATATTCTCAGAACACACGCGAGCAGTTGATTCAGAAACAGCTCTTGATGCAAAGCGTGTCGCAAGCTCAGCAAAACCTTCTTCTTAAGGAACAAGTGAGAGAGACCAAAAGACAGCACCTTAAATCCCAGATGAATCCCCATTTCATTTTCAATGTGCTGACGGGAATCCAAAACTTACTGCAGGAAGGTCAAAGTCTGAGAGCAGGCCACGTATTCAGCAGATTTCGAAGATTATTGATGCTCGGATTCATGTCACAAGACCGGGTGCTGGGCCCGTTGGCTCAAGAAATGGACCACATAAATCAGTACCTTGAATTGGAACGGACCCGCTTGTCTGAATCCATTCAATTTAAGTTTGACATCGCCTCAGATGTTTTTCCATCGATTGTCCCTTGTCCGCTCTTCATTCTTCAACCGCTCGTGGAAAATGCCCTTTGGCACGGGTTGTCCGGTGCGGGTTTGGCCCAGCCAACTTTAGTCGTAAAAGTCCACTGGCAAGACCAAGACCTCATCATAACCGTTTGCGATAATGGCGCCGGGATCCGACCGAAAGAGGACCAAAAAAGCGGACACAAATCTCGAGGCACTGAAATTGTTAAGGAGCGCCTTGCACTGCTGCGGCATCGGGGTGAATTGGAAATTTTGGATTGCCCAGCTGGCCATCCCTTTAAGTGTGGCGTGATGGCACGTATGACTTTACCTCTTTGGGCGTTGGAACCTACTTGGCATGCAGACGAAGGCCACGAGACCAGTTAAAATGTCCATCGCGGCACAGGCTCATCGCTAAGGATTCCGCGACCACCTGCTTCAAAAAGTAGGCTCCCCGCCATGGCAATCATTGCTGCATTATCTGTGCAGTAAGCCAAAGGCGGGATGTAAACTTGCCAACCCGCCCTATCCTCTTTGGCTTGCAGTCTTGCACGCAGCCCTCGGTTCGCTGAAACTCCACCTGCAATGGCAACACGTGCAATTCCAGTTTGCTCAACAGCGGTTTCGACCTTGTCCATGAGAATGTTAAGTATGGCACGCTGAACACTTGCGGCAATGTCGTGCTTGCGCGCTTCAATGAACGAGGGATTCCGCTGAACATGCTGCTGGAGAAATTGCCATATCTGGGTTTTCAATCCGCTGAAGCTCATGTCCAGTCCTTCAACTTTAGGCTTCGTAAATGCAAACTCGAGGCCATCGCCCTCTGCTGCCATGCGATCCAATATGGGTCCACCTGGATACGGAAGCCCCATCAATTTGGCAACTTTGTCAAAGGCCTCTCCGGCCGCATCATCTTTCGTTTCGCCCAAGATGGTCATATCTAAAGGCCCATCCACCTGCACCAACTGGGTGTGTCCACCACTTACAGTCAAGCACAAAAAAGGGAACGAAGGAGACGGATCTGGAGCCAAAAAATGGGCGAGGATATGGGCTTGCATGTGATTAACAGGGACCATGGGGATGCCATGTGCCCACGCCCACGACTTAGCAAATGCCGTTCCAACGTGCAAACTTCCCATCAATCCCGGACCTCGGGTGTACGCCACAGCATCGATTTCTTCCACGGAGATTTTTGCTGTCTTCAATGCGGATTCCAGGGTCGGAACAATGTTCTGCGCATGGGCACGGCTCGCCAATTCAGGAACCACGCCACCATACTGTTCATGGACCGTCTGGTTGGCAATTGCGTTCGAGAGCACTTCTCGCCCCCGGATAATAGCAACACCCGTATCATCACAGGAGGATTCAATGGCTAGGATAACCGATGGAGTTGGCATGATTTCTGACTACAAAAGTATACTTTCACGTGAAATAGATGAGGCCCATTTTCCCAAATCGACCCTTCCGCAGACGTTACCTTGCCATCGCGTGCTTGACGTTGGTAATTGGCATTGGCTTCTCCCCGGCATTCCAGACATGGGCATGCCGCCTCGCGCTGAATCACGCGACATTGGAACAGGACTTGCGGTGGTCAGTGGGAAATGTATCGATTGGGCTATTCCCTATTTCCATTGAACTGGCCGATGTGCGCGTTACCCATCCTGGAAGCACCGATCTGCAAATGAAACATGCTGCCATTCGCATTGCCGATATCGATGGCCCAAATTGGCACATTGAGCACTTTGATATTCAAGGGATAGACGGAGTGCTCTTCGCCCAGAGCGATAGCACAAAAACTTCCCAATCGTCTGTCACAACCAACGTGCAACTTTTCCTCGATGCAGCAACTGTGAGCGATGTACATGTCGTGGTCTGTGCAAATCAGGCCGCAGTAGATGTAGAATGGGATGTGTTGAATTTGGAAGAACTAAAATGGGCTGGCGCAAATTTGAAAGGTGCATTGCACTTGCCGCAAGCAAGAATTTCTCCCGTGTCCATGACCAAAGATTCTTGGTCCGGCGCTTGGGATGCACCAACCGACATCCAAGGATTCAACGTTAATTTTCACTGTGTCGATTCCCTGCAGCAATTTACGCTCCAAACTGACTCCAATTGGGGGCGCCTTTTTGTTGAATGGCGATCCAATCAAGCGCAGCAGGCCATTGCATTTGAAGCCGTGCCACGTTTTCAGGAATGGCCTATTCAAATGGAAAACTGGTTGAGTGAATTGCCCAGCGTAGTCTCCGATTCGGTGGTCACGGGGCACTTTACGTGGGACGCTCAGGCCAAGGGAAGCGGCTTTCTTTCTCAATTGGATGTAGATGTCCCGCTGGCCTTTCAAGGTTCAACCTGGAAAGCGGGCCCTATAGAAATCAACTCGGCCCAGCTTGAATTTGCTGCCAACCTCGCTGGCCTCTCGCTGCCCCGATATTTCAGTTCCCATTCCAATTGGCTCTTAGAAATAGGACGAGAAGAAACCAAAATAAGTGCACGACTTACACCCGAGAAAGCCTCGAATCAAAAGCTCCAGCTGACATGGAACACAGCGAAAAATCAGACTGAATTATCCGCAGAATTGCATGGATTCGTGTTCGATGTTTCCAACCAAGATCTCTCCACAGGAGATTGGAAATTGAACTGGTATGGCCATCCTCAAGATAACCGTTGGGAAGGCAACCTCACGGCTTCGCATCCGCTTGGAGACACCATCAAAACCGAATGGGATGCTTCGTGGAATCCTTCCGCATGGTCTATCTCCACTGAAACACGTGTTAAACAGTTGGCACCGCATGCCGAATCCTCTTCTCCCTGGGAACTGTTCGCGCGCATCGGATGGCGAGCGTCCGGCACGGACTGGGAAAACTGGACCCAGCTCATCGAAGTTCGAGACATCGTTCTTCTGGAAAACCGTGCACCCCGTGTTTTTGACCGGTTCGATGCCATCCAGAAACGAAGCGGCGATGCCTGGGAACTTGAATGGATTTCCGCGGTTACCTCAGGAACAGCAAAATGCAATACCGCATTCCTGACCAACTGGTCATTCAATCCCAACCAATTGGCATTTGAATCGAAAGACCAAGGACCATCCATCCCACCACATTTCAATCTTGAAGTTAACGTGTCCGATCTCCAACCCATCGCTCTGCTCGCCAATCTTCCCCTTACCACGCGTCAGCCGTTTGCAGCTGAAGCTCGATGGAATGGCGAAAATGGGATGTTGAGCACCCGCATCCCGTCCCTTTCATTTGGAAATGTTACGGCGGAGCACCTCAGCATCGAAGCGGCACTGCATATGAATCAACCCTCGATTTTGAAATGGGAAACACGAGGCCTCGCGTTGAATGATATTCCGATCATCGAAGAAGCTTCAGGACAGTTTGAAGCCGATACAACAGGCTTGGAATTGGCTATTCAGACGTTTACCAGTCAGATTGGCGGAGAGGTTTTCACATTGGATGAACCTTCAGTTGTTTTGATTGACTATGCAACTTCGTCACTGTCTCTGTCGGCAATGCCATTGCTCTCCGCTGGGGGTTCTCTGGATTTTTCGGGGGCGTTCTTGAAGCCAAACGATTGGAACGTGCAGGCGCGAATTATCCACGAGGGCTTCCAATTGGGCAGCGAATCGAACAGTATCGATGAAATTGATGGCACCGTCAGGATTCAATCAGACGGTGGTGTGCCGCAAATCGGAGGTTCACTTAGGTGCAAAAAAGCCCTCTGGAACAAATTCACCGCTGTAGAAGCGGAGGTAATGGCCTCAGGGCCTGTCAGCGCGCCGCACTTGGAACTCCGCACCTCCTCCCTCCCGTCAGGAAATATTTTCGCGGCACTTGATCTCCCAATAGACGATTTGAATACGGGACAATCGATCATTGCCTTTACAGACATCGACCTCGCATCGGTCAACGACCTACTGCCCCCGGCAAGTGTTGAATTATTTGGCAAGGTTTCAGGAGAACTAACCGTGCAAGGATTTGACGCCTTCCCCCTCATAAATGGACGCATCGTTCCTGAGGATTTAACTCTGATTGTACCTTACCTCGGAACCCGATACCGGGGAGACGGAGTAGTCAAAGTACAAGCCAATGGATTCTTCATGGACCAATGGACCTTGTGCGATGGGGATAGTGCAAAAGCGCGATTCAACGGCACAGTGATGCACAACGCCTTTAAGGAATGGGATTTGGATTTCGGCATCGAAATCAACGATCGCCCCATCGAACTCATGAATATTCCCATCACCGATGACGCGCTTTTTTATGGGACAGCTCGAGGAATAGGCGACATCAACGTTTCAGGTTTTGGCCCTGTTCTGCAAATCGATGCTTCCATCAAAACTGGAGAAGGCACTGATTTTGCCCTGCCCATGGACAGTCGATCCGATGTGGATTACGCGGACTTCGTTCGATTTGAAAAGCACGATGCAGCATCGGACATCACAGCCACTCCACGCGGTACGTTTTCGAATACACGGATGAACTTGGGTATTGACCTTGATGATGGGGCGCAAGCGCGAATCGTATTCGATCGGAAAGTCGGTGATGAAATCGTAGGTAACGCTATCGGCCACCTTGACCTGGAAGTCAATGATTTCGAACAATTGGACATGACGGGCAGCTTGGAAATTACCGATGGCGCATATCACTTCACCCTGCAAAACTGGTTTAATAAGCGCTTTGACATTCAACCGGGAAGCACTGTTTCATGGGAAGGCGATCCATACGATGCCCAACTGAATGTGGCCACAACGTATACCACACGCACCTCGCTGGATCCTTTACTCCCAGACATTGACGACCTCCCAGGCCGCATCCCGGTGGACCTGCAGTTGCAGCTTGAGGGATCGCTAATGCGTCCAGGACTGGATTTCAATGTTGCTGTTCCCACAGCTGACTCCAGGACCAAGGCCCTAGTGGAAGGTGCCCTCATTAGTGAAGAAGAAGTTCAGCGCCAAGCGCTCGGCCTTCTGACGCTCAACCAATTCATCCCCTCCGACCCAACCGAGGCAGCGATTGGCGGATTCATTCAGCCCGCACAGAGCACCCAATTCCTAGCGAACCAAATCGGTCATTGGATTTCACAAATCGCGCCGTCCATGGATGTAGGTCTCGACTATGCCCAAGACGCGTTAAGCGGGGAACAGGCCTTAGGGCTTGCACTGAGCACACAATTGCTAAACGATCGATTGCACATCGAAGGTGAAGTGGGCGCCCAGACCTTTGGCGCCGTGAATGCTGAAGATTTTCAAATCCAAGATCTCACCGTAAGCTTTGACTTGACCGACGATGGCGGCATTCAGCTGACCGGCCATTCCCGTCAAAACGCGTCGCTAACCAACACCATAGAAGGAGATGCTGTTCAAGGTGTCGGCATACGATTCAAGTGGGCATTTGATGAATGGGGAGGGTGGAAAAAACAATAAGGGAAAAACAACCGTATTTTCGGAAGAAATAACCTCCATGAGAAAAATCATTCTTCTGCTTCCAGCCGTGTGCCTTCTCGGTGCAGTTTTCGGCCAAATCACCATCACAAGCAGTGATATGCCCCAACCGGATGTTATGTATCCACTGGTCAATTCGGCAATCATGGACCTCAACCTTAGCGAAATTAGTGGTGCGGATGCCACGTGGGACGCCAGTGATTTGACTCCAATGATGGAGACACCTCTGACTCCTGTCGACATCAATGAGGCGAGCATCAGTGCTGCCTTGGTGTTCAACAGTCCGTTCAATCCTACATACCAGTGTGACTTCTTCCTGCCAACTGAATTTCCAGATCTCGGGGAAGATCTGGGCATTCCGATTGAAGGCTTAAAGAACTTCTACCAAACAGATGGCGACGCATACACCATCGCTGGAATTGGCTTGAGCGCCATGGGATTTGATTTGCCCGTTACATACGATGACATCGATGAGATTCTTCCCCTGCCGCTGGAATATGGGGAAACTATGAGCAGCACAGCTGCTTTTGAATTGAACGTAACCGGCATATTGACTTACGGTTTGACCCAATCGCGTGAAGTTGAAGTGGATGGATGGGGCACGCTCTTGCTGCCCAGTGGTTCGTATGAGGTGCTTAGAACGCGCACGGAATTGACCGCAACGGATGATGTGTTCATTGAGCAATTTGGGGATCCTTTCACTATCGACCGTGAACAGGTGACCTACCAGTGGTGGGCTGCAGGCATGGGGTTTCCCCTCCTTGAAATATCAGAAATATTCGGCTTACCATTGACGGCGACCTTTCAAGATTTGGACGAATCAAGCGGTGTAGCTGATGCCATCGAGGCCGAAGCATTCACACCCTACCCAAATCCTGTTCGGCGCGGACAAAAGTTGCGATGGGCGACACCTGCAGAATGGACGCTTCACGACGGAGCGGGTCGCGAGGTGTTCTCAGGTCAATCCAATGCACTGATTGTGCCAGTTGACTTACCCGCAGGTATCTATACCCTTCTCACTGCAGACGGATCCAACGTCCGAATCGCGATTCATTAAATCAAATGAGCCCTTCTGCTTCAAAGGCATCGATTTCCTTTCCAATCTGGGAATCATACCATTGATCGAGCACCCAGCCTTTCGCGACTTGTGGATTGCGAAAAATCCGGAATGGAACCGCTGGCTTGAACAACGCCCACCGGATTCGATCGCGCAATACTTGAATGGATGAAGGCACGACAACCGCACGTGCTGGAACATCCAGCATAGCTTCTTCGGATCCGAGCCACGCCAGTGCTTCTTGCTCTACAAGCGCCGCATTGCGAGGAATGAGTACTAAAACAGGTCCCACACCGCCTTCCACCAATTGCCGTCGAGCAGCTTCCACGCGTTTCATTTGGTTCACATCGAGTACGGCCTCATCAGCAAAACGAATGGTGTACAATCCCATCGAAAGTTCAATGCGGGCATCGTGGACTTGAGTCGAGAGTGTGTGTTCCATCAATCGCAGTAGAAATCAGAGAAAGGATTGGGCGTACAAAAGTTCAACGCGGCGGTTTCATCTCCTTCAATCAGATGCTCCACCGAAGCCGTTGTGTATCCTATTCCGTAAACGCCTTGGGTAGCGCGCGCAGCGAAAAGTCCCAGGCCTCCGTTGATATTCGTGTATTCCGGACGTTCCTGAATAACACCAGTCACCGGGGCATTCACCTCGAGGTAAGTTGACAATTCATCATTCGCAACGGTCAAGACGAAATCCACAGCGCGAGCGATCTGTACTTCCTCATCCCACGTTCCCAATACCCGTGTGATGTAGGGATTAGCTTCGAGCTGTGTCGCTAAGGTGGAATAGAACCGTGAACCACTCACCTCCTTTTGCAGCACCTCACCTCCTTCGTCGTCACCAGTGCTTAAGCTACCGATACTCCACTCCACAATACGCTCTCGCTCTTCGATCAGTTCCGTGTGCTCCAGGTCATTCCAAATGCTCTCAACGACGTGTATGAATACAGCAATATCGTAGCGGCTTGCTCCCGCGGTTGACGACCACTTAAAGGTAATATCTGGGTAAGTTGTGGTGAATCCAGGGCTAGCAAAACCGAGTTTGAAGTTGTTCACGCCGGGGGGCGGTTGGGTAATGTTACCAATTTGCTCGGCAATCATATTCGTGGTTGAACTCACTTCTTCCGCTTCCGAGGCGATTGCTATGGACAAGTCGTATTCAGCATCGGTATCCAATCCACCTTGCGGCACGAAGTACCACATCTGATGCTCAGGAGCATAAAAAATGCCCGCATCGGATTTGTTTTCGATCACCGTGTCTATCAAGGCCCATTCAGCCACCACTGCATCGCCGACCCGCTCCTGGATTTGAACGGTCAGCTCTTCCGCCTGGAATTCACTGCTGTCAGCAATTAATGCTGCATCAAATTGATTGCCGTCACCCAACCACGTTCGGTTAATGCGCACCCATTGTGTGTCTTGAGCCGCATCCAACAAACTAAATACCACCGGTGTGCGCTCATACGGTGCATTCAAATCAATATCTGTGGAACAACCCCACAATAGGGCAGTACATCCAGCTGTGGCCAAAGCCCAAAACTTTACTCGATTCATTCGAAATTACTCGCAGTTAGTCACGAAGATAAGGCCAATAAAAAGTTCAACGTATCCACTCCGTCAGCATAGTCCCATGGCTTAGGCTTCTGGGCATGGCCCAATGGCACGGATGGGACCGCAGTAACGTTTAATACATCCGAAATTTCAGTCGTAATGCATTGTAAACTATTCGCAGCACCTTCGAGTTCATCCCTTACTGAGGCTACTTGATCATACCAGGCGTAGTACAATGTTCCAACCGGGCTAACCCAACCCTTGTCTTCCTTGACAAGCAAGAATCCGTTCTCAATTAGGTCCTCACCGTTCAGCAACCACACCGCCTTATGGTAATCGTAGTTGTTCGCGTATTTGTTATTCTGGGCGATGTGCCCCCACTCCACCCAAGCGGCGAACAAACGATTCAAATCAAAGCCTCGTGGCAGCATCAATTTCGTGACACTTCGGCAACCCAGGCCGTAGTACTGGAAAACATCCGACCCCAAGGCTCTCAATTGTTCATGGGATTCCGAACCGCTCAGCACTGCGATACTCGTTCGCTGGCTTCGCAACACCCTTGGTAAGTGGCGGAAATAGTATTCAAAGTACCGATTGGTGTTGGCGCTGCCTGTAGCGATGACTGCGTCCGCGCCTTGGAGCGTTCCCGAAACAAACTCAACGCGGGAGGCGATGTCATCTGCACAAAAGGAATCGAGGGCAGCTACGGCAGCCGGTATGAGCACCTTATCTTCCGAGCTGCATTTTACAATGGCTCGATGACCACTCAACAAAACACAAAGCACGTCGTGCCACCCCACCATGGGTAAGTTTCCGGCGAGGACCAAGCCAACGTGTTTTGACGAGCGTTCTCTTTTAAGTTCGGAATAATCCGCAAACCACTGCTCCAACACCTCCTCCCGTAACATTTCTCCGTTTGCCTTCATAGCCTCCTTCACAAACGCGGGGGAGAACCAGCGATTCTGAGCCTCAGCAAAGCGCAACAGCGCGTCATCCTCTGGGCCTGCATTCTCCACTTCACCGCGGAACCATGCGCCCAATTGAACAAGGCCGGAGAAGAATGTGTTGGTCATTTTGGTGCGTATCTTCGCGCCAAATGTAACAATGCATCCCAAGACCGAATACGCGCATGGCCATTATGATTACCGATGACTGCATCAACTGCGGTGCATGTGAACCCGAGTGTCCCAACAATGCCATCTACGAAGGTGGTGCCGGCTGGCAGTTTTCTGATGGAACGGGCTGCAAGGGAGACGGTGAGCACCCCACTGTGGGCATAGTTAACACCGACCTTGAAAACGATCCGCGTAACTATGATACGTACTACATCACCCACGAAAAGTGCACGGAATGTGTTGGATTTCATGATGAACCCCAATGTGCAGCTGTGTGCCCTGTGGACTGCTGCGTAGACGACCCGGATCACGTTGAATCGGAGGAATTGCTTTTGTCCAAGAAGGCCTTTATGCACCTCTGAATACAATTCGACAAGCCATCCACGCGTTTGTACTTTTATGCCAGTGATTCCTTCATCGAAACCATTGAAACAATGCGCGATGCAGCTAAGTGTGGGTCTAACCATTCTCCTCTGCGGCATTTCAGATTCATTTGCATACCCTAGTTTGGAGGCATTTGTTGACCTCTATTCAGAAATCCAAGAAGCCGACACAGACGCCCAGCGACTGGCACTAAGTGAACAGCTATCCTCATCCATGGTATCCCATTGGAGCAACCATCAACTGGAAGACGACGTTGGCGAAAAGTTGGGGTCGGTGATGGGATTTGCCTCAGCAGGCATCGGTAAAGAGCGCCTTACTCTGATTTCGTGGAATGTGGAATTGAAGAATCAAACCCACGCCTATGGTGCAGTTGTGGTCTTCAGCGGAAGAAAGGGAGAACAACAAGCACAATCGCTACAGTTCAAAAGATCTACAACGCTCCGCCCAACGCTCAATGAAAAGTCCCGATACACGGCTAAGGAATGGCCCGGTGCTGTTTACTATGAGGCGCTCCTGCAGTACCAAGGCAACCGACCCGTGTATACGCTACTCGGTTGGGACGGAGCTGACAACATCCGGACGCGGAAGGTTATCGAAACGCTGTCCGTCAGCGGATCGAAACTCAAATTTGGCGTGCCCATCATCTCCGCCGGTCGCGGCTCCACAAAGCGGTACATCCTCGAGTATTCAGACCAAGTGTCTGCCATCCTTCAATGGCGTGAAGACCTTGAAATGATTGTCATGGATCACCTCAGCCCACCGAGTCCGGACCTAGAAGGGCAAACGTCCTACTACGGACCTGACATGTCCTATGACGGATTTGCTTGGAAGAAAAACCAATGGGTGCTAGAGGAGGATGTGGATGTCCGTGACCCCAATTTGCAGGCCCCGTGGAACAACCCAAAGCGCCTGCGACGTAGATACCGCAACTGAAAGCCCTCTGCGGCTCGCATCGTATCTTCGTCGGATGAAATGCACTGCGAAATCCACGTTAGTTTCTGGAGTTTTCATCGGAATACTTTACACCGGAGCTGCCGGTCAAGCAAGCGAGCCGAACACCTCGGTTAAATCCATTGAGGCAACCGATTCAACAGAAGTGAATCCAATGAACAGCCGAGATACGGTAGAGATTGATTCTGCACGCTTCGCTCAAATGGCCATACAAGCTGAACTATCGCGCGAAGTCGAGGCGCTGTCGAGGACAAACCTCGGTACCGAGCAACTTTTGTGGACCCACGTGGGCCATTTCACCGTGGAACGCGCGGGTCGCGAACAAGTGCAAGTATTCTGGAACAATCCAAAAGAACCAGCAACTCCGCACATTTGGCAAGTAGTGAATGGTCCATCGGACGATGTATTCTACCTCGATCCTGAAAACGGAAGGGCTGCCACCTTCGACCTTAACTCACTGCAAGGCAACTTCATTCCAGCAAGCATCGCAGAGAAAGCAGGATTTACCGGAAATAAAACGCAATTTCTCTCCAAGAAATCCGATATGTGGGCATTGAGTCAATCCACCGATTCCACCACAGTTTGGGTTGCATCTGTTGACAGCGGAAGCATGCGATTAACCCTACGGAAAGGCAAAGATACAGGCCAGGCACGCGCAGTATTCGAGTGGATGCGTCTCCAGCCACTAGAGAGCGTCGACCTTCCGCATGATGCACAAAAACACCCCATCCTTTCCCTCGAACTCACCAGTGAAAAAGGAACGACGTTCAAGTTTGCCGTAACGGATTGGAAGGCCTTGGATAAACCTTTGGAAATGGATTCTCAACAGCTCTCAATAAAGGATCCCGAACGGGACCTTCAAACCATTGCAAGGGAGTGGGCAGCAGAGAGAAAGGCCAATACAGGTCAAGAATAAAATACAATCAACTCCGAAACGCAGCCTCGCCAATCCACACTTCCGTTGCGCCATTGCCATACTGTCGTGGATCTGCCGAGCGGCACGAACAGTCCGGGTAGTACTGCTCTACGCAGGACCAAATCTGATGTCGCAGTACGCCTTGCCCTATTCCATGAATAAAAATCATTCTCTTCCTGCGTTGACGAATACCGATCTGGAGCATGCGCTCAAAATGCGCAATTTGAAGTTCGAGCATCACGCCAGGGCTGAGGCCTGCCTGAATATCCACAAGGGCATGAAGGTGCAAGTCGACCTCCTCCACTGCTCCGCCCGCAGGACGTTCTTGCGCCTCTGTGTATTTCGATTTGAAGTCCTGTTCAAGCTTGCGTTGACGGACCGGATCCATTTCCTGTTGAAGGATTTCAAGAACCGATGGGACCGCCCGTTCGTAGGCTTGTTCCATTTCGAGACGGGACTCCATGGGAATTAAGTCCTTAGGCGCATGAGCGTATTCAAACCCGTTATCATCCTCGACGAGGATCTGACCGCTTGCCTGTAAAGCCGTGACGCGGCCTTCCCCTACTTCGTTAAGAAAACGTACTTTATCACCTATCTTAAATGCATTCGCGCCCATCTGACCGAAATTAGCTTTTATGATTGCCCAAATTTCCTTCAAAACCAAACACTCAACACGATTGCACGTCGCATTTCTGTTCAGCCTTGCTGCATTTGCATTCGTACCATCGACTGCCGTGTCCCAATTGAACATTTCAAAAGCCCAATGGAACAGGCTGGACGCGATCATGCAAGAAGCTCAAGTCACATTCAACTTGCCTTCTTTATCGGTGTCCGTAGTGCACAACGGCAAGTTGGTCTGGTCACAATCCCACGGCAAAACCGATGCCAACGGCACGCAAAATGCCAATCCCGAAACCCTCTATGCCGTTGCTTCTAATACAAAGGCTTTCACCAGTGCTGCTCTTGCTCAGCTTGTGGATGCGGGCAAATTAGATTGGAACGACCGCGTCCAAGATTATTTGCCAGATTTTGAGCTTTACGATCCATACGTAACCTCGGAATTGCGCGTTGCCGACTTGCTTTGCCACAGGAGTGGACTCGAGACGTTTTCGGGTGACCTGCTTTGGTATGGCTCCAATTGGAGTGCCGACGAAGTCCTTAGGCGAGCCCGTCACCTGAAACCGACGAGCCCGTTCCGCACTCGATTTGGTTACCAGAACATCCTGTTCATCGCCGCGGGTAAAGTCATTGAACAGGTCACCGGTGAACCGTGGGCTGAAACCGTACGAGATTCCCTGCTCATTCCACTGGGTATGGAACGTGCGCTATTATCGACTGCAGACCTCGAAGGCATGGACAATGTATCGCTTCCCCACAACGAACTGGATGACGGTAAATTGACCACCATCGATTGGGTCAATTGGGACAACATGGCACCGGCCGGTGCCCTTATCACAAGTGTAAACGGCATGGCAAAATGGATGATTGCCCAATTGGACAGTGGTCGCGTCACAGATGAACGGCTCTGGTCGAAAGCGCAGACAAATACCATGTGGACCATGCACACACCGATACCCGTTTCGAGCTTTTATGCTAACCAACTTCCCAGCATGCATTATCGAGGGTACGGTCTCGGTTGGGAGCTCGGCACCCTACACGGTCACAAAACCGTTGGTCATTCGGGTGGATACGATGGGATGATTTCCCGGCAAATGCTGGTTCCAGAAGAAAAGCTGGGCATTTTTATCGCAACGAACACCAACAGCTCAGTTCCTTGGGCCTTGGGATTCGACGCTCTGGGAGTTCTGCTCAACAACGACAAAAGGACCCCGCTGATCGACTATCTGCAAGAGCGCCGAGCTGCTGAACCTGAGGAGCAGGCCGCAGCCCAAGAAGAGCTACTGGCCTCACGCGTTCCGAATTCCACTCCTTCTCTGCCACTGGAGTCATATGCAGGGTCATACACAGACAAGATGTACGGAAACCTTTCAGTGCGGTTAGACGGTGAACAATTGCACTTCGACTTCATTCCTACTCCACTGTTCAAAGGGCATTTTGAACCCTGGCACTTCGATACATTTCGCTTGCTCTGGGACACTCAAATGATGCTGCCGAGCGGCACCGCTCATTTCAGGCTCAATCCATCCGGCAAAGTAGAAAGTTTGGATATCGACGTTCCTAATCCAGATTTCGATTTTACAGAATTACATTTTGTTAAATCAGAATAAGTTAACTAATTGTTTTACAGTATTTCGTATATTTTTCAATGAATCAATTTTTAGCTATAAAATTACCGTTTCTTCTCGGGACTTTTGTACTGTTCACGTTCCCGTGCTGGGGTCAACCGGATGCCCCCGAAGGACTAAACTCGGAAGCATTAAGGACGTGGTTAAAAACCGAATGGTACGAGCCCTACTTCGAAGATTTAGGCTACAACGGAGCCCGGACCCAGCTGTTCGGTTATACAGACGAAGAAGCCGGATTCATTTCAGGTATTTACACCGGGTTTCAGCAGCCCTCAGCCTTCGTCACCTACCTCGATCCAATCAATACAGAGCACATCGTTCCGCAGAGCTTTTTCGGAAGCCTCCCCCCCATGAAATCGGATCTATTTAACATCCGCCCTACCCATGGTAGCGCCAATTCAGCTCGAGGAAACACGCCCTACGGACCAGTCGCTGACGAGTCGGCCCAGTGGTATGGTGTCGATGAAAGCGGCAGCTATACTACACAAGGGAACGTTCCGCCGAACCCTGATGCTTGGTCGAAGCGTTCTGGTAATGCCTGGGAGCCCCCAGCCGAGCAGAAAGGAGACATCGCTCGGAAGGTATTCTACTTCTACACGATGTACCCAACCCAAGCAGGCAACATGAGCGACTTAGGCAATCCCGATGTTTTTTATAGTTGGCACCTAGAAGACCCCGTGGACACTTTTGAGTCCACAAGAAATGCCCGAATTGCTGAGGTTCAAGGCAATTTCAATCCGTACATCAGCCACCCGGAATGGGTCGAAACTGCCTGGTTCTGGAGTGGAGTCGCACTACCTGGCTGCACAGATCCCGTGGCATGCAATTACGATGCTGCTGCCAATGAAGACGACGGCACCTGCACCTACCCCGATGCAGGCTTTGATTGCTCTGGAGCTCAACTGGAAAGTTGCACGTTATTTTTCTCCGAATATGCAGAGGGCAGCTCGAACAACAAATACCTCGAAATCTTCAACCCCGGGTTAATTGAACTTAGTTTCGAATCAATGGCACTGGCATTCACCATCAATGAACCCGCAACTCCGGGTACCTATGAAACGTGGGTGGAATTTCCGGCCAATGCCAATATCGCCCCCGGCGGCATTTTCAAGATCGTTCATTCTTCCGCCGCTCCTGAACTTGTGAATGCGGCGGACTTCATCTACGGAAACCTTTCCAATGGTGATGACGGCTTCGCCTTGGTCGAAGGAAGTCCAACGGATTTTATAATCTTGGACATCATCGGCGATTGGAACGGAGATCCCGGCACCGGTTGGGATGTCGCAGGTACTGAAAATGCCACCCAGAATCACACCCTCGTCCGCAAGCCAGACGCGTTGAGCGGAAACGCCGGAGATTGGAGTACATCCGCTGGGACAAATGCAGACAACAGCGAGTGGATTGTGCTTGAAATTAATGATTGGTCCAATTTCGGCGAGCATACCGCAGCAGGTCAATGCGACACAAGCGGTGAAGGGGAAGGGAGCGTAGATTCCACATTAGGCTGTACCTACCCCAATGCGTGCAACTATAATTATGCTGCCACCGAGGACGATGGTTCGTGTGATTTTGTAAGCTGTGAGACTTTTGGATGCACCTACCCATTAGCATTGAATTTCAATGCGTTATCCACTGTTGATGACAACACATGCCTTTTTGGAACCAGTGAAAATCCCTGCGCCACTGACATCAATAATGATGGAATTGTGACGGTCGAAGATCTGCTTTTGCTCTTGACAGACTTCGGTGCCTTTTGCTCAGATTGACCGTATTTTATATCCTATTCAGCACGAAAATTAATAAAATTGAAATTGGACTTTTACGCTTAAAATTTCGACAATTTAATTTTTTTATTCCGGGGACAAATATTTTACTTCGACGAATGGTATAATTTTAGGGTCTAGTTCTTATATTAGGAGCTCCAAATTGTCTGCCATGAGCCAAAATTGCCTAACCCGGTCCCTCTGGGCGGTTGCTGTACTGTGTGCAGCCCTGAACACTGCCTACGCCCAGGACTATTCAATGTCCATTGAAATTGCCGGCGAACACACAGGTATGGTTGGAGAAACTGACCTGACCGGTCACACCACCTACCAGTTCTTTCTCAACCTCGCTGACCCTGCGGACCAAGTGCTCACTGTGTTTGGAAACGATGAAAATCCCACGGAAATCGTTGCACCAGCAGGTTACTTCAACAGTTTGTACGCATCCGGCCCCACTGCTGGGGGAATATCGGCGGAAGGTTTGGCTCTCTACCCGTCTTTGTCCTATGACAGCTACGTGACCGTCGGATTGGAAAATGAACCCGATTTGGGTGCCGGGGAATCGTTCATCATAGTGAATGAAGATATAAATCAACAGTGGGTTTCGAACCTTTTCTTCCCTTCTGCAACATCCGGCGAAAACATCTTCATGAATACCGAGACCGGCGGATCCTGGTTTGCCATGCCCGGCGCCACCAACGCCATCGCCGGTGATGACATGAAAGTATTGATTGCTCAATTTACCAGCCAAGATTGCTTAAATGGTGTTTTGCATGCCCTCATCCTCCCTGCGGACGGCTCTCCCGCGTTTGTGCTGGGGCAACAATTCAACTGCACCGAATGCGGACCCATTGGATGCAGCATCGAAACCGCATGCAATTACCTCCCAGGTGCTCTTAACTATCCGGGCTCTGATGCCGAATGCACATACGCAGAAGAAGGATACGACTGTGATGGCAACTGCCTGTCAGATAGCGATATGGATGGAATTTGTGACGAATTTGAGGTGTCCGGTTGTCTAGACGCCTCAGCCTTAAACTTTGACCCCAATGCGACGGACGAGAGTGGATTCTGTGCGTATGCAGAGGATTTGAATTGCGCGGACGAAGCAGCATGCAATTACCAACCTTTCTCGGGACCTGCATACTGTCTTCAAGTGGAGACGTTTGCTGAGCATAGTGGAATGGTAGGCGCAGACGACTTGACCGGATTTACCACCTACCGCATTTACGCCCTGTGCGAAAATGCCGATGACTTCGTTTCTTCAGTTTCTGGGGATACGGAGTTTCCCACACGCATTCAATCGAGCACCTCTTTTTTCCAAAGTTCATTCGGAGGATTGACGGGTTCAGATCAGAACGGCTCTCTGTTCGGATTTTTCCCCAGTGCAGCCTTTGACTCTTACATCACCATAGGCTTGACAGAATCGGCTGGTGCTGGTGAAGGAAACATCAATACGATTGACAACCCAGGCAATGTTTGGGGAAACGCATTCGAGGGAGGCAGCGACCTGCTCATCGACGATGCAATCGGCGGCAGTTGGTTCATTTTCAACGGAAATACCAACGGCATAGCTGGTGACGATTACCGCGTACTGCTGGCTCAGGTCACTACAGACGGCGAATTGTCAGGTTCCATGTACGTGCAGTTCTTCGAAAACGGCTCACCTGCATCAGACATGCGTGAACTGATTGATTTCCAACAAGCATGTTATGGACCTGAGGAACTCGCAGCCTGCGAATACCCCGACCCCTTATTGGATTGCGATGGCAACTGCTTGAACGACGCAGATGGAGATGGGGTGTGTGATGAATTTGAGGTTCTTGGATGCGATGATTCGTTAGCGTGCAATTACCAGTCTCAGGCAACCGATAATGATGGGTCTTGCACCTATCCGGATGAAGGCTACGATTGCAATGACAATTGCCTGGTTGATACGGACAATGACGGGGTATGCGATGAATTCGAAGTCACAGGGTGTACTGACCCTGCGGCATGCTCGTACGATTCGAATGCGACGGAAGAAGACGGTTCGTGCTCCTACCCTGAGACCAACTACGACTGTGCAGGAAATTGCTTGAACGACGCGGACAACGACGGCGTATGCGATGAGTTGGAAGTGGCCGGATGCACAGATGCGATGGCTTGCAACTACGATGCAACAGCAACGGATAATGGTAACGATTGTACTTATCCTGAAACCGGATACGATTGCTCAGGCAGCTGTTTGAACGATATGGACGGAGATGGGGTGTGTGACGAATTTGAAATAGCCGGTTGTACAGCAGACAATGCTTGCAATTATGATGCATCATCCACCGACGATGACGGCACCTGCGACTTCTGCTCTTGCAGCACGGAGGGACTGCCAACCACTAATACGTATACAATGTCGGTAGAAGTTCACGGTGAAGACTTGCAACCGGGTATGACTACCTACCGGTTTTATATGAATATGCAGAACGATGATGATTTCATGAGTTCGGTTTTCGGAAACAATGAAGAGGTATTTGAATTATCGACAGCGAATGGCTTCTGGAATTCTACATTCGGTGGATCCGTCGCAAGTGACATCAACCCAGCATTCCTGGTTTTTGCCCCAGAATTAAGCGCTGACAGCTGGGTAACGGTGGGCATCGACAGCCAAAACACCGGATCAGAGACCGCTATCTCCACGATTGAAAGCACAGATCAACCATGGATTGGTGCTTTCCACACGGCAGGCGATCTCAGCGGGCAGAACATAATCATGGATGACTTTACGGGAGGAGCTTGGTACGTGCTCAATGGCACGCCCAACGGCCTGCCCGATGCGAACGGTCGTGTTCTATTCATGCAGCTCACTTCAGATTCAGCACCTTCCGGCCGGTTCAATATTCAAATCTTCGGCAACGGAAGTGGTGAAAATGACCTGAGATTTACCTACGAATTTGACGGTGCAGGTGAATTCACTCCCCTTGGCGCCGACAACGATGGAACTGGAGGAAATGCATGCGGGTGTACAGTTCCAGCTGCATTCAACTATGATGAAGCGGCAGTTTATGACGACGGGTCATGCGTGGCCATCGCGGAGGGCTGCACTGATGGCAGTGCCTGCAATTTCGACTCGACTGCAAACACAGATGATGGAAGCTGCTTCTACCCAGAAGCCGGCTACGACTGCACAGGAAACTGTCTCATCGATACTGACAGCGATGGCGTATGCGACGAATTTGAGATTGCGGGATGCCAGGATTCGAATGCCTGTAATTACATCGCGGATGCAACAGACAATGACGGTTCATGCACCTACGCCGAGGCCGGTTATGATTGCGACGGAAATTGCTTGGCGGATGCCGACGGCGACGGCGTATGCGACGAATTCGAGGAAGCAGGATGCACAGACGCCGCAGCGTGTAATTATGATGATTCAGCCACTGACGACAACGGTTCTTGCCTCCAACTGGATGAGTGTGGAGTATGCGGCGGTGAAGGCATAGCAGATGGTGAGTGCGACTGCGAAGGAAACGAACCAGAATCAGGCTACGACTGCGATGGCGTTTGCTTGAACGACGTCGATGGTGACGGAATCTGCGACGAATTTGAAATTGTCGGGTGCACCGACGCTGCAGCTTGTAACTACGAGGCAGCTGCTACCGATGACGACGGCACATGCGACTACGCCGGAGCCGGCTACGA
>NZGF01000082.1 GCA_002690915.1 Crocinitomicaceae bacterium
CACCGCCAACTCCACCGTGTAGGCGCCGGGAGGCGCCACCGGACCGTTCAACGTTCCCCACCACATGAGGAGCCCATCGAAATCGTTCGCCTTCTCGTAGCGCATGTCCCAATTGAAGTGATTGAGCCCCGCGGTGGCCTCCAGGTCGCTGCCCTTGTAAGATCGAATCTCAGCGCCTTCGCTGTCGCGGAAAGTGAGCGAGGCATCCTCTGCCCCTTCCGGCAAATGGTAATTCACACGCACACCGGCCGGATGATTCGTGCCGGCTGTAGCGGACTCAGAATCGTTGCCACCACCGTAGCCCACCGTGGGGTGCGGTTGGAACAGATGCGGTTGAGCGGCATCGAAATCCTCAAGCCCTTGCCACAACACGTCCAGGTCATCGAGAAGCCAGAAACTGCGGCCTTGGGTCGCGATGATGAGGTCATTGTCCTTGAGGGCCAAATCGGTAATGGGCACCTCTGGCAAATTGAGTTGAAACGACCGCCAATTCGCGCCATCGTCGGTACTGACGTACAAACCAAACTCTGTTCCAGCGTACAACAAGCCCGGCGTGCTGCGATCGGCGCGGATGACGCGGGTAAAGTGTTCGCGGTCAATGCCCTTGTTCAGCGCACGCCAAGTCGCGCCATAGTCGTCCGTATGGTACAAATACGGCCCGTAGTCGCCCGACTTGTACCGGGTGGCTGCCACGTAGAGGCCGCCGTCCCGGTGCGGATCGACCTCGATGCTGTTGACCAAGGCATCGGACGGCATACCCTTCGGCGTGACGTTTTTCCACGTGGCCCCTGCGTCGCGGGTGACATGGATGAGGCCGTCATCCGAACCGGCCCAAATCAAGCCGGGCTCGCGCGGCGATTCCGCAGCGGCAAAAACTGTCGCGTAGTATTCCACCCCTGTATTGTCCTTTGTGATGGGGCCGCCCGAGGAGACAAGCTTTTCGGCCTCACCACGGGTCAAGTCAGGCGAAATGATGTCCCAGGAAGCGCCGCCGTTGGTGGAGCGGTGCACGAACTGCGAGCACGTGTAGAGGTGCTCCGCGTTGTGCGGCGAGAAGAACACGGGGAAATTCCATTGGAAGCGGTAGCGCATGCCTTCGGCGCCACTGCCCATCGGGTTGTCCGGCCACACGTTGATGGCACGCGACATGTCCAAATCGTGGTTGAACCGGGTCAGGAAACCGCCGTAGCTCCCTCCGTAAACAATGTCGTTATCGCTGGGATCTGGCGCCAGGTGAGCGCTCTCTCCACCGGCCGTGCTCTCCCAGTTGTCGTCGGTGATGAAGCGGCCGCGCGAACGGGAATCAATTCGAATAGCAGAGTTGTCCTGTTGCGCGCCGTAAATACGGTACGGAAAGGCATCGTCCGTGGTGACGCGGTAGAACTGCGCGGTGGGCTGGTTCATGTAGGTCGACCACGTTGCACCGGCGTCATAGCTGACTTGGGCACCACCGTCGTCGGCAATGATGAGCCGATCAGCATCGTCTGGTGCAATCCACAAATCGTGGTGGTCGCCGTGGGGGGCGCGCCTCGATTTGAAGGTGCGGCCGCCGTCCGTGGAGACGTGGTACGACACGTTCATCACGTAGACGCGGTTGGCGTCCTCCGTGTCCGCGTAGATGCGGGTGTAATACCACGCGCGTTGGCGCAGGCTGCGGTCCGAGTTGAGCAATTCCCAGGTGGCGCCGGCGTCGTCCGAGCGGTATACGCCGCCGTTTTCATTTTCAATGATCGTCCAAACGCGGTCGGGGTTCACCGGCGACACGGTGACGCCGATGATACCATGCGGCCCTTCAGGCAAGCCGGCGTTGTCCATGAGCGACTTCCAGGTCGCACCTCCGTCCTCCGACTTCCAAAGCGCTGAGCCCGGGCCACCGGACGAAAAATCATAGGGTGTACGCCGCACGTTCCATGTACTGGCATAAAGCACCTCGGGATTCACCGGATCGAATACCAAATCCACTGCACCTGCCCGCTCGTTGGCAAACAACACGCGCTTCCAGGTGGCGCCGCCGTCTGTGGATTTGTAGACGCCGCGTTCTTCTGAATCCTTGAACAGGTCGCCAAGTACTGCCGCATAAACGATGTCGGGATTGCGCGGGTGGATGCGTACGCGTGGAATGTGGCGGGAATTAATCAGTCCGATGGCCGACCAGCTACGCCCGCCGTCGATGGATTTGTACATGCCCGTGCCCGGCGAGACATTGCCACGGACCGTGACCTCGCCACCGCCGACGTAAAGAATATTCGGGTGCGAAGAGCTCACCGCCACGGCGCCGATGGAGCCGCCGAAGTAGCCATCGGAGATGTTTTCCCAGGTTGTACCGCCGTTCGTAGTTTTCCATACCCCGCCGCCGGTAGCGCCCATGTAAAAAGTCATGGGGTCATTATCGACGCCAGTCACTGCAGCGGATCGGCCACCGCGGAATGGACCGATGCACCGGAATTCGAGCCCTTCTTCGAGCACGGCCGTAGACTGGGCTAAACCAGATGGAACAGAAGAAAATAGACTCAGTACAAAGAGCAGGGAAAAGGACGAATGGCGCATCATAGGAGTGAAAATAGCCCCCAATCCTCGTTTTCAATTACCCTTGGGGCATTAAATACCCAACCCCATTCGTGAAGGTGGGGGATGAATACTATTCACAAGCGTTACCAAAGGCCGAAAGGAAGAGGAGTAAATCAGGTACAGCTACCATTCCATCTTCGTCAAGATCACCGGTGCAACTCGATGCAGCGATGCATTTACCTTCAGATTCATCCCAGAAAGTTCCCGATCCGCAGTAAAAGGAAGGATGGTACGTGCATGAACCGTCATCTGCAGTAGCGCTCTCATCATAGTTCTCCGCTTCGACATCGGTACAGCCCATTATTTCAGTTGCATCGCAAATCACCGCTTCGCCATTGATGGCAAGCGCGGTAAACTCAACCTCACCACTGCTGAATTGAAGCTTGACCGTGCGTTGAAACGTCACTGCAGAAACGGTTACTGTATTCAACCCAAAGCTGAGGTCAACCGGATTGCCGAAGTACCAATTGCCATTTGAAACGGTTTTTGCTACGCGGTATTGCGCTCCAACTTCGGGCAAATCAGACACTTCGATTTCAAACGTCTGCTCATCACCACTTGACGAATCATCAGAAGTGACTGCCGTGAGTACGTGCGGCCAAGTCTCGTTTGGTCCCGGTTCAAACGCATTGCAGGATGCAATGGCCACTCCATCAATCCCAGCAACGCAAGTGTTCACATCTAAATAATTCAAGAACAACCCAGAAAAAGCAACATTACCCGTAGAAAACTGAAACTTAACAGTCCGCGAGAAGGACACAGCCGAAACGGTAATGACATTGGATCCGAGTTCAAGTGGAATCGGCTCACCAAAGAACCAATTGCCGTTAGCGACAGTCTTGGCAACACGAACACTCGCTCCCTCTGAAGGCAGCGCATCAACGACAATCTCGAAAACCTGTTCATTCGAACTCGATGAATCATCCGACTCAACTGCAGTGAAAACAAACGGCCACGCTTCATTCTCTGTTGCCTCGAAAAGATTGCAGACTTCAATGGTAATTTGGGCGTTCAAGGTCTGTGCCAAAGTGAGCCCTACCAAAAGCAAAAAAAACGCAGATCGTGCCATGGCTTCGAATTTTAGTCTTGAAATTCAGTGTGTTAACTCCTAAATATACGAGTCTTAGCCTGTATTTCCTAACAGCTCTCCCGAGTGCAATCAGTTCGCTCCAAAATTGGTAATGAAGATGAGCAAATCTGTCACGGTCAAGTTACCATCTCCGTCAAAATCACCGTCGCATAAGCAGGCCATACATTTTTGCTCGGCATCGTTCCATTGCGCCCCCAGCCCACAGTAAAAACTACCCTCAGCAGGTTGATGTGCGCCAATGGAAGTCTCAATCACAGAAACAGCATTACCGTAAAAATCAGTCATTGCGCTGTGGTCGAATAAAACCGTAGAAAGCAAGACTTCTGCTACGTTCAATCCAACTTGAAATGCACTGCTCCCAGCTGTGAGTTTGTAATCGTCTGGATGACTGCCTCCCAGCGAATCCATCGCTTGGAGCATAGGGTCCTCAAAAAGTGATTCATTCAAAACCAAACCACTTGCATCAAACTGATACCTACTCGAATCGAAAAACAAATTGTGACTGAAGTCAATGAAGTTGGCTTCTTCAGAAATATCGCAATGCAACGCCTCACCCTGCGGGCTGCATATAAACAGATTGTTGTAACAATAGAATTCCCCTATTCCGGGCTTGATTCGAATTTCAGGAGCCAAGGTGTCGCCAATGTAGATGGTATTGTTGTAGACAAATGTCCCTGCACTAGAACAACCGGGGTTCGTCTCTCCGCAATAATCCGATATGTTCAGTGTTCTACCATTGTGCACGCCATTCGGATCCACCCGATAGCCATCGTTGATGCTCAACGAGTAGCGGTAACCGCAATTGATGTTATCACCGAGGATTTCGACAAAACCACCTTCGTTGTTGTAGCTTAAATTGTTCTGGTACAGGACGTTTTCGTTCCCAAAATCAATGTGCGCTCCATAGGAGTCAATTGGACCGTGGGCATTTTTGAATTGATTGAATTGCGCAATCACATTGCGACAGTCAAACGTCCACATGCCACTCCCCCGCTTCCACATGCGTTCGTCCACATCCGATCCCGTGTGATTGAAGATGCTGTTCTGCACCGTGACAAACTCGCATTTATTTGGCACGAAACCGGAACCTCCGGTGTACTCGAACAGACACGAATCCATCACAACGTTGTGATTCTTGAACGTATCATTCTGAATTAAGCCAAGGGATTTGATCCATATTCCGTAATGCCCAGTCCGACTCACGGTCAGGTCCGAAAATGAAACGTCATTCGCAAGATGCACTGCGTTCTGCTCGAGGTCGGATTGAGTCTCAATCTTAATGCCGTAGCCCTTGTGTTCGTTCGATGCCAAGTCAGGCGACGGAAATACATCGTGTATGTACAGGTTGGCGAACTGAATGCGCTGAATGGACTGCGCGTCGGCGACCACCTTGATTCCGAATCGGACATTTTTGCCGGACCCCCAATCATTTGATTCTCCGCCGAACCCCTCCAATTTTTTGACCTCGCCAACCTCATCCAAATGACTGGCATCATTGATGAACTCCAAATCTTGAACCGCAATGCATTCGTCATTGTAAATCAAGAGCGATGCCTGGTAGCCATTGCCATCAATAATGGGCCGTGGCCCCTCACCGTATTTGCCAACAACAATTGGAAGTTCAGGTGTACCCGAACCGTGCAACCAGAACATCCCTTGCCATGATTCTCCAGCATGGAAAAGAATCGAATCGCCGGGCGTAAATTCCATATTATTCAAGGCCTGAATCGACTGAAGGGGCGCTTCTGCAGACGTTCCACTGTTGGCGTCATCGCCGTTGGAACTGCTTACAAAAAAAGTGTTCGCCGATCCGACCTGGGCCAGCGCAACTGCAGCAAGGAGCCAAATCAGCTGCCCCCCTTTCATTTGGTGACTTTCATCGGCTCATTGTACACCCGTGTGATCACGGTATCGGTCATGAGCCGCATTTCTTCCAACGAAGCGGTATCACCATACATGATTTGCAATGAATCCAATTTGAAACGCAAATCCGCAATCAGCGATTCATCTGCCTCTTCATAGATGTTGTGCATTTCTTCCGGATCCTTCTGAATATCGTACAGTTCCCATTCGTCCATGGAATAGTAGAAATGAATGAGTTTGTATCGATCTGTTCGGATGCCATAGTGCGGCTGAACCTTATGCCAAATGGGGTATTCGTAGTAGTGATAATACACCGCGTCCCGGTTGGAACTTTGATTCTCCAAGAGTGCGTTTTTGAAGCTCCTTCCCTGCATTTCATCTGGAACAGGCAAGCCCGCAAAATCAAGCAGCGTTGGGGCAAAATCGATGTTCATGACCAATTCGTCCGAAACGGAGCTCGGAGCAATCTGGTCTGGACATGAAATCAAGAACGGCATCTTGAAAGACTCTTCGTACATCCAACGCTTGTCAAACCAACCGTGTTCCCCCAGATAGAACCCCTGATCCGATGTATAGACGACCAACGTGTTTTCATCAAGGCCGGTTTCTTCCAGGTAGTCCAAGACCCTGCCGATCGCTCGGTCAACACCCGCCACGCAGCGTAAATAATCTTTGATATACGTCTGGTACTTCCAGTACTTGAGGGCTTCACCTTGTAGGGAATCATGGGGTGTCCAAAATTGCCCTTTGTCACCATATGCCAGCCAGCGCATCGAGTCCCTTCTCGACAAACCAAGAGGCGCTTCCTGCTTCATATCCCTGCGGTTCAGGTGATTTTCGATCTCCATCATGTTTTCAGCAGCAGCAGGCCGCCCGTCATAATCATCATCGAAATTTTCAGGCAAGGGAAAATCGAAATCAGCGAAGAGGTCATGGTACATGGAATCAGGACGCCAATCCCGATGCGGAGCCTTGAATTGATAGAGCAGCATGAAGGGTTTTTCCGAATCACGCTGGGTCAACCAATCGATACAATCGTCTTCGATGACTTGCGTGGAATGGCGCGTGCGCTCGACCACCGTGTCTTGGCCATTTATGCAAAATTGTGGATTGAAGTACGTTCCCTGCCCTCCCCAATTAATGAGCACTTTGGAGTAGTCAAATCCCGTTGGCTCCGTACCGAGGTGCCATTTCCCAATTACCGCAGTCTCGTATCCATTGGCCTGAAAAATTTTAGGGAAGGTTGTCTGGGTGCCGTCGAAATCACCTCCATCAACGTTTTTGTAAAACCCATTGAGGTGGGAGAATTTCCCCGTCAAAATGGACGACCGGCTCGGACCACAAATTGAATTCGTGCAGTAAACCGCATCCATTCGTGCTCCGTTGGCAGCTATTCGGTCAAGATTGGGCGTTGGCGCTAGTTTACCGAGGGGCGAACCGTATGCACTGATTGCCTGGTAAGCCAAATCGTCTGCCATGATGTACAGCACGTTCAACGGCTTTTTTTCACCTTTCGCCTGTTCAGCGCAGCTGAAGAGGCAAGTCACAATTGCAATCAGTGGCATGGTGCGTAGCAGAGGCGTCAGTGTCATGAGTAAAGCAGTTTGATGTCAATGAATGAAGAAAGGTACGTTCGCGACTGAATATTGATTCCGTTCGTTTCGAGCAAAGGCAAAGATGCGGTATCCCCCTCCTTTTTGTGGGGCATTAAATCGCACTGTGGTAGCGTCAATTGCTGTGATTTCAATGGCCAATTCCTCCGGTTCCTCCTGTAGGTCACCACCGATTGCCCGGGATTGCGATTCGCGGTAAAGCCTGTATTCAAGCGTCACTGAGTCATCCGCAGCCCACTCAACATCCACATGCAAAATCCCTTCCTCACCTGGAAGCATCACGTGGTCCTTACGCCACCCAATACCATTCAATTCGATATCCACAATGGAAGGGGCTCGCTCTTCTGGCCACGCTCCGGTCCAACATTGGTGCATAACGTCGACGGCCTCTGTCGGATGACCTTCAGCGGTAAACATGCCGTGCCATGTCGCTGTGGATTCTTGCTTTTGACCCCACAGAAAGCAATAACTGCCTAAGCAGCGCTCTGAATCTGCCAAAATCCGATCCGCGTATCGACGCTGTCGCATGTTCGCCTTGACCCCATTGGGTGGCTCTATTTTAGCTCCCCACGCCGTGCGCCGGGCTTCAAACGGACCGTTGACACCCCATTCAGTGAATACATAAGGCTTGTCCCAATTGAATTTACGAATGTTCGCCGGTGTGTTTTCTATTGAACCATAGGCATTAATTCCCAGGATATCAACGCTTGGACATCGGGTTTTTATCATGTACGCCTTTGAAGGATCCAATCCCGCAATCACCGTCATAGTGGGATGATGTGGGTCCACTTCTTTGATGAACCGAGCCAACTCCTCCACCGTATCCCACACCTTGAAATTGGCATAGCGAAGGTCCATCTCGTTGCCGATTCCCCACAAAAGCAAAGCCGGATGATCCTTGTATTTCAAAATTTCCGTCTTCAATTGTTCAATCTGGCCTCGCACTGCGTAGGGGTCATTGTAATCCATTCCCGTGCGCTCAGGACGAACGTAAAGTCCCATGGACACTGTCATTCCGTGCCGGGCGGCAGAGTCCAGCAGTTCTGCTCGGCCCGTGCTCCAGATTCGGATGGAATTCGCACCGGAAGTCTTTAGCAAATCGAAATGATCCTTGGCGCCCGCTCCTTTGATGTAGTAAGGCTCGCCGTCGCGCAACAGTTCGAATCCCGATTCATTCTGAATGACTTCGACATGGGCGATTTGGGCCTTCGCTTGAGGGGCTGCAGCAGCAAACAACAGCAGCAGCAGTGGGACGCATAACCGCGATGATTGGCTTATTCGTATCCTTTCCACGCTGTAGGATTGCTTGGGTTTCCCCTAAATTCAATGAGGCGGAGGTTGGCAAGATCAAACCGCGCACTTTCTTTGACCAGGAATCGAATTTCCTTCAGCGCAGACCAATCCAACGATTCAAAATCTGCAAAAGCACGGATGGGAACGTAGGCACGGTAACGGTTTTCGCCTATTTCCATGAGCTGTGTAACTTGAAGTTTTGTCCGCACCTGACGCCGTTGTCCCGAAAAGGCATGAATGGAAATTTCCAAATCCGGCATTTCTGAGCAAATTAAATCAAAACCCAGCGCAGCGGTGGTATATAAGGACGCCATGTCCACACGCTTCCAATCTGAAAAGGAAACGCCAAACTGGTTCCAAGCATCCGGCAATGCGGTGTTCACTTCAGCCTGAACCGCCATGGGGTCCTCCCCCCTGATGCTGCTGGCGTCCCGCTGTTTTCGCGCAAATCGAAAACTACTCGAGTAGCGAGGATTGATGCCCCACCATTCATCAGGCGTAGTGCCGATGTTCCACGGTAGCCCGGCTATGACGTGAGTTGAATTATCAGGTTCAATCGCATAAGGATTCTCGTAGCGCACAATTTTAATTTCATCGATGTGCACATGCCCTTTTCGCTGAAACTCAATCTTAAGCTCCTTGATCTTTGCCATGTTCACGCCCCGCCTTTTATGTTTGAACGCTTGGAGTGGTATGCGCACCTTTCGCCATGAGGTATCCAGTAAACCGTCATCCATACCAAGAAAATTAATCTTCGTCATGCATTGCCGGTCAGCATAATCGACGAGACCAAAAAACATGGGAATGTTGGTCAAAGAGCCTTCCTCCAATCGGATGGCCATTTCGATGGCTGCGCAATCTACCAGGGGCGTCAGATTTTTGGCGGCATAATTGGACCAAGGAATCTGGATTCCGATGTATTTACAACCCCGATTTGTATCCCATTCGATGCTCAGGTGGTCCTTCCCTCCGAAACTATTCTCTTCCTCGAATCGCACCTCCTTACATGTCGTATTTCGCAAGCCCGTCACAACACTGGTTTGGGCATCGTGAAAAACCATTGCACGGTCAAAATAATCCACGGGATGTACTTCCGATGCACTGTTGCTGTACAAACTAACGGCATTGAACTGAGAACAGCCCGCAAGGACCATCAATGCCAAACCGATTGAAAATCCGCACTTCATTCTTGCCCAAATAGGTCCGTAAACTCTGTGAAAATCAAGAAATCAACGTCCGTCTGAACATCGTTATCCGCGTTTTCCGGACAGGCCAGAGATGCATTGAAAGGACAGGCTTGGCAAGCGATGCGAATCGCGGTGATGTCGCCTGGCGTGCGGATGTTATCGCCGCCTTCGTGCTTGACCTCAAAATCCGCATACGGCACCGTGACGAACTCCCATCCCATCCAATCAACCGGTCGGATTTGGTGCCTATACACCTCATTGCCCGCTCCAAAAACATCCGCACCGTTGTTTGCTTGGTTGTCATCAAATGGCGCGTCAGATTCTGAAATGGAGACGTTTAAAAATTGATCCGAAGCTGAGGTACCACCGGTGCCAGAAAGTACGCCGAGGTTGAGGTAGAATTCGGACGCTGCGACTGTTACATCAGAGAAGTCGACAGGAATGTCGATGTATCCCAAGCTCCAATCCCAACCTACTTTCCCCCCCATCTTAAAATAGCCCGTGCCAAGCAGTGGACTATCATCGGCAATTTGGAAGGTCATGTTCGCCCCATCCTGCCTCCACACCAAGGCTCCTTCAGGCAGCCCTGAATCGAAATCGGCCACCCGCATGCCCTCGAAATTCACGAGCCCTGTCACGGTCAGTGTATCGTACAGTGCCACGTCTTCATTCGCAATGGTCAGCGAAACCGCACAATCCTCGAGCTCAAAAAACGGCAAACTTGATGAGGTACCGGTCCAAACGACTGCACCGTTATCCAAGGTTTCCGAAAAGCCGCTGAATTCTTTATTGCCACCTGAAGACAGTCCCTGAATCTCCAATTGCCAATTGACCGGTTTGTTAAAGGTTGCCGAAAATGCAACGGTCTCGCCAATAGAGAAATCCGGATCGGCTGTTGACAAGGACAGGGAATCGATGACTTCAAATTCCCCGAACAACTCATTTAATGACGGACCTTCGAAACCATCTTTTACGCATCCAACGAGCACCAAAACGGCGCAAAATGCAAAACCAAGCAGGATGAATTGAGTTCTCATAGGTCAATGGTTAAGATAAAAAGGAGCCGCTGGTAATCGAAGTCCGGGAGTGCCTCATCCCGATCATTTGCACCCCACCATTGGTGCTGGATGGATGCGTACGTATGCCTATTCCATTGGTAGGTAAGCCCCGTAGCGAAAATGCGGTCCGACCGGTTGATGTGCAAAGATTCGAAATTGAACAGCGTTCCATAGACGTCGCGAATGGCCCGGAATTCGCCCCCAGAGGCAGCCCAGTGGGATGCGGTCACATGAACAGACAGCGCACTCGTTAACCCTGCCTCCACTTCGATCGAAGACTGAAACGAACGCAGGTCCAGGGCCTCATATTCGTTGCCATTTCGCTGAGTCAACTCTGCTTTCGAATGCAGCATAACGTCCAGCTTTTGATCGAGTTTCAAACTTCTCTGAGCAGCCCAGCGCAGCCTGCACTCCGCTAAACCGAAACTTCTTCTGTTTTCAGTTCCTTGGCCGAGGACTTCGGAGAGCACCGCCAGGTCCAAGGCCGCATTGACTGCCTTCCTCTGGCCTCCCCATTCCACACTTCCAAATACACCCGTCCGATTCGGTGTCGCGTCGCCATACGGACTCACATTGCTTAAGAACGGATTAAATTGCATGAGACGCGGAGCCAAGGCCTGGTTGTATAACAGCGGGTCAGCGAGCAAATCGAATGCCGAGACCGGCCGTGCAATTTGTTCGTTGGTATAAGCTGGAAAAACCGAGGTCTGCAGCGGCATGGACCAATCCATTCTTCTCGTCTGCGCCGCAGAACTTCGAAATTCTGGGTCGACATGTCGGTACCCAATGTTCCAACTCCAAAGCGAATCCGCCGCTGTATGCCGCGTGTCTAACTCCCAAAACCCCCCATCAATCGTCAGATTATTCAAGTCCTCATGAGCAAATACCCACGTGCGGTTGGATAACCCGGCATGCACGGTTGTTTCATGCGACCACCGTTCTCCACTGCTCTGCCGTTGCAGCATAGCGCAGTATACTGGATTACGCACAGCGACATCCAACGTACCCGAAGCTGGCACTTCAAACAAGTTGACATGATAAAATCCCACTTGCCACTTCTTCGAAATGTTAGCGACGGCCGACGCTCCACCCAAAAACCGGTCACTCAAATAGGTGCCACTTGATGTCAATATCGACCCTCTGGGGCGCGTGATGAACGCATCAAATGCGAGAGAGCGAACAAATCGAGCAAACTGCATGGAGAAGTCCGCTTGCAAGCCCTGCAACCTCCATCGGTTATCGGTGTAAAAATTCTCATAATCAATGATATCCCTGTAAGGCTCAAAGCCTGCACCAAGCGCCTCAGCATCGGATGATGCATTGAATAGTGTAAACCGTGTTTGACGCAGAAACATGTCCCCGACCTGGTAGCGAATTTTATTGTTGATGGTGCCGCGCAAGGTCAATTGCCGCACATCAACGGTAGTACCCGTCCCGAAAAACCCACCAAGCTCGTTGCGCACCCGCAATTGTGCCATGACTTCCATATCGGGCGTCGGGTTCACATGAACATTCAAATCTAACAGGTTGTAACCCGCGGAGGCACTCTGATCAGAAACCGAATCCGCTGCGCTCTCTTCTCCGATTGCATCCCTTGCGAATATCGATCGCGCCATGCCGTCGAACCATACAACAGGTCGCTCTTGACAAACACACATGCTCGTCAAAAAGCAAAACGAAACGAGTAGGAGTCCTTTGGGTCGAATCATCATTAAAACATCACTTTAATTTCCAGCGTTGATTCCGTCCCGCTCAAGTTATTCTCCAAAAAGTTTGGATCAACGTAGCGGTAATGGGCGTGACGAAGAAATAAGGTCGCTCGTTCAGAAAGGCTCAAATCCATTCCCCATCCCATGAGGCGACTGGTTTGGTTGCGAGCCAAATATTGACCACTATCCCCGAGGTCCGTGCGCTGATTGCCAAGAATACGTTCCACGCCGTAATTCATAACCAATAAGGCTTTGCTGTTCCATTCGAAGCAAACATCCACCTCAGTGCTGTATTGACGGAGCAGCGCATCATCCTTCAAAACAGGCGCAGCGTTGAATTTGGGCTGGCAGGTGTTCACGCGACCAAGCGCGAATACGTAAACGTTGCGGCGTTCAAAACCAGATTTCCATTTTGCCTGAACTTCAGCCACACTATAAAACTTCCTCATCCGTGCTGGCGTTGTCCCATCTGCCTCAAACACGTTCACTTCTTCATAAGTGCCTCGGTAGTTTGAATTCAACGCGTTGTACGGACCCCAGCTTTGTCCGAACAAGTATAACCTAGCCAGCATTTGTCCATTGACGTTGTGCAGGTAGGTCAGCCCGTTGTTTGTGCTGTCTATTTCTGCAAAGCAGCCCATACCCGCATTCAATTTCAACCTGCCGGCACTCCATTCGAAGTTCATCGATGCGCCTTGCCGGTTATTCGCTGGTGATTGAAGCCCCACCATGGGGCCCTGGTATGGCGTTCTTATGGTAGCGCCAACACCTGCGACATTTGGAAAAACTTCAAGGACTGTCGTGTTTAAGAAATTCCCGGTGACGTTAACGAATTGGGGAGAAATCCGATAGAGTTGGAGCGTCAAAGGCATCCGGAGGTCTTTGTTCGTTCGCAGATTGAGCAGCACCGCCTCACCTCCTCCCAAGTCATATTGGGAATTGGCGAACCGTCCCCAGCCAGCCTCCAACTGAGCTACCCAATTCTTCGACCGGTAAACCACCTCTCCTGTTGATATAGAATACTGCTGATAATCAGCTGAAACAGGAGACTCACGGCGAAATGATTGCAAGAAATTATAGGAAATCTTGAGCGAATCCGTCAACTCATTTTGGAGGCGAGCGCACGCCGTGAAGTTATCATTTCCTTCCGCTATGGAGCGGTTGAAATTGCTCTTCCCTATGACCCCTTTGAAGGAGAAGTTCAAAGGCAATTTTGTGCCCTCAAGGAATACCCCCTGAAAGGCGCGGCTTCCATACCGGACACCTTCATCAATCAACCCATTGGCATAGTAGCGCTCATAGCGCTGTCCCGCCTCGGCATCTACCGCAGTTTGGGGCCGGCGCTCAAACAAGCTCATCCGATTCAACGAGCGATTGCCCCATACTGTTAATCGACTTTGTCGGTACCATGATACGCCACCCGAGCGGAGACGAAAGCGTCCGTAATCCGTCAAGACTGTCGTTTCAAAATTTAAGCCGAGGTCTAACGTAAGCGATTGATTTGTTTGTGAACTGCCCTTGTAGATGCTGTTGATCATGAAGTCAGTGGAAAACCGAATGCGGTCTCGGCTTAGTCCTTTCAGCTTGAGCATAAGCATCGGTTCTCGGTACAGATCTCCTGCAACCAGAGCAAGTGTTTTTCCTGAATTATTGGGAAAGGTTTCGTGTTGATTCCTACCATAAAGATGGAACCGGTAGAATCCACTGAATTCAATGGATGACGCGGGCGACTTTTCCGGAACGACGTTGCTGGTGAAAATGCCCCCGCTTGAGTTCCCTTGAGCGCACAATTGGGGGAACCAATGAATGCACACAAAAGTGAGAACCATCAAAAATTTTGGTGCATGCTTCACAGTCAAATAATACATGCTCTCGGTGGCACTTCCAAAGACTCGTCTCAATCTTATCACTTGTGATGCCTATTTGCGTGATGTAAGGTCCTGAACGCAACGAAATCCAATATGACTCATGCTCGTACTGGCTGAAAATGGCATTCGCGCTGAAACTCGGTAGCTGGCGCAATAGCTCGCGTTGCATAAGAATGAGCCTCCGCGCATAACGCGTTTGGGGTCATGAGGTTCAGGGGGATAAAGCCACGTCTCGGGGCCGATGGGATTTTCAATGACTGAATCCGCGGCGTGCAAGGCATAGTGGCTTTCGTCGTACCAATCAGAGCAGATTTCCCAGACGTTGCCGGCAACGTCATGAATTCCATAGCCATTCGGCTGATAGCTACCCACAGGTGAGGTGCCCACAAAACCATCCCATGCCGTATTGAATGCGGGGAACGTTCCGTTCCATGTATTGCAACGTGGCTCACCTTCTTCCACCCCTTCGCTCCCCCAGGGCATTGGGCTATTTGGCAAGCCGCCGCGGGCTGCCCATTCCCATTCTGCCTCTGTCGGCAGTCGCTTACCAGCCCACTGCGCGTAGGCCACTGCATCTTCGTAGGTCACGTGTACAACGGGATGATTATGCAACCCCTCTAGGTTGCTGTCCCGGCCAAACGGATGTCGCCAATCCGCTCCTATCACCCAAGACCACCACTGGGAATAGTCGATGTAATTGAAAATTTCAGCGTTCGCTGTGAAAACCATGGAACCCGGGAGGAAGTATTCTTCGCTCGGCATGGGCGAGCCAGGTGGGAGTTGCTCTTTGAATTCGTTCCAGTTCAACGGTCGCTCAGCGACCGTCTGGTATCCAGTGGCAGTTACGAATTCAGCAAAGGCGGTATTGGTGACTTCGTAAACGTCCATCAGAAAGGCATCAACATTAACACGATGACGCGGGTATTCGCGAGCAAGAGCGAGGGAATCTTCGCTTGCACCCATCCAAAAGCCGCCGGCCGGTATACGCACCATAGCTGTCGAGTCATGGTGCAATTCAGCATCTTTTGATGCGAGTTCGTTTTCCTCCGGAACACTGCATGCTGTCGCGAAAAATACAAACACCCAATACGCATATTGCATGGCGATTCTCACGGCATTCAATGATGAGAATGAAACGTTTCCAAGGGGTGCTCCTTCCAGGTGATTCCCTCCGCCCACTTTGGTGCCTTGACATCATGCAGGTAGGCATCCAATTGTCGCTCCATTGCTTCCGAGGTTTTCTGCAAGTCTGCTGTTCGGTCTGCAGTCTCTCCCAAATCTGCGCGCAAGTCATAGAGGTAGGTTTCCCCAGTGTCTTGAAATTTCAAAAGTTTGAAATCGCCTTTTCGAAGCGCAGAATGCGGCCGTTTCAAAGCAATTCCATTTCGATAGGGCACATGAAATACCAATCCATCGGTCGCCCGAACAATTGTGGCTTCTTCCTCTTCAAAAAGCATTTCGTGAAAGCTTCCTCCATCCAGTGTCGGATCGCCTGCAATGGATCTTCCTGCCAATTGGGAAATCGTGGGCAAGATGTCGGATCCGGAAACTACCTGATTGCAATAGGCGCCTCTGGCGATGCCTGGTCCTGAGACGACCAACGGCACGCGGACCCCTCCTTCCATGGCATCCCATTTGCCCCTGCTCAGCGGGTAATTGAGGCTGCGCGTGTAAGGTTTGGCTCCGGGAATATTGGGCACAGAACCATTATCCGACATATAGAAAACATAGGTATTCCCCCGCAAGCCCAGCGAATCCAAGCCCCGCATCAATGCGCCTATACCGGCATCCAAATCTGCAGTCATCGCAGCAAAACCTGCATCTGTATGCCTCGTCCCTACTTCCTTCGATTCAAATGCTTCGAGTTGCCCTTGTGTTGCCTGAATCGAAGCGTGCACAGCGTAATGCGATACCTGCAGGTAAAAAGGGCGATTTGACGTCTTGGCCTCGGCCATGAAGGCTACTGCAGCATCGGTCAATTCTGCAATACGTTTTGGATCATCTTTAGTCTCAACCGCCCATTGGCTTCGGTCGTTAACGAACCCTCCTTCCTTATTTTGATTAGGGCCATCACTGTGATCATATCCGAAAGTCCTGGGATGGCTTCCCATGCCCCACTTTCCAAAATGACCGGCGACGTAGTTGCTATCGACACCTGAGAGCGCTTTGGGTATACTCAGTAGGGTGCCGTGCGGAATATGATCCGTATTCATGCCCACCCGAACCACCGAGAGCCGCGCGGGAGTTTTTCCAAATTGGATGCTATACCGAGATGGAGCACAGACAGGAGCGGCGGCATACGCCTGTGAGAAAACCATGCCTGAATCCGCAAGGGCCTCCAAATGTGGCGTTTCGAAAAAATCGCTACGGGAGAGCGAATCTCCCTCAATCATTTCTACAGAAGTGCCGTTCCACCCCTGATCGTCGACCAAGATGAAGAGAAAGTTCGGTGGAAGGCGCTCCGAGTCAAGGCTCTTTTCAGCATTGCAACCGACCAAAATTGCGCCCATCGCAAACAACAACGCAGCAGTCCTTTGGTCAACTTTTCTTCGAGGCATATCTCAATCTGTTTTTGGCTTCAGGAATGTCTGTTCTCCGTGTTCATCGAATAGATCACCGTGCGTTATGTTCGGAGCCTTGTGCGCCGGCTTTGCGTTGTCAAACTGCCGTCCCAAACCTTCGGGTTTCACCTCGGATTCGGCAATTCTTGATTCCAACACGAACCGCAACGAATCGAAGGGATAGCGCTCAATTCCACCGGAAACCAAGTTGTGCATCTCGTCCGGATCTGCTGCACGATCATAAAATTCCCATTCCAGATCTTCTCCATTGTTCCAGCGCGTAATCCTGTAGCGGCCATCGACCAAGGAATGGCCCCTTCCCCATTGCGTTAACGCATTTTCATGCAGCGGACGGTCCGTCGCATCATGAGCATTGGATGACAACATCGGCGCTAAGCTCTGCCCGGAGAGGAATGCAGGCGGGCTGATTCCTGTCAGCTCCATCAGCGTAGGATAGATATCAATTAATTCAACAGGGACTTGATTCAATGATCCCTTCTGTGTCGACTCCGGGGAATAAATGATCAACGGCACATGTGTCGAATTTTGAAACAGCGTTTGTTTCTGCCAATGACCGTGCTCACCGAGGTGATAACCATGATCCGATGTGATTACAACTATCGTATTCTCATCCAATCCAGTCTCATCAAGTTTTCGCAGTACCCGTCCGATTTGCTCATCTACGAAAGACACTGTCGCGAAGTAAGCCGCTTTAATTTCTTGGGCAAGTTCAGCTTCGAGCGCAGTTGGATTTTGTTTGCGGCGAATCGATTTCTGTGCGTTTGCGGGAAGTGTTTCGAGGTAACCTGCCAGCGTTTCAGGAACTTCAATGTGTTCCTTGTCATATTGAGCGAAAAATCGCTTTGGGGCCACGAATGGTGTGTGCGGACGGTAGAACCCCAAGGCCAAAAAAAACGGTTCTCCTGAGACAGCGAGTTCGTCAAGTTGTTCTACAGCCTCTGTAGCTCCTATTCCATCAGTTTGCTCCTCACTTGTCCCATCCATAGCAAGCCAACTTAAGGTGCCTCCATATTTTCGAGGGGTGAGCGTATTGATTTTAAACTCTTCCAGTTTGTCCCGTCCGTAGGGATGAATGGTCTGGTCCCACGAATGAATGTCATCAACGCCTGCTGTACCAATGGCACTCGGATTGTCGTAATGGAAAATTTTTCCAATCCTGATGGAGCGATAGCCACTTTGCCGAAACCGCTGTCCCAGTGTGATGACGTCGGGAATGGCGTCACGGATGAAGATGTTATTTCGAAAAACCTTGGTTTGATCCGGATACAAGCTTGTCATCATTGAAGCCCGAGAGGGTCCACAATGAGGATACTGCGCGTGGGCATTTGTGAACACAACGGCTCGTTCGGCAAATGCATCGAGGTTTGGAGATTGTACGATGGGGTGGCCATAGGTGCTTAGGTCGCAATTCAAATCATCGGCAATGATGAGCAGTACATTCCGTTGAGCCTTACCCCTTGCGTTTTGCGGCTCATTGGTTTGACAGCCCAGTATGAAACCACAAAAAAGAATCAATCCCAGGCAGGTGCTGCGCGGTTGAATCATCTCCATTGCTTAAAGGGCATGAAGCCAATTCAACGGATAACCGCGAATGCCTCACTGTCTGTTGAGCCGTCGGCATAAACCAAACGCAAATGGTACATCCCATTCGGCCAACCTGTGGCGTCCAGCGCTAGGGTCTCAGCATGAGGTTGAAGAACAATAATGCGCTTGCCTGAAGCATTGTATACTTCCACCGTTGCAATTCGCATCTGTGCCTCAACCTTAAATTGTGCGGCAACAGGATTTGGGTAAAGGTTTAGAATTGATCTTCCAGCTGGGGTCTCAGCGATGTTCGCAATGGGTTGTCCGACGCATTCGCAATTTTCGTCAATTGTGTCGTCAGCGGTCGCATCATCTCCATCGTCGCATGGATTCCCTGGAAAGTAGCATGAACCGTCGTCCGATTCAGCATACGAACTGAAGTTGCAAGAGAGTGAATCCGTGCAGCCAAGTGAACTGTACACGACCATTGATTCCCAATAGATTGTATCACCATTGGCAACACCCCATGGCGCCCTCAGGCCAAAGCGTGCAATGTTCCCTTCCAATGCACCGTTCGTCGGGGCATCATCCAAGGAGATGACGTACGTTTCAAAATCCACCATCATCGTGTCGACCGCGAAATTATAATTACACGTTGCCGTATTGCTCCCGGGAGGGTAGACAAATAACCTGGCATTGGGATTCCCTGAAGCCGTCGGATTCTTCAAACTAATCCGCACCCGATCGTACGTGGTCGCTTCGATATTCAAATCGTCTTGCAAGGTTCCACTGCGCATTACAGGCGTTTGATTGAATGCCTTCATCGCAAGCGCATTCGGCTCAGCAACGAGAACACAACCTAAATTCGGCTCGCTGGCACTCACCCAGCCTTCCTTAGAATTTTGCCAATTGTATTCAATTTGCGCTTCAGCAGAAGCAAAGAAAGCGAGCAAAGTAAAAAACAGGAATGAGTAATCTCTAAGCATCATCTAATCTTGAGTCAGACAAGGTATACCAAAATCCAATACAGAAGATTCTCCCGCAGCAAACCCAATCATTAGGCCAAGTCCACAAAATCCACCTAAATCAACGACTCAAGGATGCTTCAAGATGAACCGTTTCGAGCATAATCCGCTAGGTAAGTAAACGGTGCATTCAACGCACCTTCCAAGGTCGTTTGGCTCGCCCCGTCAAGAATACCCTCGCCATCGCCTTCCACCAGCAAAGGAATAACTTGCTCCATCAGCTCTCGGCCAAACCCCTCAGAGGCATCACGTGGAAGCTCACACGGCAAATTATCTACCGCTAAAACGGTGATGCCTTCAAGGTGATCGAACGTGCACTCTTGCTCTGTTCCTGGATGGTATCCGTAGATGGGGTTCTCAATGGTTGAAGGACGTAACGTGCAGGCCACCGGCCCGTCGATGTCACAGCTGATGTCCGCCACGGTGTTGACCTTCCAGTCCGGATGCCGCATGTCCTCGCGGGTAAAGAGGAACGGCGACCCCTCGGCCCAAAAATGCCCAGCGATAAACAAGTTGGCAACCTGCGCGTACCGTGGGAATGTGCTTTCAAAATCTAAGGGATCCGTTACAAAATCGTCCATAGCGAATGTGCCTCCATCTGTCCGGGCGTTGTAATCTCCCACATCCAAATGTGTGAAAACAGGCTCGGGAAAATTCATGCGCAGGAAGTCGTCCGGGTGCACCGAGCGGAGTTTCATGTGATCCAGTACCTCGCGAGCTCCCTTGCCCACTCGACCATGGCCGGTGAGGACAACTTTAAAGTTTGCAGGTAATTTGACACGCTTCACATGTGCCAACATTTCTTGCAAATCACGGCAATCAATGGCCTTTGGCAACTCAAATGAGCCGCTGCGCAATCCATAAGCACGCAGACCGCCGTACGCACCTACCAAACCGGCCCATCGACCGAATCCGATGATGCGCCGACCACTTGGGCGTTTTAGCAATTCGTAGTCGATGAGGCGGATTTTCTTGTCGAGAATGGCCGCCAACAGCTTGGCGTTGTAAGGCTGGAGTTTGTGCGTATGGCTAAAAAAGAGGTAGGTCTTGCCGGGGACTAAATCTTCGACATTGACTTCCTTTACGCCAATCAACACATCGCAATCGGAAACGTCCTCCCGAACCTTCAGGCCAGCAGCACTGTATTCCGCGTCGCGTATGCGTCGCACGGGACTCGATTGAATCGTGATTTTCAATTGCGGAAAGCGCTCCTCGAGCAAGACACATTGGTCCGGCGTGAGCGGTACACGTTGGTCCGGCGGAATCTTTCCTTCGCGGATGACTCCCAACTTTAGCGGTCGTTCAGGGGTATAAGCCAAATTAAGAAACTTCTAGAGCGAAGTTACTCCATGACACGTGCTGTATAGCGCCATGCACAGCAGTTTTCAACGGCTACTGGGCGACAAACTCGTATGTAATTATCCCCGATTGGTGCTCATCCGTTCGAGTTTGAAACACCGATCTTCTCGCGTATTTCAGTGCCGCCGCGCTCAAGCAAGCTTCTGCATCCCCAACGGCAGGCCGCAAAACACTAGCCTTAGCGACCTTACCGTCCCTTGCAATTTCTACTTCCACGACCACCTTGCCCGCCTCAAGGCATTGGTAGCCAGGAATGGGCAAGTACACGTGTTTGCGATCCGCTACATCGTATGACACAATGACACGACCATCGTAACGCTGGTCCCAACCGGTGAGGGTATTGACTCTGCTGTTTTGACCGTCATTTGGCACACCTTCTAGGCCGAAGTCTTTCTCCTCTGCAGCCAACCGCTCAAATTCAGCCTGTTCCAAGGCGCGCAAATCAGCCTCGACCTCCTCGGCCATGCGCACCTCATCATGGGCACTGGTGGATTGTATTTCTGAAGATGCCGACGCATTGGCATTGGCCACCAAGTTGGACACGCGGGATTCCATTTGTGCACGAAGCTGCTGCTCCAGGGTCGGGACCTCTCCTTCCGTCGATTCCAAGTCAGCAAATTCCACAGGAATGAACGCGTTCACCGCCGCAGAAAAGCGCCCTGCAGGCTGCACCCAAAGCACGAACATAACCAGAGCGTGTAGCGACAAGGTCAAGACCATCGCTACCCAGAATCGCTGCCTTTGCGAATTCATCAATCGAATACGACCGTTGTTTCGCGGCGCCAGGTGTCCGCGGTGATGCTCCGGTCTCCCCGGAAGTAGTACACCCCTGTCTTGGTGACCACCTTCCGGTAGCGTGTAACGAGATTGCCTGTACGGACAGTCCGTTCAATCACAAGGCCGTTGGGGATATCGTACGATTGTTCGTTGACCCCTTGCAGGATATCTGCATCGTCTTCTGCCAATTTGTAATCCTCTGGGGCCTTTGGTCCCACGTCTCGCATGTTGGCTTTTACTGCCTGCTGCTCTTTATAGGCCCGTTGTCGGGCCTCCTGTTCGCGTTGAGCAAGGAATTGCTGTTCTTTTTTTCCGCGAAGTCGGGCCTCCAGCCAGCGCTCTTGTGCACGTGCGTTGGCACCGTTCCCCAAGCGGCGAAAGCGGCGGGTCATATTTTCCACTTGTACGCGGGATTCAACGCGGCGGTCTTTAGCGGTGCGTGATAGTCCCTTCAAAAGGTCACGGAACGAACGCTTTTTCTCTTCTACCTCAGGCATATTCAAGGTATAATCTTGAGCCCGACGTGACTCCAGACGGCGTTTGCTGCGACGCTGATTTTCGACTTCGCGTGCACCTTGCTCGATCATCTCCGCTCCAACGGCTTGGGCCTGCTCGGCATTTCTATCATGCGCTTCTTGACGCTGTTCAGCGTTGCGCCTGCGCTCCGCTTGTTGGGCTGCGCCGGCCTCATCGATGGCCCTTCCCTGCCGTTCGATGTCCTTCCCGTCCTGAAGAACGCTTACTATGCGCTCTGCAGCACCTCGTTGTGCGTCGCGGAGCAATTGCTCTTGCGCCGATTTCTTTTTTTCCACCTCTTGTTTCCGAGCTTCCGCTTCGCTTTCCATTGCTTCCTTATAGTACGCCTCCACCTCATCCTTATCGGAGTTGTTCATTTGCTGCGTCAACCTTTCTGCGCGTCGTCGATTACGTTCTGCCTGCTCTTGGCGTTCGGCTTTTTCACGATCTCGCTCTGCTTCTTGATCCGCTAATCGTTGTGCTTCGAGGGCCTCCGCCGATTCCCTTTGACGTTCTGATTCAAGCGCCGCATCGCGTTCCATGGCCGCGCGCTCGCGCTCAAGATCAGCTTCGGAAGGGCCTTCATCACGTTGAGGCAAATCGCCTTCAGCATCGCTACTCGCTGCTCGCTCAGACCGCTCCATGCGGGATTTTGCATAGCGGTCTTCGGGCTTCAGAACCAATGCGTCATTATACAGCTGTTGGGCCTGAGACCATTGCCGACGAGCATAGGCCTCATCAGCAGCCTCGATTGCCTGATCATAGGCCTTTTCCACCTGCTCTGCCTCGGACCGCGCGGCGGCTTCAGCAGCTTCACGAGCTTCACGCTCCTCGTCGGCCGCAGTATCGATGTCATCCCATTCCGCCTCATCTGCTGTCGCTTCCAAGTCGGCCTCAGTTTCGCCAGCAGCCTCCGATTGTCCGAGGTTGTTTTCAGCCTCTGCAACGTCCTGAGCACGCGCTTGGCGTTTTTCCGCTTCTGCGATTCGCTGTTTGGGATAGCGTTCATCAGGGAAAATGGCCAATGCTTCATTGTACTGAGCGATAGCTTTATCGTAATCGCTGTTACGGAACGCCTCATCCGCTTCATCGTTGATGCGACCGTAATTGTCTCGTTGCTCTCGTTCAAGTGCTGCTGCGGCCTCGCGCTCGGCTTCTTCTGCCTCTCGGTTCTTTCGCCCAGAATCTTTCGCCTCGGCTTCGGACATGCGCTCACGGCACGCTTCAGCGCGTTGTTGCCAAAAGCGCTCAGCGGGCAGCACAGACCCCGCGGCTTCGTACTTCACCAACGCCTGGGCATAATTGTCAGCGCGAAACAACAGATTGGCCTCATCAATTAGTTCCTCGTATTCAATCGTCTTGGTAATCAGGTCTGCCTGTTGAGCAGCCAAATCTGCTTGACGGGTTTGCGCCTCCTCCATTCGGTTTTTCGGATAAGTCTCATTTGGCTTCAAGGCGCTTGCTTCAGCAAATTTGTCAATTGCGCGATCCCACTGCTCACGCTCAAAGTAGATGTCCCCGTCCTCAACAAGTTCATTGTATTCTTCGTCGGCTTTGGCTGAGTTCGCCAACGCATCTTCACGCTCGTCAACACGGCGCAAGCCATCACGCGGCTCTTGGGCATCCGGACGCGTGGCTTTGGCCGCCTCAAACCCTTCCCGGGCTTCGTCCAGTCGATCCTTAGAAAGCGCACGCTCAGCATCCTCGAGCAGGGCCTGAAAAGCAGCTTCATCATCATTGGCTGCATTGGCCGCCTGCAACTCACGCTGAGCCTCGTCTCGCTTGGCCTCCACTTCAGATTCTTCCGGAAACAAGTCCAACGCAGAATCATAGAAATCCACGGCCTTTAGCCATTCACGATTCGATTTTGCGCGGTCGCCTTTTTGGACAAAGTCATCAAACTTCTCCCTCATCTCTTCAGCTTGCCCCGCCATGCGCTCCAAGCGTGCCAACTCTGCATTGACCTTATTGCGCATTCTGACCGTATAGTTGCTATCGAAGATAACCGTGTTTTGTTCAGCAGAATACTCTCCACGTCCATAGGGGTCTTCAAAAATACTAGCATCAAAGCCTGCCGGGAGCGGCATCATGCTCATGTCCAGGTCCATGTTGCGTGCACCCTTCACGCCCAGAGGAATTCCCGACGCATCCACCTCAATGCGCTTATTGCTGTGTGCAGACAGCTCAAAACTGAACGTGTAGCTGTGTCGAAGGGGCAAATCAAATCCGTAGCCGCCTCTCACATCGGTTGTGATGGCGTCGAATTCCACTCCGTCTTGGTAAACCACCACCCTAACATCTTGCAACTTCTTATTACTTTGTTCGTGCTTGACCGTTCCGAACACAGAAAGCAAATCTTCTTGGGCTGTTGCCGAATTTGACATACCAGATCCAAACAATACTAGAATGAGCGTCAACCGCGTGAGATGCAAAATTCGAGCTATCTTGACTCCACAGTTGGGCTGTGTAAATGGTTCAAACTTCTTATGGGTTGATTTGTAGATCATTGCACAGCGTTAGTCCTCTACTTCGAACGTAAAAATATGGCATTTAGTTATTGGGAATCAAACGCGTGGTTGGAAGACCTCGATTTGATGGTGGTAGGAGCCGGAATCGTCGGACTCTCTGCTGCGCTCCGTGCGCGCGAAATCCACCCCTCATGGCGCATCGTGGTAGTCGACGCCGACCCCTTGGGAGGTGGCGGTTCTTCGCGCAATGCCGGGTTTTCCTGCTTTGGCAGTACAACCGAATTACAACAGGACAGGCAGGCTCTAGGCGATCAGGATGCCCTGGATTTGGTGCGCAAAAGGTGGCAAGGGCTGCAGCACCTGCGTTCGACGTTTGGCGACTCGACCTTAGGGCACCACGTTTGCGGAAGCGTTGAATTGTTCCCGCGAACAGGAAGTGAATCCCTTCCCTCAGCCCAAGAGTTGGCAGATCTCAACCGCTGGATCGAACCTGCAACCGGCGTACCGAATACGTTTACGCAAATTCACCAGCACTCGCTACCGCACCTCCGATCTGAATCCGGGGATGCCGCTATTTTCTCGCGGTTAGAAGGCCTGCTGGACACCGGAAAGATGAACCGCGCGTTCAAGGCTTTGGTTCATGCTCGCGGTATTGATGTCTTGACTGGTATCCGCGTCGAGGCAATCAATGTAATGGCAGATAGCTGTGAACTTCAAATCAGCACCCTCAGCCGCGGCGCAACGTCGGTTACAGCCTCACGCCTTGTCGTTGCTACCAATGCCCTCAGTGCTGGGCTGATTCCTGAACTCGACGTGCAACCGGCAGTGAACCACGTTTTACTGACCGACCGCATCCCTGAATTTAATTTCCCTCACGCAGTACACATCGACGCCGGCTACGTTTATGCGCGGCCCATTGAAAACCGCATGCTCATCGGAGGAGGCCGACACTGGGGGCTCGACGAAGCAGCCACTTGCTCCCGCTTGCAAACCCTCATGCACGAGCTCTGGCCAGCCACCCAAACCGCCCCAATTGCCTACCAATGGTCGGGTCAATTGGGCATCGGAAAGGATCGTTCACCTATTGTAAAAAAGATTGCATCCAACGCCGTGGCAGCCGTGCGTTTGGGCGGAATGGGCGTGGCCATTGGCATGGAGGTCGGTCAGCTCGCAGTAGAAAAACTGACGATGGACTGAAACTTTTTTTCGATGACTGCCGTAAAGGGCGGGGACCAATTGTCAATTAATCCCTTAGAATCCATGCGGACAGCCATTCAAATTGCGTGCATCTCTGTACTCTTCGCCTTCACCGACAGCGCTATTGCGCAAACAGGCTTGCAGGTCATTACCGGCCCGACGAGCTTTACAGGTGCTTCCAACCTGGAGGACGGCATACAGATTGCCTCCACAGGAACGTATTCCACCCAACTTTCCCTCTTCACCGATATAAAGCCATACTGCTCAGCCGATGCTGAACTGAACTGGGGCGGATTGGGATTGACCGCAGCAGATCGCCGCCACGAAATGTCGGAATGGTACGGCCTTGGGGCTGGGCTCCGCCTGCACACACCGTATGATGACAAAAAATTCATTCAACCATGGATTGGTCTAGGCATCAACTACATGCAACAGTCGAATTTTGCCGACTTAGCCGATGCAGATGGCAACACTTACTTCTACTGGACCAACGGCAAGGTTTATGACATGGCAGAGGACGCTTCCAATGCGGATATTCTCGCCAGTGAATTGACACCTGATTACACCTATGAATCTCAGACAGCTCAGCAACGCAACGTGGCGGTACCGATTCGTATGGGCGTGAATTTGAACTTGTCACCACGGGTTTACGCAAGCGCTGCGTTTGCAATGCTGGCCGGAGCCGAGGCTAGCTTAGACCCACGCCCAGGATATAAAGACATGCTGACGACTGCCCAGGCAGGTATTGGCATCCGAGTAGGCCGTAACTATTCAGAGCCGCGCATCGAACTCCCGGTTGAATTGGCCGAGTTGGGTAATGATTTTGATCAAGACGGTGTTAAAGACAAACGCGACCGTTGCCCGGCAACACCGATTGGCGCTCCGATTGATAAGCGTGGTTGCCCGACCGATTCCGACAAAGACGGAGTGGCTGATTACCAAGATCTCGAGCCGTTTTCTCCACACACCCGCGTCAACATGCAGGGCGTTGCATTATCAGAAGCGCAATGGGAAGCCATCGCTGCGCAACGCAATGAGCAAACAGCGCCGACCATAGAAGTGTTCCAGCGCATCGAAACGCCCGAAGAGGCCCCTGCTGTCAAGGCGGTAAGCAGCAAAGGGTTAACCCCAGCTGAGGTCCGCTTGCTCAAATCCTTCGGGACCGACAAATCAACCATTAAGGTTAAGGCACTCCACACCCCCGTCGCACCAAAAGTTCCTTCATCAGCAGCAGAGACCAGCGCAGTCGAAGGCATGAACATCGAGGCATTGCGTGCGGTCATGCCGGCGATTCGTCCCTCCTACCGTATCCAACTGGCCCCAGACGTGCGAACAATGGAAATGGCGCGCATCACAGCATTCTTGATGACAGGTGAAGTAACCCAAAAATTCGATCAGTCGAGCACATTGACGTTCGTTACGCTACCCGTATTCTCAATGCGAGACGCACAGACAAAATTGGAAGACATGAAACAAGCCGGGTTTGACGAGGCATTCATTGTAGGCGAATTCAATGGCAGACTAGTCGACGTCGCAATGGTCGCCGAGCTTGATCAACAGCTGAATAACGGAACTGCTTCAGCGGAATAAAAAGGAATTATCTGATACAGGCAGGCCCAGTGTGTCAGCAAAAAAGCCACCTTCATGGGTGGCTTTTTTGCGTGGCATGAACTGCATCGGCCACTCGCATCCCGTCCAATGCAGCTGACAAAATACCTCCGGCATAGCCTCCACCCTCCCCACAAGGGTAGAGCCCAGCCACGTCAGGGTGCATCAGACTCTCGCGGTCACGGGGAATTCGCACCGGACTGGAAGTTCGCGATTCCGGCGCAATCAGAATGGCATCGCGATCCATGAAGCGGGGCATGCGCTTGCCAAAAGTGCGCAACCCGGCGGCCAATGCATCCGAGATAACATCAGGCAGAAGCTCCCGAAGGTTTACAGAAACCACACCCGGCACGTAGGAGCATGGGGGTAAATCCTTCGACACGCGACCGCTGTCTCCCGTGAGAAAATCCAACAATCGCTGTGCAGGGGCGCGCTGGGACTTACCCGCAGCCTCCCAGCACGTGCGCTCTACGTCGCGTTGAAAAGCCAATCCGCCGAGCTGCCCCTTAAACCCTAAGACCTCCCAATCGTCCGTTGTCATCTGAACCACCATCCCTGAATTGGCGTGCGGATTGTTTCGCTTCGAGGGCGACCATCCGTTGGTGACCACTTGCTCAGGTTCGGTCGCACATGGGGCCACAATACCACCAGGACACATGCAAAACGAATAAACCCCCCTCCCGGAAGCTTGACACACCAGGCGATACGCCGCAGGCGGCAACGCTTCTCCACGTTCCTCGCCATGGTATTGAATGGAATCGATCAACGCTTGCGGGTGTTCGATTCGAACACCCATCGCAAAGGGTTTGGCTTCAAGCGCCCACCCTTTGGTATCGAATAATTCAAAAATATCCCGTGCGCTATGACCAGTAGCAAGGATCAGTTGTTTCGCGGGGTTACAGTTGCGTTTGCCCGTTGCCACGTCCTCCCACTCCACTGCATCTAAGGCTCCATTTACCGCTTGGACATCAATTAACCGGGCACCAAAATGCACCTGACCTCCAGCGTCGCAAATGGCCTCACGCATGCGCTGAATGATATGCGGCAGTTTATTTGTTCCGATGTGCGGGTGGGCATCCACCAAAATGGATGTATCTGCACCGAAGTGCACCAACCACTCCAACACACCTCTGATGTCACCGCGTTTATGGCTTCGGGTGTAGAGCTTTCCGTCGCTGTATGTCCCGGCACCGCCTTCGCCAAAACAATAGTTTGAATTTGGATCCACCTCGTGGTCGCGCGTGATTTTGACCAAGTCCCGCCGGCGTTGACGCACGGACTGGCCTCGCTCGAGGACAATGGGCCGCTTACCTTGGACAATAAGCGAGAGGGCAGCAAACAATCCGGCAGGACCTGCACCAACGATGTATACAAGTTCCGCATCCTGCGATAGAGCAGGCAGTTGCAGGTCAGGCTCATGCACTTTTGGCAGGCGTCCATCGGCTTGCGCCACTTCAAATCGCCAAACAGCCTGGACCGGCCGCTTGCGCGCGTCTAGATTTTTGCGCACCACCCGGTATTCACCCAGCTCTGACTCCTGGCACCCTACAGATTTAGCCAGGACCCTTCGAATTCGTCCCTCATCCGAACTCCACTGGGCCGGGAACCTAACGTCCACAAACCGAGGCGGCAAGCTCGTATGCTCCATCCCATTCGAATTACTGGTGTGGTTTTGGTCCATGGTGCGAAGATAAACCCCGGCTTGGTCGAAGCAGCTTGGAGGGATTGACCTTAAATTGGGCTGGATTTCTCATCCCATGCCCGAAGCTAATTTTCCTCTTAACCCCATGTACTTTGACCGCCGAGACCTCTCGGACGACGACATCAGTACGCTCTACTCGCAGCTTATGCTGCCACGAATGATTGAGGAAAAAATGATGAGCCAATTGCGGCAGGGCAAAATTTCGAAGTGGTTCAGCGGCATGGGACAAGAAGCCATTTCCGTTGGAGCGGCGGCGGCGCTTGCATCGGATGAATTTATCCTACCCATGCACCGAAACTTGGGCATTTTCACCACGCGGGGTATCCCACTCAATCGTTTGTTTTCCCAGTTTCAAGGGAAAGCGAATGGCTTCACCAATGGACGCGATCGGTCCTTTCACTTTGGATCGCTCGAGCATCACATTGTGGGGATGATCTCGCACCTCGGTCCGCAATTGGGCATCGCCGACGGCATCGCATTGGCGCACAAGTTGAACGAGGCGCAGAAAGCCACCCTCGTATTCACCGGAGACGGGGGAGCTTCAGAAGGTGATTTCCATGAAGCAGTTAACGTGGCGGCGGTTTGGCATTTACCGGTCATCATCGGCATTGAAAACAATGCGTGGGGCCTGAGCACTCCTTCAAACGAACAATTCCGATGCGCGCACTTTACCGATAAAGCCATTGGGTATGGCATCCCTATCGAGGACGCCATCCAAGTCGATGGCAACGACGTACTGGCCGTTTACCATGCAGTAAATGACGCCGCTGAAAGCATCCGACAAAACCCACGACCAATCATCCTGGAATTTAAAACGTTCCGAATGCGCGGCCACGAAGAGGCCTCCGGCACAAAGTATTACCCTGAAGGGCTCATTGAACATTGGGGACAAATCGATCCGGTGGAACGATTTACAGCTTGGGGTCAGGAACAAGGCGTGTTTGACGAGTCGTTCTTGGAGAAGGTACGCACGCACTGCGCTGAGCTGATCAAATCAGGATTGAAGGCTGCCGCTGAGGAGCCTGAGATCCCAGCGGACATTGATACCGAATTGCGGGATCGGTTTGCGCCTGTACCGAACACCCAGTGGCCTGCACGGCCGGAGTTGCCAGCTGACGGAAGCCGTGATTTGCGGTTAATCGACGCCATCAGTGAGGGCATGGGACAAGCAATGGAGGCCTTTCCCGAGCTGGTCCTCATGGGCCAGGACATTGCCGAGTATGGCGGCGTATTTAAGGTCACAGACGGATTTATCGAGCGCTTCGGCAAGGAGCGCGTGCGCAACACACCACTATGCGAATCGGCCATAGTGGGCGCCGCGTTGGGCTTGAGCATCGCAGGCAAGAAGGCTATGATGGAAATGCAATTCAGCGATTTCGTCACGGTCGGGTTCAACCAAATCGTCAACAACCTCGCCAAAATCCATTGGCGCTGGGGACAGCAAGCTGACGTTGTTATCCGCATGCCGACTGGAGGAAATGTGGGGGCTGGACCATTTCACAGCCAATCGACGGAAGCGTGGTTCTTCCACGTACCGGGGCTCAAGGTGGTCTACCCTTCAACGCCCTCAGATGCCAAGGGACTTCTGCTCCGCGCCTTCGAGGATCCCAATCCGGTGTTGTTTTTTGAGCACAAATACCTGTACCGTTCACTCAGTGGACCTGTTCCGGAAGAGCCTTATTGCATCGAACTAGGCCAAGCGCGTACTGTTCAGGCGGGTACTGATGCCACTATCATCACCTATGGCTTAGGGGTGCAGTGGGCCGAAGCAGCCGCAGCAGATTCTGGCGCCTCCATCGAGATCATCGACCTCCGCACCCTGCTCCCTTGGGATGAGAACACCGTTTTCCAAAGCGTTCGAAAGACCAACCGAGCCCTCGTCCTCCACGAGGACACCTTAACTGGAGGCATTGGTGCAGAGCTTAGCGCTCGGATCCAAGAGGCCTGTTGGCAGGACCTCGACGCACCGGTCAAACGGGTGGGGGGGCTTGATACGGCCTTTCCATTTGCAGTCGCGCTCGAGGCACAATTCCTTGCTTCGAGCCGCTTGAATAAGGTGCTTGCCGAGCTGCTCGGGGCATAAGACGTCCGAAGTACCGTTTGGAAATTGCCATCGCGCGGGCTACATTAGGAAGTGCATAACACGTGCGCTTCACATCCAAGTCCGACCTCTTGTTACCGCTTCATCACATCCAACGCGCCATTCATGCCTTCTTTGCAGAAGTCAACGAACAGGCGTTACAGTTGATAATGCACCATCCGGAATGCGAGGCGGAGGCTCAGCGCATCGTGCGAAAGAGCAACTCCCTTCTGCGCCAACACATCGGGACATTCAAATCAACACTGTGGCAGACCAACACAGATTCGGCAGCCCTAAAAAAACTGTGCAATGATGCGCAAACAGATAGCTTAAAACTGCTGCGCCGCATCCAACAAGCCGCTGCCAATCCTGAAGCATTCGCAGCCGCCCGTCCGACCAATAAAAAGGCTTAGTCAACGGCCGCGCATGCGCATCTGCTGGGGGCTACGGATGGCCGCTTCGACCTGCTTGATGTCTTTTTTCAATACGCCTTTCGCATCAAGTCGCTTGCACTCATTTAGCAGTGCCTTGGCCAATTTTGTCTTGCGTTTGGCGGAGGCCACAACAGCCAAGTTCAACTTCACAGCGGCCTTATCATGGTCTTGTTTCAATCCGATATCCAGCGCCTCTTTCAGCAGCCGCTCGGCCTCGTTCATGTTGTGCTCCATCATAAGACTACCGGAGAGAAAATACCAGTACCCCCGTCGCCGAGGCCACAGGTGCTTCGGGTTTACACGCCCCAACCATTTCCGCGCATCTTCCATTTTCTGTTGACGCAAACTGACAAAGGCCATTAAAAGGCGCATGCTCTGCAAGGTGATCAAGACGAGGAGTGCAACCACAAGCACCATGCCCACACCGGCCCCGACTTGTCCAATAGTAAACAAATGAATTGCATACGCTAAGCTCGCGGCGGCGAGAGGAATTTTTATGAATCGCGTGTCCATGGACCGGGTAATTTTGTTGTCAAATTTACCGCAAGATGTATTGGAACGCATTGGAATCATTGGAAGATTGGACCGCTGCCCTAAAAGCGTCGCATGACGGACCAGTTGTTGTTTTCAAACACAGCACCCGCTGCAGCATCAGCCGAATGGCCCTCAAGCTCACGCAGCAGCGTTGGGAATTACCAGCCGATGTCAAACCGTTTTTGCTGGACTTGCTCAATTACCGCGAGGTCAGCGATGCGATTGCAATGAATCTCGAGGCCGAACACCAATCACCCCAGCTCATATTGATTCGCAATGGTAAAGCTGTGCAGCACGCAAGCCATTCGAACATCGACCCGGTCGACTTGTTGCCCTATCTTTAGACCATGGACCAAGTCGTCAAAATCCGGGTAATTCTCGACGTTGAAGAGGACATCTTTCGCGACATTGAAATTGAACTTGATGCACCGTTGGTGCATCTGCACTTGTCCACCCTTGACGCGTTCAATTGGGAAAATGCCAATGAGATGGCCTCTTTTTACCAGAGCAACGAGGCGTGGGACAAGGGAGCAGAATACCCGCTGATGGCAATGGGTCCGGAATTCCCTTCAATGGAGAATGCCACTGTGCGAAATATCCTGCCCTCGACGACCTCTCGTGCCCTGTATGTTTACGACTACCTCCGGATGTGGTGCTTCTACATGGAGCCATTGACCATGGGTCCGATTGAGGTAGGCGTGGGATACCCAAGGCTGATGATGGAATTTGGCGCCACGCCCGATGCAATGAGCCGAGAACCGGAGGGCCTAGACGATACCGGCTTTTTCGACGATTCACTCAACGGCGATACCAAAACAGGAGATCCCGAAATAGATGCGTACCTTGACGACGAGGACGACGAATCGCCCGGCATGGAAAACATCGATGACCACGCTGACCTGTTCTAAATGGACGGGAAACGCGCTGGTCAAAGTACTCCACGATCGGAAGGCAAGAGCAAAAGTAAGCGCCCCCTCCTGGTTGCTGTCATCGGTCCGACAGCAGTGGGTAAAACCAAGCTTGCCATAACCATCGCAAAGGCCTTAAAATGTGAGATTCTGAATGCCGATTCACGTCAGGTGTACCGCGGCATGCCCATTGGCACAGCGCAACCCACACAATTGGAACGAGCAGCTGTGCCTCACCACTTTGTCGATTTTGTTGAGCCAGATGCCCTTTACAGCGCCGGACAATTTGAATCCGATGCCATGGCATGGCTGGAACAGCGGTTCGCGAACGAAAAGTGCGCTGTGCTCTGCGGCGGCAGTGGGTTGTATATAAAAGCCGCTCTGAAAGGCCTCGATCCGGTACCTGCTGATTTGACCATTCGAACCCAATTGAATACCCGATTAGAAAAAGAAGGATTGGATTCACTGGTGGAAGAACTGAAGAAGTTGGATGCCTATCACGCAGCCACGATGGATACTCAGAATCCTCAACGCGTGGTTCGTGCATTGGAGGTGTGCTTGAGCAGCGGCAGGCCATTTTCCAGCTTTCACACCGGCACAACGACCCAGCGCCCCTTCGACACGTTCGTTATCGGGTTAAAGATGGAGCGTGAGGAACTGATCGATCGCATCAACCGCCGAACGGACCTCATGATGGAAGCGGGATTAAAAGCAGAGGTCGAGGATTTGCGCCCCCACTGGAACGCCAATGCGCTCCAGACAGTGGGTTATCGGGAGTGGAAGGCCCACTTCTCCGGTGAATGGACCGAAGCCCAAGTAGCCGAAGAAATCAAACTCCGCACACGTCAATTTGCCAAGCGGCAGATGACTTGGTTCCAAAAAATGGAGGACGTGCATTGGTTTCATCCCAATCAAATCGAGAACATCGCTGAAGCTTTACGCGTTGAATGTGAAGACCGAGGGTGGGGTGCCTTCCAATTGACCCAAAACAATGGCGAGTAAAGCAAAAAACGCACGGCGCAAGCCAAGAACGAATTCAGACGGGCGGATGGCTCATTTCGATGACCAGACCGCCAAGGACCTCGAATTCGATGTGGTCAAAACGCTGCTGCTGAATCATTGCCATAACCCGACTGCGGTAGACCGTGCCAAGCAACTTCACCCCAGAGTCAACCACAAATTGTGGCGTCGAGAATTGGAACGGACCAAAGAATTCCTCAATCTCCGAACTGAAGGCGTCCCCTTCCCAGCGGTGGGTGGGGAAGAAATTGCCGCAGATAACGAACGCCTTGCCGTTCGGGATTCGGTACTTGATGAAGCTGGTTTTAATCGCATCCGAAGCGCAACCGAAACAGTCAACGGAATCATCGAGTCGTTAGAAGACAAAGCCGAAGGTTTTCCTCGATTGCATGAACTCATCGACGGCATCGAGGCCAATGAAGAACTCCCGAAAGCCATTGACAGTGTATTCGATACCAAGGGGGAAGTCCGCAGCAATGCATCGCCCAAGCTGATACAAATACGGGAAGAGAAGGTCCGATTGCGACGAAACTTGAACCGACAGTTTCTAAAAGAGCTAAAGAAGAACGAAGAGCGCGGGTGGCTGGCCGACACCAAAGAGGGGTTCATCAATCAGCGCCGCGTGCTCGCTGTCAATAGCACGCACAAGCGAAAAATCTCCGGCACGGCCCTCGGGCAATCAAAGAATGCCTCCATCACCTTCATCGAACCCGCGTCGACGGTGTCTTTGAATTTCGAAATGGAGATGCTCCAGGATGACGAACGCAAAGAAATTCACCGCATCCTGCGCGCATTGACGCAGCAGATTCGGCGCTTCCTGCCAGATCTCCGCTCCTACCATGGCCTTCTGGTCGAATTAGATTGGGCGCGAGCGAAAGCGCAACTGGCTCAGGAAATGGATGCCGACCTCCC
>NZGF01000083.1 GCA_002690915.1 Crocinitomicaceae bacterium
AAGTTCGAAACTGGGACCGAGAGGTCCACCAAAATCCTTAATCCCTCGTCGGTCCTGAGACCGACGAGGGATTTGTTTTTCTACACAGCAGTTCCCCGCAATCTGCTGAAACGGCTTCAATGCGGTAATGAAACCGGTAATCGATGAACGGCATCTGGTATGCGGGAAAGGGCAAGGCCCCCCAGCTGTTGGCGCAACCGACTCCCGCATGCAATCCATCGATGTTGACGAAAATGGGCAACTCAGGCTCAAGTAACCTTACGTGAGATTGCACTGCGGCTTTGTCCGGCCCAGGATCGAAGGCCTCCATCCGCTGGTGCGCTGCCGAGAAGTGAAAGCGAGCCATCCGGCTGCAAGCATTAATCGCGTGGTTTTGGTCATGGGTTTAAGGTACGAACGTGTCAAAAGAACGCCTATTTTGCATGCATCCAGTTGTGAAATGAACACGGCATCCGACAATTAACCCTTCTCCATATGACGGCCCAATTCGCCCTTGCGGACTACATCGTTTTCATCGTTTACGCAGCGCTCATCTTGGGCGTTGGCCTCTATGTTTCGCGCAGCAAGGACGGCAAGGAGAAAAGCGCCGAAGACTATTTTCTCGCCAGTAAGTCGCTGCCGTGGTGGGCCGTAGGTGCGTCCCTCATCGCCGCTAACATTTCGGCTGAGCAGTTCATTGGCATGTCTGGCTCGGGATTCAGTTTGGGATTGGCCATCGCGTCGTACGAGTGGATGGCCGCGTTGACTCTACTAATCGTGGGCAAGTACTTCCTTCCCATTTTCATTGAAAAGGGTCTTTATACGATTCCGGAGTTTGTCGAAAAACGCTTTTCCACGCAGCTCAAGACCATTCTCGCGGTCTTTTGGATCGCGCTTTACGTGTTCGTGAACCTTGCTTCGGTACTGTACCTGGGTTCCCTGGCGCTGCAGACTATCATGGGGATTCCGATGATTTACGGCGTGGTGGGACTGGCGTTGTTTGCCGTGGCGTACTCACTTTATGGAGGACTTTCAGCGGTATCGTGGACAGATGTAATCCAAGTGGTCTTCCTCATCCTCGGGGGCCTGGTGACGACCTACTTGGCGCTTGACACCGTTGCCGGCGGACAGGGCATGTGGGCTGGCCTCCAGACGATTTACGAAGTGGCGCCGGATAAGTTTGCCATGATCCTGGACAAATCTCATCCGGAATACAACAACCTCCCGGGCATCGGCGTCTTGATTGGTGGAATGTGGGTGGCCAACGTTTATTACTGGGGCTTCAACCAGTACATCATTCAGCGAACGCTGGCGGCGAAGTCCTTGAACGAGGCGCAGAACGGCATTCTCTTTGCGGCAGGCCTCAAACTCATCCTCCCCCTTATCGTTGTCATCCCAGGAATCGCAGCCTACGTCATGATCGAGGACCCCGCCATCATGGCGAGCTTGGGCGAGGCGGGACAACTCAACATGCCATCCACTGCCCAGGCTGATAAGGCCTACCCGTGGTTACTCCAGTTCCTACCCACTGGCCTGAAGGGCTTAGCTTTTGCGGCACTTGCCGCCGCCATTGTCTCATCGTTGGCTTCCATGCTCAATTCGACGGCGACTATTTTTACCATGGACATCTATAAGCAGTACATCAACCCTGAAGCGGGTGATCGGGCGACGGTGCGAACCGGCCGAATCGCGGCAGTAGTGGCTTTGGCCATTGCGTGCGTGATGGCTCCGCTTCTCGGGGGCATCGATCAGGCGTTTCAATTTATTCAGGAATACACCGGTGTAGTAAGCCCGGGCATCCTCGCGGTCTTCTTGCTGGGTTTGTTCTGGAAGAAAACCACCAACCGCGGCGCGATTGTGGGTGCACTCGCGTCCATACCCATTGCGATGTACTTTAAAGTGGCGCCGAAGGGCTGGTCTGACGGCGCCGTGTTCTTGGATTTACCGTTCCTCGACCAGATGGGCTACACCACGTTGCTGACCATGGCGGTTATTGCGGCTGTAAGTTGGAGCGAAGGCCAAGGTGCCGACGATGCGAAGGGCATCGCCATCTCCAGGCGCACCTTCCAGACCGGTCCGGTCTTTAATGTGGGTGCGTTCGCGGTGATGGTGGTGTTGGTGGCGCTGTACGGATTGTTCTGGAGCTGAACCGCGGTGTTCAGCGCTTGATGGGCTGCGCCCAGCGGGCTCCGTTCGGCGATTCGATGCTGATAATGGCGTGGTGTGGAAGGACTATGTTGCCGATCCAGACGGATTCATACCCATTGTAAACGCCGTTTTCTACCAATCGTCCACTGATGTCCCAGACCGACCACTGTGCGTTGGTCCAGCCCTCAGTGAGGTGGATGCGGACTCCGTCGGATTCATGAATGATTTGCGGTTCAGGTGATGCAAAGCTGTTGACGATTGAGGGCTCACCGATGGTGCCCGTCATGTAGTAGACTGTGCCACTAGAGCTGTGTTGCCAAGCGACGTGCAAAATGGGTTCTTCGAAGTCGCCCGTGGAGAAGGCCACAGCCGGCCGGCGGTGCTGACCGGTCCAGCCTTCGGTGAGGTTTTGGGCCACGTCGGTAAAGTTCCAGTCGTTGCCCTGGCTCAGGGCGAGTTGAATGTCGTAGCCACCGGTGTTTTGTTCCCACGCCAAGGCCACAAGCGGCTCGTCGCTTCCATTCCATTGCGCCAGTACAGGCACGTTTTGGGTGGCGTTGTCGAATTGCGACACCGTGACTGATTCTGTCAAATCCCAAGCTCCTGCGCCACCGTCAGCGGCCAAATCCACTTGAGATACGTATACCCGCGATTGTCCGGAGGCGCCCGCCGCCGACATGAAGGAGACGAGGTACTTGCTTTCTCCGACGGGTCCCGTGACGGTTGGGCCGCTTGCTGGGCAGCTGCTGATCATCCAATCCAAAGGATCCACGTCGATGGCGGCGTCCCAATCCACGCCGTCGCCCGAACTCATCAGCCAGAAATCCCGCAGGTTGCTGTTGTTGTTGCGGACGAGGTCGTAGTAGCGTCCCTCGGCCCAAAATGGCAGCGAAGGGCAGCACTCACAGACGGCATTTCCATCGGCGCTCGCGCTGGCATTGACGGCATCAAGCCAGGTGTTTCCGCCGTCCGGGGACCGCAAGATTCCTTCGTACACGGTTGCGGGGTTGTTGCCCAATTTTACCCCGGCAAATGGATTGCCTATTTCATCGATGCCCACGCACGGCATGAAATGATCTTCGGTGGCGTTCGGTGCCATAGCCACCGGTTCGCTCCAGGTTACACCACCGTCGGTGGAGTGTACACTGCGCGCGCCAGTCGCCCATTGCCCGGAGAGTTGGTACGTCAGTACCACATAATCGCCTTGGCTCGCCAGCCGTGGACCTTCCGCATCGGACATGAACACGTTTTCGGTGATGTCGATTTCGGTGGGTTCCGCGAAGCCCTCAATGGCTGCATCCCATTTGGTAACGTAGAGGTGGGCATTGGTGCCGAACGCAATGACGGGTTCGCCCGCGGCGTTCATGGCCATGCGGATGGCCTTGTTCCCATAGGAATTGGGAGCGATTTCGATGGGGTCTCCGGCGGGAAGAAAAACGAGCCCTTGGGCATGGAGGCTGGCCGTGAACGCCATGAAGGCAAGGCACAATCCGATGAAAACGTTATTTGGATTCATTCTGAATACCGTGTTTGAGGGATGTGAGTGAAAGGTACGAGGAAGTACCTTTGTTGCTATGAAAGCCAAGCGTCTTTCCGAAATGAAGCCCCGCGAAAAGGGGGTCATCGGGCATATCGAATGCCCTGAAGCGGCCATGGCGTTGGTGGAGATGGGGTGCTGCCCCGGTGAGGAAGTGACGGTAGCGCACGTGGCGCCAGGTGATGGACCCATGGCTGTATTTTCAGGTGGCCGCAAAGTGGCCCTCCGTCGGCAAGCCGCCGATATGCTGTGGATGGTGCCCGAGGTGGTGGCTTGATACGTTACGCCAGCACTTGATAAACAAGCAAAGCCAATCCATAGGCGAAGAGCGTGAATCCAATGGCTTGCGCCAAAGCCCAAGGCCAACTCTTCAGCTCTTTTCGAACGATGACCACAGTGCTCATGCACTGCATGGCGTACATGTAGAAAATTAACAGCGACGCCGCTGATGCTGTATTTAACAGTGGCTTCCCAGTCGCCGGATGCACCTCCTGGGTTAAGCGTTGTTGCAACTGCCGAATGCGGCCTTCATCGGAATCCGCATCTGTGCCGCCAGGGAACAAGGTGCTCATCGTTCCGACAAATACCTCACGTGCCGCGAATGAGCTGAGAATCGCGATGCCCATGCGACCGTCGTACCCCAAGGGTCGCACAGCCGGTTCGATCCAATTGCCGAGGCGCCCGAGCCAGGAGGCCTCCATCCGTGCCGCCTCGATGTCTTCCGGCGCTGCATCTTCCAACTGGGCATACCGGTTCTCGACCGCCTCCATTGCATCGGACGGACCGAATTGGCTGAGCCCCCAAATCACCATCGAGATGATCAGGATAACTCGCCCTGCATTGGACACGAAGCTCCAGCCTTTGCTGCCCATCTCCCGTGCGACTTCGCTCAACCGCGGCCAACGGTAGGCAGGCCATTCCATCGTGAATTGGCCTTCGGTTTTGTTGGGTAACCCTCTGTTCAACGCCCAAGCCAGGGCCAGGGCCGAAACTGAGCTGGCCACATAGAGCCCGAACAAGAACAACCCCTGCACCTTGAATCCCCACACGGTGGTATTGGGGACCACAAATCCAATCAAGAATGCGTACACCGGCAGCCGCGCAGCACAGGTCATCAAGGGCGTGACCAAGATGGTGATCAGCTGTTCGCGTTTGCCGGGGATGGTCCGAGCCGCCATAACGGCTGGTACGGCGCACGCCATGCCACCAATCAGTGGCACCACGGAGCGTCCGCTTAATCCCAATCGCTCCAAGAAGCGATCGCCCAAGAATCCAACTCGAGCCATATACCCTGTCGCTTCCAATGCACTCGTCAAGCCAAACAATATCATGATTTGCGGTACGAAGACCACGATGCCGGCAATGCCATTAAGTACGCCGTCTAGCAAAAGCCCTTTCCACCAACCTTCGGCCAAGGCACCCTCTGCGGCGTTGTAAAACCACCCAAAGGTCCGATCTACAGCATCCATGGGCGCCTCGGACCATGCGTACACGGCCTGGAAAATTCCGAAGAACACCAAGGCCAAGATGGCGTGTCCCCAGACCGGGTGGGTCAAGATGCGGTCGATGCGCGTCGTACGATCCGAGGCTTCTTCCCAAGGGAACTCGGGTCCGCTGGGTATGAGTGATTCGGCGTTGTTCCGGATGTGTTCCATGCGCCATCCGGCTTCCTCCAGTTGCAGGGTAGCTGGCGATTCTTCGAGCTGTGCGCGGGCGTCCTCGAGCGCCTTGGTTTGCGTGCTTTTTAGCCAAGAAGGAAGGTCACGGGCCCGGAGGTGCCAGGCAAGTTGTGGTCCAGTTGCACCCGGAAAGTGGGCTTTCAAAGCGTCGAAGGTTGCGTTCCATGTTGCCGGGGCAATCCGGCCGTCGCGGTGGGTACTCACCTGCGGTTTAGCCTTCGTGAGGGCGTTGTGCAGCCGGTCCTTTTGTTCTTTCTCGAAGTGGAAGGAGAAGGCAGGCACGCCCAACCACGCTTCCAGTGCTTCGAGGCGCACATCGGTGGCATTGGTCCGGTTGACGATGACGGTCGCCGGAAAGCCCATCTCCAGCACTTGCAATGCCAAGAACAGGCTGCTGCGGACGTGGGCGCTGTCCAGGACAATCCACACAGCATCCGGCTGCAACTCGGCGTCGAGCAATTCCCGCTGGGTGACACGCTCATCGTCCGCTTTGGCGAATAGGCTGTACGTACCGGGTAGGTCCACGAGTTGAGTATCGGACTGGTCCTTCCACGGAGCTTCGTACCGCTCGACGGTGACGCCGGGCATGTTGCTGACTTTGGCTCGCCGCCCGGTGAGGCGGTTGAAGAGCGTGGTTTTGCCACAGTTGGGGTTACCGACGAGTGCGATTTTCACGGATTAAATTTCGGGGTTTCCAAGGTGGCCTCCTATCCCATGATTGAGGGATTCAGTGGCGCACCAACCATTGGGCCGGGTCTTGGGGTGAGTGGCTGCTGCCTTGGACGCGCCACACTTCGAAGTGCAGGGTGGATTGGCCGTTGGCTGTCAGAACGGTGCCGATTTTCTCTCCGGCTTCCACCTGACCGCCCTTGGTGACCGTGGCTTTCATCAGGTTGCTGTAGACGGTTCGGAAAGCACCGTGCGACAGGATGACGGTCCAGCCAGCTCCGGGAATTTCAAAGGTGCTGGAGACGGTACCACTAAAGACGGAGAGGACCGAACTTCCCGCTTCGGTGGAGATATCTATGCCGTTGTTGTCAATGGTAATCCCCGGCAGGCTGGGGTGCGGTTGTCGTCCGAATTTCGCCGTCAGCACACCCCGCAGGACGGGCCAAGGCAGGGCTGAATGGTTGCGCTCAAATGCTGCGGAGGCAATTTTCCCTTCTGGGGTGAGCGCAAACTCGCCTGCAGAACTCTCGCGTTCTGCTTTGAGTTCTGCTTCGATGATTTTGCGGATGGCGTCGTTGAGGCGTTTCTTCTCTGCCTCGGCTTGTTGCACCTGAGCGCGCAAACGGGATTCTTCGCCCTTCAGCGATTCGACAAGGGCTTGCCGCTGGTTGCGGTCGTTGGCTAAGCGGTTACGCTCGCTGCGGACGTCCGCCAGTACGCCTTCCAATTCTGCCCTTTTTGCTTTCAAGGATACTCTGTTTTCAGCAAGCTCTAGCTGTGATCCTTGAATCTGCTCCACTTGCTCTTTGCGGAGTGAGGAGTACGATTGCAGGAGTTGAAAGCGGATGACAGCCTGGGCAAAGTCTTCCGCAGCGAACACATACATCCACGGGTTGTGCCCGAGGGAATGCTTGTATGCTGCCTGGATCATCCGCGCGTATTCATCCTTCATGGCAGCGATGTGCCCTTCGAGCGAGCGGATTTCCGAATCGGTGTTGGTCATGGACCGCTCGAGCGCCCGAATTTCTGCTTGGTGGTGCTGGATGAGCTGCTCGCGCAGGTTCATTCGTTCGTTGACCAGTCGGAGCTGAACCAGGGCGTCTTTCTTGCTCGAGGCCGTCTGGTTGAGGAGTTTTTCGGTCGTGGCGATTTTGGATTGAATGGCATCTCGCTCTTTTTGCAGGGCGGCCTTGTTTTGGGCTTGAACACCAACGAGGCTTCCGAATACAGCGACGCTTGCAAGGAGAAGTCCTCGCAGGCATGCTTTAAAAGCCGGTGCGTTGCTCATAGCCTTCGGGGATTTCAAAAGGGAAGTCGTATGCTCGACCAAATCGCTTGCGCATCACTTCCCACTCCATGGTCGCATCACCTTCAACGGTACTGATCAAAACGCGGCATGCATCGGGGAACCTTCCGCCGTTAAACGCTTCAAACTCGCTGCGTTCGAGCGTCAGGGATCGCCGGTAGTAAAGGTCATCGAACTGATCGCGTACCGGGTCGAAGGTCACCCCGTCGAACCAATGGCGCTTGATCAGCAGGTCCTCGTCTTCGGTCCGGTTGCGCAGTCGTTCGTACCGGCGCGCAGGCATTTGAATGTTCAGGGAATCTTCCGGTTCGAGGTCGTTGTCGTTGACTCCAACGAGCCGTCGCACTTTGCGTTTGTACTTGCCGATCAAGGCGTAGTTATCGCCGTCTACCTTGGAATTGAATTTATCCTGTTCCGGATTCAGCCCCATCGGGAATCCCCCCAAAATGGCTTGTACGTCTTCAAAGCTCAAGGGCGTATCGGCCCAATCGCCAAGCGCCGTGTAATTTCCGGCGTAATAAAACTTATTCCCTGGAATCTTGCTTACGAAGAGCACGGTGTCGGGCTCCAGCATGATGCGAGCTACCTCAACCCCCAATGCCGGCGATATGCTCATCCAGATCGCGCTGTCCCGGGCCATGCGGACAGAGGCCTTGAAGGATTCCCTTTGCCCATTGGCATCAACAGTAACGTCAAGCCGCATGCCGACCCAGTCCCATTCCGCCGCCTGCTCATCGTAGCGCTCGAGGATTTGCCCAACATTCAGGTTTTTCAGGGGCTTGCCGCGGGCTATGCGGGCTGTATTGGAACACCCCGTCCCCAAGCTTAACAGAAATCCCATTGAGATAACAAGGAGGGACCGTTGTGTCATTGGTTCGCCTGAATTTTGGTATTCAGCTCATCGGCATCCCCTCCTGCTTCAATGGCCCTTTGCCACGAAACCACTGCGCCAGCAGCATCGTGCATGGCCAATCGAATGTCCCCATCGTGTTCCCAGAACGCGGGGCCTTGGTTCTCAGATTGAAACAAGGCTTGGGTGATAAAATCCAAGGCCTCCGGGTATTGACCATTCTTGTACAGGGCCCATGCGTGGGTGTCCATGAAATTGGGCTCCATCGGCGCCAATTCCATCAAGCGCGTGCTTAACTCTAACGCGCGCGGGAGATTTTCATTGGCTTCGGCCAAGTAGTAGGCGTAGTTGTTGATCACCGTGAGGTTTTCGGGCAGTCGCTCGAGGCTTTTTTCGTATGCTGCGAACGCTCGCATCGGCTCACCGATTTCGTGCAAGGCATCGCCAAGCAGACCGTGCATAACGCCCGCCATTTCCGGGGCGTCCAAGATGACTCCGAGCCCGTGCTCCAGCACGTTGATTGCGGCCGAGAAATCTCTCAGGTCAAGGGCTGCAATGGCGGCGTAGTAGGCGAAGTTGGCATCGAGCGGAAACAGGTCTAAGGCCCGAGACGCGTGGGACAACATGTCCGCTGTTCGGTCCATATCCGCATCTAAGGCGATTAGGTTGGTCCAGGCAAACGGATCTGCGGGGTTCGCTTCGATGGCCGCCTCCGCATGCACAATAGCCGCTTCGGTGCGGCCTTGTCCCTGTTCGAAATCCGCGGCGAGCATGTGCAGATCAGCCGATTTGGGGTGTTGGCCCAAGGCGGCCTCCAAGAGCGCTTCAACCATGGTGTCCAACCCCGGGTCGACGGAGGCGATTTGTAGGTACTGCACAAGGATTTCTCGCTTCTCTTCGGCGAATACGTCTTGGGAGGAAAAAGCAATCAGAAGCGCTTCCTGTGCGCGGCTGATGTCATTAAGTGCGGTGTAGAGGTGGGCCAAATCCAGTTGTGCTATGCCATTGCTCGGGTCATCCTTAACGACCTCGAGCAGGGCGGCCAATGCGGCTTCTTCCTGTCCCGTGGCACGCAGCATTTGGGCCCACTGCAATTTAAACTCGGCAATGTCCGGAAACTCAGCGACGGCCTCCTCCAGTTCGTGGTAGATGGTTTCGTAGTCGCCGAGTAACTCCAAGAAGTAAAGCCGCTGCAAGCATACATCGGGATCGCCTGGGGTTTGCGCTTCGTAAGCATCACAGAGCGCTAACGCCTTAGCCGGTTCACCGGAATCCGCAAGTTTCATGCTCCACTCGTAGATCCAGTCAAGGTCTCCGGCCCGTTCCTGTACGACCCACATCAGATCCTCCAAGGCCGATCCTGTATTCCCCAAAGCGATAAAGGCCTCGGCGCGGTATTCGTGGGCCCAGCGGTGGTTGCCGTCATCTTCCAGCACCTGGTTCAAGTGGTTGACTGCTGATTCGTGTTGTTCACGTTGCAGGTCGATTTTGGCGAGATCGAAGTACAAGGCGCGTTCTTCGGGCTGCATGTCTAAGCATGCCAAGAAAGACGTGTAGGCCAAGTCCAGATCTCCTTTCGCAAGGTGGTTTTGGGCATCGAAATACGCACGTTGGAAACCTTCATTGTACACCGGGAGGCTTGCGAGGTCCTTGGGGCCTGTACAGCCGCCAAGGGCGGCGGAAATGGCGAGAACCACGAGCGTATATCCGATTAACATTGAGGTCCGCATGATCAGCTGATTTCGTTGTAATCACCGAGGCTCACATCGCTGGGAATACCAATGATCCGAGCGTGGTTTCCAATCATGGCATCGCGGACGACCTTATTCTTTAACACGGAATGGGCCTGAATGAGGGAATTGCTCACGCGGGCGTCTTCAATGGCAGTGCCTTCACCGATGCTGACATGGGGTCCGACCACTGAATTTACTATCCGCGCGCCTGCACCAATGTGACAAGGGGGCAGGATGATGCTGTTTTCAATGGTGGCGTCAGTTGGGATGTTGTGCTCATCAGCAGTGAGTTCAAGGATGCGCTGATTGGTATCAACGGTAGCGCTCTTGTTGCCGCAATCCATCCAATGCGTCACTGTGCCGGGTTCAAAACGCAGACCTGCTTGGGTCATATTGCGCAAGGCATCGGGCAGTTGGTATTCACCGCCTTTTACGACATTATCGTCGATGAGCCGTTGCAGTTCGTGCTTCAGGCCTTCCCCGTCGCGAAACGCGTAGATGCCAATCATGGCGAGGTCAGACACAAATTCCGATGGCTTCTCAACATAGTCCGTGATGGCGCCTTCTTCGTTGGTTAGCACCACACCAAATGCGCTTGGGTTTTCAACTTGCTTGACAAAAAGTACGCCGTCCGCGGTCGGATCGATTGTGAAATCCGCGCGGAAGAGGGTGTCGGCAAACGCTACAACCACAGGCCCGGTCAAGCAGGCCGCCCCGCACAAAATGGCGTGTGCGGTGCCGAGTGGTTCGTCTTGGTAGCATATGTGGCCCTTCGCTCCGAGGCGTTCCGCCACGGCCAGCAGCTGTGCTTCCACTGCGGTACCGAAATCACCAATTACGAACGCAATCTCTTCTACAGGTTCGGTGCTCATGGCAACGATGTCTTCGGCCAAACGCTCTACAATGGGTTTCCCACCTACGGGTACCAAGGGCTTCGGAACGGTGAGCGTGTGGGGCCGAAGTCGGTTTCCGCGGCCGGCCATGGGGATGACAATGTTCATGTGGTGTTCAGCTTAATGGGTTCCTGTGCTTCCAACCCCGCCGCTGCCTCGCTGACTTTCGGGTAAATTTTCGGATTCGGTCCAGGCGATGCGTTCGTACTTCGCTAGAATGAGCTGTGCAATGCGCTCTCCGTTTTCGATGGTGAAGGGTTGCGTGCCGTGGTTGATGAGGAGCACACCGATTTCTCCGCGGTAGTCCGCGTCGATTGTTCCCGGAGCGTTCAGCACGGTGATTCCGTGCTTGAAGGCGAGGCCCGACCGAGGTCGGACTTGGAGTTCCGTGCCCGCGGGCAGTGCGGCAAAAAGTCCGGTGGGAATCAATTGATACGAGCCAGGCTGGAGAACAATCGGTGTTTCGAGCTTGGCTCGCACGTCCATTCCGGCACTCGAGGGCGTCGCATAGGCGGGCAGGGTATGGCCACTGCGGTTTCGGATGAAGACTTGCGCTTCGGTGCTCATTTTCCCGTGAATTGAGGTTTGCGTTTTTCAATGAAGGCGCGGGTGCCTTCCTTAAAGTCCTCCGTTTCGAAGCTGGCTCCAAAACATGAGACCTCTGCATCAAAGCCGTTCATGCCTTCTTCGTAGCCGGCTAAAACTGCTTGGATGGCGGTTTGAAGAGCCCGCGGAGAGTTCTTCATCATTTTTCGTGCCATATTGTCTGCGGCCTCGGCAAGGGATTCCAAAGGCACCACCTGGTTGACCAAGCCACAAGCCAATCCGTCTGCGGCGTTTACCATGCCGGCAGTTAGTATCATTTCTAAGGCCTTGCCCTTTCCAACGACTTGCGGCAATCGTTGAGTTCCGCCGTATCCGGGGATGACGCCGAGTGATACTTCGGGCAAGCCCATCCGGGCATTTTCGGAAGCGATGCGAACGTGACAGGCCAATGCCAATTCGAGGCCGCCACCTAATGCGAAACCGTTGATTGCGGCAATGACAGGCTTGGTGCTGCGTTCGATTCGGTTGAAAAGGTGGTCTTGGCCGTACTGGGAGAGTTGCTTTCCTTGTTTGGTGTTGAAATCAGCAAACTCCTTGATATCGGCCCCTGCGACGAAGGCCTTCTCGCCGCTTCCGGTGATAATTATGACCTTGACATCGGGTTGAGTTTGCGCAATTTCGACGGTCTCGGCCAATTGGGAAATGACGTCTGCGTTGAGGGCATTCAAGGCCTTGGGGCGTGCGATCGTAAGTGTCAGAACGCCGGCGTTTGTCGAGGAGTGAATCAAGGAATCGGTCATGAGAGAAATACCGGAAATGAAAGCACCAAAATACAAAAGGAGCAGGCAGGATTTCGCTTGTCGCAAGCGGGTTGTTCACCGCAGGTTCTTGGGACGTGAGCCCAAGAGCTCAAGGGTATATTCCGTGGACGGATGCTGCATGATCTCCTCTGTTTCTCCGGCCTCCACGACCCGACCTTTCTCAAGAATGACGAGCCTGTTACAGAATGAGGCTACAACGTCGAGATCGTGGCTTATCAGCAGGTAAGTGAGCCCCCGTTCACGGCCGATGCGGTCCAACAATCCCAGCACGTCGCGTTGGATTTGCACGTCAAGGGCCGCCACGCTTTCATCCAGGACGACGAACTCAGGTTCCATGGCCAAGGCCCGGGCAATTACGATACGTTGTCGTTGCCCGCCGCTGAATTCGCGGGGGTATTTCGCTGCATCGCTCGCTTCCAGTCCGACCTCCTCAAGTAAGCTGTGCGCTCGTTTTGTTGCTTCCTGCGCTTTCACTCCCGAATGGAGCAGGACCTCTTCAAGGGCACTTTTGACGGTAAGTTTGGGGTTCAGCGCCGCGTACGGATCCTGAAAGACCAGCTGGGCGCGTCTGCGGATTCGGGCCATGCTCGAACGGTTGGCGGGTTCGACCACTTCTTTGCCAAAGGTTATGGTGCCGGAGCTGGCCGGCAGCATGCCGATGAGCATGCGGCCCAGCGTGGATTTACCGCTGCCGCTTTCACCAATAAGCCCGACCCGTTCGCCGTGGTCGATTGCCAAATTGACATCGTGGACTGCGCAGAAATCTCCGTACCACTTGGATGCATTCACTGCTCGAACCAAGAGCGTCCCGGATGGGGCGTTTTGCTGAAATCGCTCCATGTCGCGCGCAGAGAGTAATGACTGCGTGTACGGATGAGAGGGCTGTTCCAGTACGGCGTTGACCTCCCCGGACTCTACAATTCGCCCGTTTTGCATGACCAATACCCTATTGGCAATAGCGTGCACGACGTCGAGATCGTGGGTGATGAAGATTACGCCCATTTGCCGATGCTGCTGCACCTTTTTGAGCAAGGCAAGAATGGACTTCTGAACGGTCGTGTCCAGCGCTGTCGTTGGTTCATCCGCGATGAGCACTTCAGGGTTAGCGGCCAAAGCCAGGGCGATCATGACCCGTTGTTTCTGCCCGCCACTCATTTCGTGCGGGTATTTCTCAAAGGCCATTTCAGGCTCAGGGAGTTCAACCTCTTTCAGCAGGGCAGTAGCGTGGGTTCGCGCTTCGGATTTCGAGCACTGGCGGTGCACCAATGCTGTTTCGGCCACTTGCCAACCGACACGCATCGACGGGTTCAGGGACGACATGGGATCTTGAAACACAAGGCTCAAGCCCTTCCCTAAGGGTGCATTCGCTGGTGCTTCAGCGGTGGCCCAATATTCTCCAGAGGGGCCATGTGTGCATCGGCCCTCGGTGATGCGGCCTCCGCGCGGTAGCAGGCCTGCGATGGCTGAGCAAGTAACGCTTTTCCCTGAACCGCTCTCGCCAACGATGGCGAGGATTTCTCCCTGTTGCAAACTGAAGTTAACGCTGTGAACCACCTCGTTTTCACCAAACGATATGGTCAGCCGATCGATGTTCAGCAGCGCGGAGTCGGGCATGGGGAGTTCAGAGTGTGCCGCGGGTTTCTTGCTCGCGTTCGATGGCTTCGAACAGTGCTTTAAAATTGCCTTTCCCGAAGGATTTAGCGCCCTTGCGTTGGATGATTTCGAAGAACATGGTCGGACGGTCGACTACGGGCTTGGTGAAGATTTGCAGCAAGTACCCTTCGTCATCGCGGTCGATGAGGATGCCCAACTGGCGCAGCGGCTCGAGGTCTTCATCGATTTCGCCGACGCGGTCCAAGACCGTTTCGTAGTAGGTGACGGGAACCCGCAGAAACTCAATTCCACGGCGTTGCAATTCGGTCACGGTTTCGATGATGTTCGACGTGGCCACGGCAATATGCTGGACGCCGGCACCTTCGTAGAAATCAATGTATTCTTCAATTTGGGATTTCTTGCGGCCCTCAGCTGGTTCGTTGATGGGGAATTTAATCCGCCCATTGCCGTTGGACATCACCTTGGACATTAAAGCGGTGTATTCGGTGCTGATGTCTTTATCATCGAACGAAATCAGCTGGGCAAATCCCATGACCCGGGCGTAGAAGTCCACCCAGGTGTTCATCTCATTCCACCCGACGTTACCGACCATGTGGTCGACGAATTCGAGCCCCACGGATTCCACAGGCACCGAAGGGTTCCATGCTTCATAGCCCGGAAGGAAAACGCCACCGTAGTCCTTACGCTCGACAAACACGTGGATGGTATCGCCGTAGGTCTCGATGGCACTTAGCACCACCCGGCCGTTGGAATCCTCTCGCACTTCGGGTTCAAAGACGGGCACGGCCCCGCGCCGGGAGGTTTCCGTGTAGCTTTTCACGGCATCGTCCACCCACAGAGCAACCGCTTTGACGCCGTCGCCGTGGCGGTTGATGTGCTCATTGATGGGACCTCCAGCTTGGAGCGGCGAAGTCAGGACGAGGGTGATTTTGTCTTGCCGCAGTACGTATGATACGCTTGTCTTGTTGCCGGTTTCGAGCCCGGAAAAAGCAACGGGCTTGAACCCCCAAGCGGTCATGTAGTAATATGCACTTTGCTTGGCGTTTCCGCAGTAGAGTTCAATGTGGTCTGTGCCGAGTAAGGGCAGGAAGTCCTCTGCCTCGGGCACTACTTTTTTGAGCGTTGGGGTGGGTTTGTGATTCATTGGATTCATTTCATCCCAGGATCTAACCAAGATTGGTGGTAATCGTCGCGTTCAATGGCAAGGGCCGCTGCGGTCACTTGAAGCGGACGGAACGTGTCGACCATGACGGCTAACTCTTCGGTCTTTGTTTTGCCTATACTTCCCTCGTAGGTGCCTGGGTGTGGTCCGTGTGGTATACCTGCTGGATGCAAGCTGATGTCGCCGCGGTTGATTCCCGTGCGGCTCATGAAATCGCCTTCCACGTAGTACAGTACTTCATCTGAGTCGATGTTGCTGTGGTTGTAAGGCGCGGGGATGGAAAGCGGATGGTAGTCGTACAGCCGTGGCACAAAACTGCAAATCACAAAAGCATCCGTTTCAAACGTCTGGTGAACCGGCGGTGGCTGGTGTACTCGACCTGTGATGGGCTCAAAATCATGAATAGACAGCGTGTAAGGAAAGTGGTACCCGTCCCAGCCTACGACATCGAAAGGATGTGACGCATAAATGTATTCGTGGATGGCGCCCTGCTTTTTGATGTGAATTCGAAATTCTCCAATGGCATCGATGGTTTCCAATTCGAGCGGAGGGTGCATGTCACGTTCGCAGTAGGGGCTGTGTTCGAGGTGTTGCCCGAAGTGGTTGCGGTACCGCTTGGGGGTATGCACTGGATGCGCTGATTCGGTGATGAAGAGCCGGTTGTTCGAGCTTTCAAAGGCAAAGCGGTGAATGATGCCGCGTGGGATTACGATATAGTCTCCCGACTTGAATGGCAGTTTACCGAGCATGGTGTGGAGGATTCCCTTGCCCTCGTGTACGAAGACAACTTCATCGCAGTCGGCGTTCTTGAAAAACTCCGTTTCGCCCATGCTCGAGGTTGGAGCGGCGAGGTGAATGGTTACATCAGAATTGAAGAGAATTGCTGTTCGGCTTTCGAGATAATCCGCAACGGGTTGTACCCGGAAACCTTGGATTTTTCGGCTGAGCAAGTTGGTTTCTATTGCCGCCTTGGGCTGAACTTCCCGCGAAGTACCCACGCGCTTGACCATCGTGGGACGGTAGAGGTGGTAAAGCAATGAGCTCATTCCAACGAAGCCAATGGTTCCGAACAGTTGCTCATGATGCAGGCTTCCGTCTTCTTTTCGGAATTGCGTGTGCCGCTTTTCTGGCACCGTTCCAATTTTGTGGTAAAACGGCATTTTGAGGGTTTGCTGCTAAGTTAGTTCGCCCGCGACCGCTTCAAACCTAACGAGGCAATTTAGCTGTTGGGGCCGCGGATCATGCGGGCCCAATTTGGCAGTTTACCGTCTTTCGTTAGACGCCACCGCAGCGACAATCTCCCGTTGGCCGGCCTCGGCAATTCCGGGGCCAAGTGATTTTTTCGGACAAGGGCTTTGACGCTGACTCCGCAGCGCTGTGATGCTTCCCAAAGGCTCTCTTCAGGGCGCATTTCCAGCCAAAGCGTTTGACCGCGGCTGCGTTTAGGCTGTAGATAGATGACTTCACCAGGGCTTGGTGTGTAGGTCCCATCCTTGCGATTAATGTCGTTGTAGCGGTAGAGTTGCCAGCCCATGAGATCCAATTCGATGGCCAGTGCATCGTAGGTGTCTCCGGATTCGGCTAGGACATATTGGATGTAATTTTCGCTGGTTTGGACGCTTCGACGCCCGATGGAGAGGGAGGTCTTGGCTGGGTTCATGCCTTTGTTCTGAACCGTTTTGAGCACTTCGTTTCGTGCTGCCTGCTGCGTCTGTTCTGCTTGGGCAAATGCCTCTCTGTCAGCCTTCAATGCTAGGCCTTGTTCATCGTATTGGGCTAGGTCGTAACGTTCGATGAGGTCGATGAGCAGGTGGGCGTATTTGGGGTTGGTGGCGTACCCGCATTTTTTCAGTCCTTTTGCCCAGCGAACATAGTCTGTTGGCTTAAGATTAAACAGTTCTTCGTAGCGGTTCCGCTGGAGAAACTCACTGTGGTCGTGAAAACTTTCCGAAGCGTGGCTGTACGACCGGAAACATTCGTCGCGACGGTCGTCGTCGTGGTACACCCGCTCCCCATCCCAGCCTTTATGGCATTTGATGCCGAAGTGGTTGTTGGACTGGGCGGCCAACTCACTGCGGCCGCTTCCGCTTTCGAGAATGCCTTGGGCCAGTGTAATGCTTGCGGGAATCCCGTGCACAGCCATTTGGTATACGGCTTCGTCGCTCCAATCGTTGATGTACTGCTCCGGTGCACTAGGCGCTTGAGGTTGGGCGTGCGCGACGAAGCAAACGCCCAACGCCATCCAAACCAACATCCACAAGATGATGGCAGAAAGCATCTTGGACCAAGAAAAAGGAAGCGATGTAGGCATGGCAACTTTCTCTCGCGAAAATAGCGCGAGGTCAAGCCCTTTTCACGCCTTGGGCTTCGCTCCTATTCACGTTCAATTGTGGATGGAAGGACCCCTTTCTTCCCGGATTAAGTTCCCTTGATCATTGAAGAAGCGCCACATACCGGTTGGTTCTCCAATGGAGTCGTATTGCCCTGAAACAAAAGGATTTCCGTTGGGGTGCCATGTGAAATATGCCCCTACTTGAATCCCCTTTTTGTAATGGTGTATCGACCACGGTTTTCCATCGGGGTAGAAGGCTTCCCATTTGCCATGTTTCTGACCTTCTGACCAACGAGACACCTTCGATAACCGGCCAGCCGTGTCATACATGGCGATTTCAGTGGTGTCCCCGGCTGAGACGATTAGTTCGCGCTTAACGTTGCCGTTAGGCCAATGGTCCGTGAGGGTGTCATGTTCGGCGTTCGAACATGCGAAAAGAAACGGCAAGAGGAGAAGATGCCAGCGTGTCATCAGCGTTTGCGTTCCATGGTGAATTCGACCAAGTCCACGAGCGCCACTTTGGCTGGGGATGCGGGGTAGGCATCGAGGAGAGTAAGCGCTTCTTGTGCGAGTTCGCGCATCTTACCACGGGCGTATTCCATGCCCGGGCCTTGAATGATGGCATCCATGACTTCCTGGACGGCTGCGTTGTCGTTGTTTCGGTATTTAACCAACCGGATGAGCCGTCGTCGTTCCGATGGCGATACCACTTGAAGGGTGTGGATGAGGGGCAACGTCATCTTGCGTTCTCGAATGTCGCCACCGGTGGGTTTGCCGATGCGCTCGCCTTCCCCAAGGTCAAGTAAGTCGTCTTTGATCTGAAAGGCCAAGCCGACAAGTTCACCAAACTTGCGCATCCGCTCTACGTCTTCAGCAGTGCCCTGATCTTTTGGCCGAACAGATGCTGCACCACATGCGCAACAGGCAGCGATGAGTGAGGCCGTTTTGCGACGGATGATGTCGAAATAGACCGCTTCAGTGATATCCAAGCGCCGAGCTTTTTCAATTTGCAAGAGCTCACCTTCGCTCATGAGGCGAACCGCTTCGGAAGTGATTTTGAGCAGATCATAAGCTTCACGATCCACTGCCATGAGCAGGCCGCGGGAGAGCAAATAATCACCTACGAGCACAGCGATTTTTTTCTTCCACAAGGCCTGAATTGAAAAAAAACCACGGCGCAAGGGACTCTCGTCGACCACGTCATCGTGAACTAAGGTTGCCGTGTGCAGCAGCTCTATGAGCGAAGCAGCGATGTGACTCCGTTCTCCGAGCTCCTGTTGGCTTCCTGCCACAGTTTGGGCAGACAAGAACACGAAGAGCGGGCGCATCTGCTTGCCTTTGCGCTTGATGATGTAGCGCATGATTCGATCCAGCAAAGCGACATCCGTGCGCATGGCCGACTTGAAATGGACTTGAAATTCAGCCAGTTCTTTTTCGACGGGAACTTGAATGTGCTGCATGCGGCTCACAGTGTAAAGGTAAGGCCCTCCTCAGCACACCGCGTGTACCTATCTTTGCACAAAATTCCTCTCATGATTTACTCCATGACCGGTTATGGCAAGGCTTCTGCTCGTATTGGATTACGCCGCTATACAGCTGAATTGCGGTCGCTGAATGGCAAGCAATTGGACCTCGGTGTGCGCATGCCATCAGCGTTCCGCGCCAAAGAAATGGATTTGAGAAAGCACCTCGGCAAAGCGGTGGGGCGAGGCAAATGTGACTTAAGTCTGCATTATGCCGTGGAAGGAGCGGAGCCTCGGGAATTGAACAAGCCTTTGATTGAGGCGTACGTGTCCGAGTTGAGCCAGCTGGCTGCGGATCAAGGATTCTCCGGAAAGGATAATTCCCTGTTGGCCATGGCGATGCGTTTGCCCGATGTAATCCAACAACCCAATGATGAGGTTGATGAAGACGAGTGGAAGGCCATTGAAGCTCTAGTCGGAGAGGCGGTGGACCAATTCATTCGTTTTCGTAAAGAGGAAGGAAAGTCGCTTGAGGCGGATTTTAACCAGCGCATTCGTAGCATCCAATCCCTGAAAGATGCTGTCGAGCCCCTGTTACATGCTCGCGTTCAACGCATCCGGGACCGCATTGAATCCAATTTTAAAGAGCTACAGGACAAAGGCCGGTTGGATGAAAACCGGTTTGAGCAGGAGATGCTATTTTATATGGAAAAGCTGGATGTCTCAGAGGAACTGGTGCGGCTGACCGCCCACTGCGAACACTTTTTAGATGTCATGAATCAAGCGCCCGGCCAGGGCAAAAAGCTCGGATTTATTGCCCAAGAGATTGGACGAGAAATCAACACACTGGGGAGCAAAGCCAATGATGCTGACATGCAGCGCATCGTGGTACAGATGAAGGACGAACTTGAGAAAATCAAAGAACAGGTTCTTAATGCACTCTGACTCCCAAGGAAAGGCGGTCATTTTTTCTGCACCTTCTGGCGCTGGAAAAACGACCATTGTGCGCCACCTACTCGAGTACTCGGAGCTGAACCTCGCTTTCAGCGTCAGCGCCACTAGCCGAAAACCACGAGGCATAGAGCAAGATGGTGTGGACTATCATTTTCTATCGGTTGAAGCGTTCCAAGCGCGCATCGATTCCGGAGCGTTAGTGGAATGGGAGGAAGTATATCCAGGTAAATTTTACGGAACTTTACAAGCAGAATTGGAACGCCTGTGGGCCGCGGGTAAAACAGTCGTGTTCGATGTGGACGTGGTGGGCGGTGCCAACTTGCGTCGCTTGCTCGGCGACAGCGCATTGGCCATATTTATTCAGCCGCCCTCACTCAAGGTGCTCCGCCAACGGTTGGAAAGCCGAGGAACAGACGACCCGGAACGGATCGAAGAACGTTTGGCCAAAGCCCAATGGGAGCTTGAGCAGCACGTTCACTTCGATAAGGTTCTCATCAACGACGATTTGACGGCTGCTCAAGCCCAAGCCGTGGAATGGTTAAAAGCGTACAACGGAAATTTCTTGAGCGCATGACATTGGAACGGAAGGGCAAAATCGGATTGTACTTCGGGACTTTCAACCCCGTTCACTTGGGGCATTTGGTCATCGCCAACCACATGGCGCATTACACCGATCTGGACGAGGTCTGGTTGGTGGTGACGCCACATAACCCCCACAAAAGCCCGCGCGAACTCATGGGCCAAGCTCACCGGCTGCAGATGGTTCACCTTGCGGTTTCGGAGAACGAGAAGCTCAAAGGGAGCGACGTGGAATTCGATTTGCCCCAACCCAATTACACGGCGGCTACGATGCGGCACCTGCGCGATCAATACCCCGGCGTGGAGTTCAGCATCATCATCGGAGAGGACAATTTTGTTCGGCTTCACACGTGGCAAGCCCATTGGGAATTGGTCGAGAAACACCGCATTCTGGTTTACCCGCGACGCACCTCCGATGCCCCATTACCAGTTCACCCACCTGCCAATCCCGAGGACTTAGTTTCCCGGTCACACCCGAGCATTCATTGGTGCGATGCTCCAATGATCAGCATCTCATCCACGTATCTGCGGGACGCCATAAACAACACCAAGGACATTCGGTATTTGCTTCACGACAAGGTGCTGAACTACATCAGCAACAATCACCTGTATGAGTGATCAGGTATTGTTGAAGTGGTTCATGGTGCGATCGAGTCCAATCGAAGCGAAAGATTGGACGGCCTTCTCACAGCGCTCGAGGCGCTCCGGGAGTGCATCATTTTCTTCAGCAGTCCATTTCCCAAGCACGTAGTCCACCTGCTGACCCTTGTGGAATTCGGCCCCGATGCCGAACCGCAGGCGCGGGTACTTGGATGTGCTGAAGATGGTTTCGATGTTGCCGAGGCCGTTGTGGCCACCTCCGCTCCCTTTGGCGCGCATGCGCAGGGTACCAAAAGGAAGCGCGAGGTCATCCGTGATGATGAGCACACGCTCTAGCGGAATCTTTTCGGTGTCCATCCAGTAGCGGACTGCTTTGCCACTCAAGTTCATGAATGTGGAGGGCTTGAGCAGCACGAGGGCCCTGCCCTTAAAACGGACGGTGGACACCTCGCCGTGCCGGGCGACCTCAAATGAGGCCTCGCCGTTTCGAGCGATGGTGTCCACCACCTTAAACCCGATGTTGTGTCGGGTGTCCTCATATTCACTTCCTGGATTGCCCAGGCCTACAATGAGGAATTTCATCCGTTTTGGATTGGGTTTCGACTAGCGAAACGCAATTATTCCGCTGCTGGGGCGTCGCCTCCTTCAGTTTCAGCTGCATCTCCACCTTCATCGCCTTCTTCCACACTATCAGCAGACATGGCCGCACGCGTGCGCTTGACAGCGGCGAGTAAATTCGAGTCATTCAACAGCACTGTACATTTTGGAACTTCGATATCACTAACGCGCATGTTGTCTCCAATCTCCAGATGGGTTACATCGATGGTGATGTTCTCTGGCAAATCATCCGCCAACCCGCGAACGGGCACACGGCGGAACAGCATTTGCAAACGGCCACCGTCGATTACACCTGCAGCCGTACCGGTCGTGAGCAGGGGCAATTCTACGCGTACGGGTTTTCCGGGGATGATTTGGAGCAAGTCCAAGTGGACGATGCGGTCGGTCACCGGGTGGAATTGAATCTCCTGAATGACGCAGTCGAAGGTTTCGCCCTCAAATTCCAATTGGATGCGAAAGACGTCAGGATTAACAACGAGCTTGGAGATGTCCAGCTCTTTTACAGAAAAGTGCTTTTGCTCACCACCTCCGTACAGTACACCGGGTACCCGGTTTTCCTTTCGGATTTGGTTAGCATCTTTCTTTCCTACGCTCCCACGTAAGGAGCCGCTCAATGATGCAGTTTTCATAACTAGTGAATTAATAAAGTATCACTGATGGAACGATTTTCCACCAGACAGGTTAAAGTCTCAGCAAATAACTCATGGACCGGGAGGACCCTGATTTTGGCTGTATTTTTTTCTTGGTTTAACGGGATGCTGTCCGTGACAACAAACTCAGTGAGTACGGAATCAGCTATGCGCTCGTACGCTGGCCCACTCAATACGGCGTGCGTGCAAAGTGCGCGAACGGATAGTGCTCCGTGCTCCATCATGAGGGAGGCGGCCTTGGTCAATGTTCCCGCTGTGTCGCACATGTCATCCACAATGACCACGTCTTTTCCACTGACGTCACCAATGACAGTCATGTGTTCAATCTTATTGGCCACCTTGCGCTGTTTGTAGCAAATCGCCATGTCCACACCAAGGTGCTTAGCGTAGGAGTTGGCCCGCTTGGTTCCTCCTGTATCCGGGGTAGCGATGCACAGGTTGTCGCTGTCTAGTTCTTCGAGGTAGGGGACAAAAAGCGTGCTAGCATAAAGGTGATCGACAGGGATCTCGAAGAACCCTTGAATTTGATCTGCGTGCAGATCCATGGTGATTAATCGGTCGATGCCTGCGGCCATGAGCAGGTTGGCAACCAATTTCGCTCCTATGGCCACACGGGGCTTGTCCTTTCGGTCCTGACGGGCAAAGCCGAAGTACGGTATAACTGCAATAATGCGTTTGGCACTCGCTCGCTTTGCGGCATCAACGAGCAGCAAAAGCTCCATCAAATTATCGGTTGGCGGAAATGTAGATTGAACGATGGCAACCTCCTTTCCACGAATGGTTTCCTCAATGCTCACCGTGAATTCACCATCGCTGAAGCGCGTGGTTTTGACAGGTACCAATTCCCCACCAAAGGATTCAGCCACTTTCTGACCAAAGGATTGGGAGGCAGCGCCTGCAAGAATTTTGAGCATAGAAGACACGAATGCAATGAGTTAAATGGCGTGCAAAGGTAGTGTTTCAATCGCGTAAAGCCAACGGAATTTACCGTTGGTTGATAGGTGTCAACGGATGTTGAAACGCATTGGAATTGTAGAGGTCACCCGAACGTGCTTTTCCTGCTGTGGTATGGGCTCCAATTATCGGGATGCACAGAAGCGCTTCGTGTGCCGCCTTATCGAGTTTGGGATAGGCTGATTTGAGGACGGTTTCTACTGCCCATCAAATGGTGGCTAGCACCAATACAAGTGCCGATGTGAAACCGGGTTCGATGCGTTGTTGGGCGGCGGGTGATTTTTCATCGCTCTGGGTTTGACCCTCCAGCCCTTGCGCTGTGCCACGATTTACTAATCGGGGACGATCATCTTGAACCCCTTGCCGTGGACGTTCAAAATTTCGATGGTTTCATCGGGCTTGAGGTGGCGCCGCAGTTTGGCGATGTACACGTCCATTGATCTTCCATTAAAGTAGTTGGGGTCGCCCCAAATAGACTTCAAAGCATAGGTGCGTTCGAGCAAAGTATTGCGGTGCTTGCACAGCAGAAACAGCAATTCGTTCTCCTTGGTGGTCAGGCGCTGCTCTTCTCCGTCCCGACGAAGTATTTGGGTGTTGTAGTCGAAACCAAATAATCCAACTCGGATTTCACCCACCTGCTCATCTTCGTTAGGAAGTGCCGCGGCTCTTCGCAAAATGGCTTGAATGCGAACAAGCAACTCTTCCATGCTGAATGGCTTCGTCATGTAGTCGTCGGCACCCACCTTGAACCCTTCAAGTGTGTCTTCATTGGTTGAGCGTGCGGTCAAAAACAGAATGGGCAGATGCCGACTCTCTTGTCGAATTTCTTCAGCCACCTGGAAACCATCCTTTCGCGGCATCATGACGTCGAGGATAACAAAATCAAACGCACCACGGTGAAATTCCTTCAGGCCTTCAACGCCGTCTTTGGCCCATGTGGTATCAAAGCCTTTGGCAATCAGATAATCAGACAGCAGACGCCCGAGATTGGGATCGTCTTCGCAAAGCAAAATGGAGGGTAAGGTCGTTTCGCTCATTTCAATGTTTTTTTTTCAATTCAATTTCTGTGCGCGGCAGTGCCATGACGAAGGTGCTTCCCTTGCCCGTCTCGCTCTCGACGCTAATGGATCCTTGGTGGCGGTCGATGACCGTTTTAACATAACTCAGTCCCAATCCAAATCCTTTCACGTCGTGAACATTGCCGGTAGGCACGCGGTACAGTCTATCAAATACCTTGCCTAAATGCTCCTTTGCAATTCCGATGCCGTTATCTCTGAAACGCAATTCGACTCCTTCTGTTGTTTGGGCACTTGAAATTATCAGCACCAAATCCCCATCGGCATACTTAATAGCATTGTCTACGAGGTTGATGACTACGTTGCTCAAATGCACTCGATCCGCATGCACCATTGGATCTTCGGCCTCCAATTCCAATTCCACCTTTCCCCCATGTTTCCGGACTTGAATGGCGACGTTCTTGAGCACTTCGCGGATGAGTTCGTGCACGTTCAGGGTTTGCTTGAATAGCTGCATTTTACCCGACTCTGCCAAGCTGGCCTGTAACACATTTTCAACCAACATCCCAAGTCGCTTATTCTCCTCATTGATGAGCCCGATGTAGTAATTGAATCCGTCCGCATCCCTTTGCATGTCTGGATCCTTAAGAGCTTCGGAGGCCAGTCCGATGGTGCTTATCGGCGTTTTCAGTTCGTGGGTCAAGTTGTTCATCAAATCCCGGCGAATTCGGTCGATGCGCTTGTTGCGCGCTGCGCCAATAACCGCCGTGAAAAAGCCCCATGCTATAATGGCTAGCATTAGGCCAGTCAAGGCAAATTGGCCAAGCAAATTGTGCAACAGGTACCGCCCTTTGTTCGGGAAAAACAGATTAATGCTTAAGTTATTTACTGAAACCTTATGCGCTGAAGCAGCCATTTGCTCTCGGTATTCGACATCTGCCTCCTGCAGGCGAACGGGTTGGCCATAACGGTCGAATACGCCTATGGCGGGGGGGATGGTGATGCCGTGCGCTTTGAGGATGACTAGGAGCATGCTGTCGATGCGCAAGGCCTCAATCCGGCTAAGCATGCGTACTTCCTCGTCGTCCAACCCCGTTCCGATAGTGCTCGCTTTGCCGATTCCTCCGTTTTGTTCATTGGCGGCCGCTAGTGCCTCTAAGTCGATTTGCAACATCCCTGTTGATGTTTTTGTGAGCATTTCGCTGACTTGGTTCAACGAGTGGTACACATTGTCATCGAACAACTGCTCGCGCATTTGCACGGAGGTTCGGAGCCAGACAATTTGAATGGTGCTCATGGTCACAAAGGCGAGAACCATGGCAAGCAAAAACCAAGGGATGGAGGGTTTTGATTTCGCACTCATAGTTTGAACGAAGGTAAGGGCTTGCCATCCGAGGTGAAAAGCGGCTGCAAAACTTCAACATCCATTAACAAATAGGTCATATGCGCAGCGCAAGCGTCCGCTACGTTTGCCAAGAGTTTACCAAAACGCAAGGAGTGCAGGTCTTCTTGCGGCAGGGTTTTAGGTTCGGTCACAAACAGACCAGAAAAGGACTTCGCACAACGGTGCGAGGTCCTTTTTTTTTTGGAATGAAGAATTGCATCGGACCTCCGTACATTTGGTTCTCCACCAAATTGTCATGATTCCCGCTCACGTTGTCGACCAAGTGCTTCAGACCGCCGTTATTGAGGAGGTTATTGGGGATTATGTGGAGCTTAAAAAGTCGGGCAGCGCGTTGCGAGGGTTGAGTCCCTTCACAAACGAAAAGACACCCTCCTTTTACGTGCTCCCTGAGAAAGGTATTTTCAAATGTTTCTCTAGCGATAAGGGTGGTAGCGTTGTGACGTTTCTGATGGAGCTGGACAAGCTTAGCTTTCCGCAGGCCATCAAGCAACTCGCCGAGCGGTATGGAATTGAAATTGAGGAAGAGGAGATGTCGCCTGAGCAACATCAAGCTCGTTCGGAACGTGAAAGCCTGCTCGCCCTGAACGCTTGGGCGCAAACCTGGTTCACAGAGCAGCTGCAAGAATCAGAGGAGGGGAAAGCCATAGGCCTGAGTTATTTCGAAAGCCGGGGTTTCCTTGCGGAGACCCTTATGACGTTCAAAATTGGCTATTGTCCCGACAGCTGGGACGCAATGAGCACGGCGGCGATTGAAGCAGGCTATGAGCCAGAACGTTTGCTGGCTTTGGGCTTGGCCAAAGACAAAGAGGGGAAGCTCTGGGACTTTTTCAAAGGGCGGGTCATGTTTCCGATCCGAGATCTCACGGGCCGTTCCATCGCATTTGGCGGCCGCACGCTGAGTAAAGAAAAAAAGGTTGCCAAGTACTTCAACAGCCCAGAAAGTATCCTCTACCACAAGAGCGATGTGCTGTTTGGCATGCATTTGGCTAAACCTGCCATAGCGAAGGAAGACCGGGTTCTCCTCGTGGAGGGCTACACCGATGTTATGGCTTTGCATCAAGCGGGCATTGAACACGTCGTTTCCTCCAGCGGTACGGCATTGACGGTTAGTCAAATCAAGTTGATCCGCCGGTACACCAAGAACATTACGGTTCTTTTCGACGGGGATGCTGCGGGAATCCGCGCTTCTCTCCGTGGTGTGGACTTGCTTTTGGCGGAAGGGTTGAATGTGAATGTCGTTTTATTCCCCGACGGTGACGATCCTGACAGCTACAGCAAAAAGGTCCCGGCCGATGTGCTTAAGCGACACATCGAAGAGGAAGCGAAAGATTTCGTGGCGTTCAAATTGGAGCTACTTTCCCGGGAATCGGCGGATGACCCAGTCAAGCGAACGGAGATGATTCACAGCATCTTAGCTTCCATTGCTGTTATCCCGGATGCAATTCAACAAGGCGTTTACTTAAAACTGGCATCGGAGGAGCTGGCTTTGTCGGAGGACGTGCTGCAATCTGAGATTAATAAGGTCATCCGAGCTAAGCTCCTTGAGGAGCAGAAAGCGCTTAAGCGGGAAGAATTTCGCAAGCAGCGCATGGGCGAGCAAGGGCTACCACCGCCACTGGCCCATGCCGTTCCGGATTGGTCGGATGAGCACGCCCCTGTGGAGGTGCCGTTTCTTGGTGGGGCGCTGGCAGAGGAGGAAGCGCGCCGCACCGTTATAGAGCGGGATTTGGTAAGGAGGATGCTTCGCTTTGGGGATAAAGATTTTACGCCACCCACTCCGCCCGACGGCGAGACACCTGCGACATTGGCCTTTGCACGTTATGTTGTTGCGTACATGCAGAACCTGAACTTTGAGATTCAGCACACCATTTTCAGTGAGGTATACGGTGTTTTTATGGAGCACGCCCTTGCGGAAAACGTCCCATCGATGGAAGATTTCATGAAGCACCCGGATCCGGAGGTGCAATCCTTTGTAGTAGGGGCCGTAGTAGATAGACACAAGGTCAGCTCCCGATGGGAAGAAGTGCACCAGATTTACAGTGCACGCGAGGAAGATTTACTCAATAAGGCCCTGATGGATTCATTGCACTTGCTCAAGTTGAGCGATAATCAAAAGGAGATCCAGGAGGTTCAGGAGCAGCTAGCAGCATTGAATGAAAGCCTCGAGCGCAACGATGAAACCGCAGTGACCAGCATGCATCAACTGCTCGAACGCCGCAAAAATCTGGATGAGCAAAAACGCAATATCTCCACGTACTTTGGAACCACAATTCTTCCTTGACCTAGACGAATGAAGGAATTTCTAAATACCACACTTGAATTTGGCTCATTTGAGCTCTCGCTTCGGTCCATTTTGCTCTTTTTCAGCGTCATCGCAGCTGCACAGGTGGTGATTTGGACGGTTCGTTATCTGCTGCGCAAATTTCTGCGCAATGCCAACTTTGAGGAAGGCACACGGTTTATGGTAATGCGCATGATCCGCACCGTGGTTTACTTTCTGGTAGTCGTTGTGGCGCTGGACACTTCCGGAATCGATTTGACCGTATTCTGGGCGAGTTCGGCGGCGCTGTTGGTCGGCGTGGGTATTGGTTTGCAGAACTTTTTCAATGATGTCGTTTCGGGATTCGTCTTGTTATTTGAAGGCGGTGTGCGCGTGGGGGACGAACTGGAAATCGACAGCATGATGGTTCGGGTGGAACGTATCGATTTACGCTCAACGCGTGTCATAACGCGATTTGGCAACCTTATTGTCATCCCGAATGGTCTCATCTCTGGTCAGACCGTTCGGAATTTCACCCAAGGAGCGAACGCGACGTTGATTCAATTGGATGTTGGCGTGGCCTACGGGTCGGATGTTGAACGGGTAAAAGCGATTCTACTTGAAGCGGCCAATTCCGAGGACGAAGTAGTCGAAAAGTCTGAAACCGCAGTACTATTTAGTGATTTTGCCGAATCTTCTTTGCAATTCACGTTGTACTTCTGGATTGAAAAGCCGTTTTTACGCAAGCTTATCTCCAGCAACATTCGCTTCAGAATTGATGAAGCGTTCCGCACGAATGGGATCGCCATTCCTTTCCCGCAAAGGGATATTTACCTTCATCAGGCACCTTCCCCAGAGGCAGTTGCGGCTGGCTGAATGGCTCGCAAGTGCAGATTGAGCTCGGTGCGATTCTGCCATCCCCGGGGTTTCCACGTGTTTTTTACCAACGTAAAAGCCAAATCAATCGGGATATTTTGCTTGATTTGTGGTGCCATTTCGCCCATGTTCCATCCGATGGCATCAATCGTAGGGCCATCAAATTCGGGGTCGCGAATGGTGATTTTGAGGTGACGTCCTTGGTTGCCTATGGTACGAGGGGGACGAACCGACACAACACTCCGCAGGATGAAAACGGGCGTGGCATTGCCCGGTCCAAATGGTTCCAGTTGTTCCAGCTCTTTTAAGGCTTCCAACGATAATTCAGAGATGTGGACCTCGCGGTCGCATCGGATAATGGGCTTCGGAGGCTTACCGTTTAGCTGGGCCTTGATGGCCTCGTTCAATCGCTTTTTAAAAGCATCGAGATGGGTGAGTTCTAGGCTCAAGCCGGCCGCCATGGTGTGGCCGCCGAACTGGAGCATCAGATCCTCGCAGGCTTCAATGGCTTCGTGAATGTCCACGCCGTCCACGGAGCGAGCACTACCAATCAATATACCGTTTTCTTCAGACAGGACTACGGAAGGGCGGTAACGGTGTTCAATCATGCGGCTGGCCACAATTCCAACAACGCCGCGGTGCCAGTCGGTGCCGTGAACGACGTTACAGAAGCTGTCTTCTGGTTCTTGCTCCAATTGAATGAGTGCCTCGTTTGTCGTTGCCTCGTCGACTTCCCTGCGGCGGTGGTTCATCTCCTCAATCTCACGCGCCATTTCCGAGGCACGCGCGTCACTTTTCTCCATCAATAAGTCCACTACCCGTTGGGCGTGGTCCATGCGTCCGGCTGCATTGATTCTTGGCCCCAGCGTGAAGCTAATGTCACGAATCGTCTGCGGAGCTTGGTGGATGTCTGCGGCGCGCATCAAAGCGAGAATGCCTGGCCGTTGTCGCTTGCGCAATTGGCGCAGCCCTTGGGATGCCATAATGCGGTTTTCGCCCTTGAGCTCCACCAAATCTGCACCAATGCTGATGGCCACAAGATCGAGCTCCTCATAGATTCCACTTTCGGGCAGGTCCATGCGATAAGCGAGTGATTGCAACAATTTGAATGCGACGCCACATCCGGATAATTCCTTGAACGGATAAGGACAGTCGCTTCTCTTGGGATTTAAGACTGCAAACGCTTCGGGTAGAGTGTCTTCCGGCAGGTGGTGGTCGCATACGATGACATCGATGCCGCGATCTGCAGCGTCGTGGAGGGACTCAAAATCCTTGGTGCCGCAATCAAGCGTAATCATTAGTGAGAAGCGGTTTTCAGAGGCGAACCGGACACCTTCCAAACCGACACCATATCCTTCGTTGTACCGGTGTGGAATGTATGTTTCCACTTGCCCACCAACACCTTCCAGGTAGCTCGCCACCATCGCGACAGCGGTAGTGCCGTCGACGTCGTAGTCACCGTAAACCAAAATGCGCTCCTCGTCTTCAATGGCCTGATGAAGACGCACCACGGCTTCTCTCATGTCTTTCATGAGCAAGGAATGGTGCATTGCTGAGAGGGCCGGATTCAGGAACCCCAGCACGTCTTCCTGCTCCTCAAACCCACGCTGAATTAGCAATGAAGCAACCAAATGCGTCAGCCCTGCGTTTCGCATAAGTTGCGCGACGGCATCTGGGTTTGGCTGCTCTTTGACGATCCAAGAGCTATTGGATAATTGGAGTGGAGTGGTCATTCTCAGAAGTCAGCTGGATGGATTTGGTGTAATCCGTGGCTTTCAATCGTGTTCAACTTATCTTGCACTGCCTAAAATACGGTAAACACCTTTGCCAATGTTGCGCAAAATTTCATTCTCAATGAAGAAAATCGGTTCACTCGCTTTCGCATCAGCTCTGATGATGTTGCTCGTAGTTGCTACGGGTTGCTTGAATGATGACAATAAAATTCCAGAAAACTGCTACGACGGTATCCTCAACAATGGCGAGGAATTGGTGGATTGCGGCGGTTCGATTTGTCCGCCCTGTGACCCATGCGAAAACGGGCAATACGATGCACTTCTGGGTGAGACATGGGTAGATTGCGGTGGCGAGTGTGACCCTTGCGATCCGAGCTTCAACGGCGTCCAAGACCCTGGTGAGACGGGCATTGACTGTGGTGGAGATACGGGCGTGGCATGTGGGGAACTCTGTGGTGACGGCCTGTTGAATGGCCTTGAGCAAGGCGTGGACTGTGGAGGTCCGGATTGTGAGCCCTGCCCAACGTGCTGTGACGACTTAATGAATGGAGATGAGATTGGGGTGGATTGCGGCGGCAATTACGATTCGAATATCTACCTGCCCTGCGACAACCCGAATGTTACATGTGGTCCTTGCCCAGCTGGAGTAAACTGCACAAATGGCATCATGGATGGCGATGAATTGTACATCGATTGTGGTGGAGCCAACTGCCCAGAATGTGAAGCTATTTTGACTTGGAAGGCCAACGGAACAGCCCTCGTAGCTGAGGTGAGTGTGACCGCGGAATTGGATGGCACAACACTGAATGTTGGTGGATTAACAGCCACCGGTGCGGGCATTGCACTTGTCTTAGAGCAACCCATCACCGGTTGGATTGATGGCGCTCAGGTGCAATGCTCAATGGCCAGCGGCAGCTCTTGCTCGTACGCAGATCCCGCAGCCAACGGCTACAGCACTAACTTTGGGGGGGGCGTGACGGTTGAGATTAGCTACATCGATGCTCAGCCCGGCGGATTTGTTGTTGGAACGTTCGTGGGCACGGTTGTCGGAATGACCGGCGAAAGCATGAACATCGCACAAGGCGCATTCCAAATGGCTATCCAGTAAGGGATCATCGCTCCTTTACGAGCGAAACATCATTCCGAGCGAATGATATTGAAGAGGGCATCCAGATTGGGCGCGAGTATAATCTCAATGCGTCGATTGCGAGCCTTATTCTCTGGGTCTATCGGGTGGTATTCACTTCTACCAGCAGCTGAAAGTGCTTCGGGCACAACACCAGAGTTGGTTAGGATTTCCACGACAGCAGTGGAGCGCAGTACGCTCAATTCCCAGTTGTTTCGGGGAATTGCAGCGGATCGCAGTTGATCCGTGTCGGTGTGTCCTTCGACGATGATTTCCAAATTGGACTGTGCGCTGACCACTTGGGCAAGTTCTTGCAGTGCCTGCTTCCCGTTGGTATTGATGGCCGTGCTGCCTGAGGGGAAGAGCAATTGAGCTTCTAAACTAACGTAGACCTTTCCGTTGCGTTGCTCCACTGTCAGACCTTTGTCTGCAAATCCGAGCAGGGCTTGCGCCAACTGAGCGCGCAACGCTTCGGCGGCGGCATCGCGAGAGGCCAGCAGGCCTTCTAACTCTTGGATGCGCTGGGAACGATTCGCAAGCTCTGCCTCCCGTTGATTCAGGTCCTCATTCAGGGTCAACAGGTCGTCTTCTTGGGCTTGGAGTTCTGCTCGATTTTTGCTCAACTCTTCCAGCAAGGCCCGGTTCTCCTCATTGATTGCGGCCATGCGGGACGAGCTTTCAGATGTCAAAACATCATTCAAGTTTTCGAGTCGTTGGACGTCTTCGAGAGCCACGGCCAGGTCACGGCTTAGGCGCGTGGTGTCCTCAATCAGAGTGGCATTTGAGTTTTCCAGGACATCGACCCGACCAGCCAATTCTCGGCGTTCAATCTCACTGTCTTGATTCGATAGTGTTAGCTGTCGATTTTCTTCCGCAATTCGATCCAAGCTCATTTGAACTTCGTCGAATTGTTTTATCGTGACACACCCGTGCAACGTAGCCGTCATAATAATCAGGCCAGAAAAGCGGAGAAAAGTTTTCTTCATTGTTTTTTAAAAAATAAAATATCGCTGTAGCCCCTGAAGGTGAAGGATTTCCGAAAGATTGCCCCATTCAGGAGGTAAACTTTTCAAACGCCGAATGTTGATAAAGTCAGCTTGAAAAGCTACCTTGCTATCAATCAATGACATGATGATTCAGCTTCTGCGACACTTATCCGCTTTATTCGACCAATACTTTGGATGGTTTTTCACCAATGGGAATAAATCCCGTGTTTTTGTGGATGACCTTTTTTGCGACTGAAAGCGTTTGAATCAACGTGTCGGTATGCATACGCTTTGAGGTTCGGTGAAGAACCGAAGCGCTTCAACCCCGCCTTCCCGTCCAACTCCGCTTGATTTGACGCCTCCAAACGGGGTTCGCAGATCTCGCACGAGCCAGCAATTAATCCATGCAATGCCACTTTCGACTTGACTGGCGACCCGGTGCGCCTTCGCGGCATCAGTGGTCCAGATGGTAGCTGCTAATCCGTAGGCGCTGTCATTGGCAAGGGCAATGCCATCTGCCTCTGAGGAAAACCGCTGAAGTGTGATGACAGGGCCGAATATTTCCTCTTGATTGATGCTGGAATCGGGTCCGAGTCCTTCGAGGATGGTGGGTTGCACAAAATAGCCCGATGTACAGCGATCGTTGGGTGCTGGAGCTGCGACTCCTCCGCACAATATGCGTGCGCCCTGCTCTTTAGCGATTCCAATGTACTTCAGCACCTTGTCTCGATGTGGTGCAGAAACCAAGGCGCCCATTTTTGTGCTGGCATCGGATGGGTCTCCCGGTACAATGCGTTTGGCTTTGGCCACCAAGGCGTCACGAAAGGTCTCGTAAATACTGTCTTCAATTAGAATCCGTGAGGAACAAAGGCAGATTTGACCCTGGTTGGCGAACGAAGATCGAATTGTCGTGGCGACGGCCTTGTCGAAGTTACAATCAGCAAAGACAATTGCTGGATTCTTTCCGCCGAGTTCCAAGCTCAATTTCTTGAACATCCCTGCGGTTGTGCGGGCAATATGGGCACCGGTTTGTGTGCCTCCGGTAAATGAGACTGCCTTGACTCCCTGATGCTCTACGAGGGCTTGTCCTGCCTCATGTCCAAGCCCGTGAACGACGTTGAATACCCCTGCCGGAAAACCCGCCTCAGCGGCCCACTGCGAGAGCATCCATGCGGTGAGAGGTGTAACTTCAGAGGGCTTTGCCACCACGCAATTGCCGGCGGCCAGTGCAGGAGCAATTTTCCAGGTGAACAGGTAAAGAGGCAGGTTCCAAGGGGAGATGCACCCAACAACACCAATGGGCTTTCGGTGGGTGTAATGGATGAATTCAGCACCTCCGGGGATGTGAGCTTCAGAAGCAAAATGCTCAACAGCTCCAGCAAAAAATTCGAGGTTTTTTTGGGCCCGCGGAATGTCCACTGCCCGGGCGAGGGAAACGGGTTTTCCGTTGTCTTGTGATTCGGCAGCAATCAGGGCCTCACTATGCCGCGCAATCAGGGCTCCCCATCGCCGTAGGCAGGCGGCTCGTTCTTCTAATGGAGAGGAGGACCAGCCGGGAAAAGCAGCGTGAGCGGCTTGAACGGCTGCGTCGACATCAGCAGCATTCGAACGGGGAATACGGGAAAACACCTGGCCCGTAGCCGGCTCTACATTTTCCAACCAAGCCCCGCTTTTGGGGTTTGTCATTTCGCCCCCAATTAGATTCTGCAATTCCATCATGCCCACAAGATAAATGACGAGGTACGATTGAGGAATATTCGCGAAATCCTTTTTATCTTTGCAGTCGCTTTATGTAAGAAGAAAGCGAAAACTCCCCGATGGTGTAATGGTAACACACCGGTTTTTGGTGCCGTTATTTCAGGTTCGAGTCCTGGTCGGGGAACAAAGCCCTCAGCAGCGCTGGGGGCTTTTTTTTCCTCCAACGTTTTGAATGGCTTGGGTTATTCCCCCTCGGTTAAGGCTTCAACTTGCGCCTGTAATTCGGCGATAACAATTTGCATTGAGTCTACGGTGGAGATCAACGACCCCAGTGTGGAAGCCACGTTATAGGTTCCGGAAAATACCGTTCCTTCAATTACAGCGTCTCCATGGACGATCACATTCCCGCTGTTGTGCACTTCGAAAGCATTCGACCGCATGTTTGTATCCGTACCGTTTCCAACCATGAAAAGCGCTCCCTCTGTTTGCAGGGCATTGAATTGGCCAATGGCTGTGCCGTATTCCTGATCGGCGACGATGCCATATCCGGTTGCGAACGATGCCGTTCCAACAGAGGTGGAATTCCGTCCAGCCGCTCGGCTGTAAAGTCCGGTTGCTGAGCTAGCAAATCCACCTGCGTGGCTGGCATAGCCTTCGGCGACAGATTGAAAACCTTCTGCATGAGACAGGTCTCCTGATGCCACTGTGGTTTGGCCTTCAGCGTGGGAGGCCGATCCACTCGCTTCGGTTTGACGGCCTTCAGCGTGGGAGTAGAGCCCGGTTGCATCGGTAGAGTACCCTTCTGCATGGGCCGCAGTGCTGGAGGCGAGGTTGTTGTACCCCTCAGCGTGGGAGTAGTTAGCTGTGGCATCTGTACCGTATCCTTCGGCATGAGCTGTGAGCGCTGTGGCTTGACTGAGCATGCCTTCGGCGTGGCTCGCTGTTCCACTCGCTGTGGTCCCTTCACCTTGAGCACTCGAGCACGTTGCGCTTGCTGTGGTCAGCCGGTTTTGGGCGTTGCTATATGCACCGCTGGCATTGGTATTGGTGCCAGAAGCGTGGGCGTACAATCCATTTGCGGCAACACTAAAACCTTGCGCAAATTCCTCCTGGATGCGCAGGGAGGTATGAATCCACGCGTAATTTTCGGCGCCAATGGTTGTATCCTGTAGAGAAGATAAACCCAACGAATCCCTAGCCGCGGCAACTGTGCTCGACCCTGTGCCGCCAAGAGCGACAGGGATGACACCAGTGGGCACGAAATCTTCACCATAGTAGGGGAGAAAGTTCAGTAAGTCAGTGACGTCAATGGCGCCGCTGTTATCGCTGTCTGGATTGAAAGGAAGTCCGCTTCCGGCAGTTTCTTGGGCAGCGGCTAGCGTGCTTACGAGAACGAACAAAAAGGACAGCAGGGTGGATTGCAAGGCGATGCGCATGGCAAAAGAAATTTACTCAATTTACGAATGAAACGGCGGGACTGCCAATTCGTTCCAAGCCCTTCAAAGGAGGGTTAGTGATGTACAATCCAGCGCAAGGTCTCTCTCATATTGGATGCCGTGGCCTGGATAAGGTAACATCCGGGAGTGAGGTTGGTGGCGGATAGCGTGATGCGCTTGACCTCGGAATCCGAGCCACCCTGGATCACGTGTGCATCCACTTCGTTCCCAGCCAAGTCGTAGACCCTTAGCGTGACCTGATCGCGATTCGAGACATTCACGTGTACAGCTGACTGAGCATCTGTTGGATTTGGCGACAGTGAGGCTATCAAAGGAGAGCGTAAATCGCCGCTTTTGAATGCCTCGCTTCTGGAGTTCTGACGGGTTTGCCCTTTGGAAACGGTTGGTTTGGTCACAGGCGAGGTGGGCGCTTCAGGACAGGCTTCGCCATCAAAGCTCAACATTTGAACAAAGGAGGATGCATTCCCACTGCAGTCAGTACCGGTGTAAGTGCGTTGAATGACAAACGGGGCTTCAGGTTGTCCCGCGGGGTCGCCCGAAACCGCAATCTCCTCAAATGTTACAAGTACCTCTTCGCTGCATTCATCATCGAACTGGAAGACACACGGCTCAGGCAATATGACTTCCCCGATTGAAGCGTTGAAGCACAAAGCCACCTCCAACGCGCAAGATTCGTTGTTCCACGCTGGCGGCGTAACATCCGCTCGCACATACAGCTGGGGGACCTCAGTGAAGAGTCCACAAGCAGGGTTCAAGGCGTGATGAAAATGCACGGTTGCTGCTTGACCGCAGGGCACTTCCGTCAGGATGTCTTCTCCCAAGTCGATCACCAAGTCCCCTGTCATGCCGCTGACGGGCTGATTCAAGACCAGTCCGCTCCAAGCGAACCAACCACCAAATCCGTAGTTGCAGTTCACGCTGTTCCCGCCGCCCCCCAATTGGAAGCGTTTGCTTTCGTTGAATGGCATGTGGGACAGCTGTAAATAAGATCCTTCGAGACCGTCGGTTCCGATGAGGTAGGAGTGCTCTTGATTGAGGCGGTAGGTCACCATTGACGCAGTATCGACGCTGCAGCCAGAGGCGGTTATAAACCCGTGCATTTGATCCTGTGTCAACCACTCTTCGCCCATCAACGGATCTTCGAGCACGAGGTGCACAGTCCACTTCAGGCTGGGGTTAATGGTGTTTTCCACTTGGCCTGATATCACAGCTATGCCATTGGCATATCGAGATACCAGCAGAGGGTAGGATTCGACGAAATAATCGGAGTTAGCCAAGCCTAGTGCGGTTAAACCTAAGACACGAATGGCTCCGTCTGGTCCGATTCCGTCGGCTGTAGTACCTACGTTCAGGGTGTAATCTGAAGTGGCATCCACAATAAACGTCTTGACCTCCAGGGGTTCGTCGGTACATCCAGTGGCGGCTAACACTTCACCAACCGGATCAACCGGCAGGTCGCTTGCGCAGCCGACTTGGACTGGGGACAAGTCCGTGATGAACACCGGCTCGCATCCGCCGCACCCCGTCAAATTGCCTTCGCAGTCGTAATCAGGCAAAGGGTAAATGCACTGCGTTGGGTCGGATAGCGTGGCTTCTGGGTCGAATGTACAGGCGGTAAAGTCAGTGCACCCAACACACGAGGCGAAATCACACAATGCTGTATTGGGAATGAGCGCTTCAGGGTCATAGTTACAGGCCTCTACAGCGGTGCACCCGACACACGACAAATACTCGCATGATCCGTCATAGTAGATGGCGCCAGGATCGAAGTTGCAGGCGTACTGGTTGGTACAACCGATGCACGTCTCGTAATCACAGGAACCGTCGTCTACTGTCGCAGTAGGACTGAAGTTGCAGGCCCACCAATCCGTGCACCCCATCTCATCCGTCTGGGCGGCGATTTTATTCGTCCAGCTCAGTGCAGCGAGAAGTAAAAGCAATAGCGCAGTGATTGCACGGTTTCGAGCCATTTAGCAACTTGGTTTGTTCAAACAAAACAGTTTGGGTCTCTAAGTTGATGATTTTTTCAGAAATAATCAAGACAAAACAGCTAAAACTATTGACGAAAACAACGTTTAAATCAACCAGCTGATTATGACAGAACAATATTCACGATTCGACCGGGAACAACGATGACTTTTCGAACTGTTTTGCCTGTGATGTAATCTTGAGCTTTTTCATGCGTAAGCACTTGACTTTCAACGGATTTTGCATCGAGGTCAGCGGGAACCGTTAGCTTGAACCTGACCTTACCGTTGAAAGAGATGGGGTACGTTACCTCATCCGAAGTTAACCAGCGCTCTTCAGCAGCTGGCCAAGCCTGATCGAGTACATTGTTTGCGCCCCCGCTGAGTTGCCACAGCTCTTCTGCCAGATGGGGAGCAACCGGACTGACCAAAATCGCCAAGGGCTGCAAAAATTCTGCGCTCTGGGCTTCTGCATCTAAGAGTTCGTTGACGCCAATCATCAATGCGCTTATCACAGTATTGAACGCATTACGATCCAAATCATCACTGACCTTTTTGATGGTCTTGTGCAGGATGCGGTGTTGGGCGTCGGTGGCGATTGAACTGGCCTTTGTTCGGTTGAAGAGGCGGTGCAGTTTGCGCAAGAAATTGTGCACGCCGCTGATGCCTTGGGTGTCCCAGGGTTTGTGTTGAGTAAGAGGTCCTAAGAACATTTCATAGCACCGCAGCGTGTCGGCACCGTAGCTTTCGACCAAGTCATCAGGGGTCTGAACGTTGAACTTGGATTTGGACATCTTTTCGACCTCGTGACCGCATGTGTATTCCCCGTTCTCGTTGAGGATGAATTCGGCGTTGGCATACTCAGGTCGCCACGCCATGAACTCGTCCACGTCAAGTTTGTCGGATTGGACCAGGTTGATGTCCACGTGCAGGCGTTGCGTTTGGAATTCCTTCCGCTTTTCAAACGTCACGAATTGGTTGGTGCCTTGGATGCGGTAAACGAAGTTGGAACGTCCAAGGATCATGCCCTGGTTGATCATCCGCTTGAACGGTTCATTGAAGCCGATCCATCCGCGATCAAACAAGAATTTAGTCCAGAATCGGGAGTACAAAAGGTGCCCCGTCGTGTGTTCAGCGCCACCAATGTATAGATCGACTTGTCCCCAGTAATCCGATTTCTCACGGGAACAGAATTCTGCGCTGTTGTGCGGGTCCATGTAACGCAAAAAGTACCAGCTCGAGCCGGCCCAACCGGGCATGGTGTTGTACTCCATGCGGTCACCACGGGTGACGTTCCAATCTTCCTTTTTGGCACGAGCGAGTGGAGGATCACCATCCTCAGTGGGCAAGTAGGCATCCACAGGGGGCAGCGTGACCTGTGCGTCCCGTATTAATTGGGGGACTTCACCATGGTAGCAGATGGGGAAAGGCTCGCCCCAGTAGCGTTGGCGACTGAAAACCGCATCGCGTAGTCGGTAATTGACCTGACCCGTTCCCATGCCTTTTTTCTCCAGGTGGGCGATAGCCAGTGGAATGGCTTCAATCGGCACCTTGCCGTCGAATTCATTGGAATTGCAAAGGGCTATATCCTTCCCCGTGTAAACTGAATCAGCGGTATCGACGCCCTCGAATATGGCTGGAATGGCTAGACTGTAAGCCTTAGCAAATTTCCAATCGCGTTCATCGCCTGCTGGCACTGCCATGATGGCCCCTGTGCCGTACCCGGCCAGGACGTAATCCGCAATCCAAACGGGAATCTTCTCCCCTGTGAGCGGGTGCACGGCATACCCACCGGTGAAACAACCGCTTACTTCATGTTCGCCTGCACCCTGGCGTTCACGCTCGGACTTTTGGGCTGCAGCAGTTTGGTAGGCCTTCACGGCTTCCTTTTGTTCTGCGCTGGTAAGCGACTCGACCAGGTCATGCTCAGGCGCTAGCACCATGAAACTCACGCCGTAAATTGTATCCGGTCGGGTCGTGAACACCTCGATGGTACTTCCCGCAGGATTATCCAAGCCGAAGTGCACGGAAGCGCCTTCGCTGCGGCCGATCCAATTGCGTTGGGCTTCTTTAATGCTGTCCGTCCAGTCCAGTGCATTCAAGTCGTCGATGAGGCGCTGCGAGAAGGCTGAAATGCGCATTATCCACTGGCGCATCCGCTTGCGGACAACTGGGTGACTGCCGCGTTCACTCAATCCGTCTTTAACTTCATCATTGGCGAGAACCGTGCCGAGGGCAGGGCACCAATTCACTTCGCTATCTGCTAGATAGGCCAGTCTGAATTGCATGAGAATGTGCGATTGCGCTCTGGCATCACAAGCATGCCATTGGTCTGCGGTTAGGGCACCGCCAAATGATTCATCCCAGGGGTATTCACCAGCGGGAAGCTCGATCCACCAATCACCATCGCAAGCGGGTTGAACCGATGTCAATCCGTCCGAATTCAACATATCCAAGAGCGCTGAGATGGGTTTGGCGCATTGGGCTGCTGTGTCGTACCATGATTCGAACAATTCTGCAAAAATCCACTGTGTCCAGCGGTAGTATGCGGGGTCACTGGTGCGCACTTCCCTTGACCAATCATAACAGAATCCAAGCTGGTCTAGTTGCTCCCGGTAACGCGCTACGTTGGCCTCGGTGGTTACGGCCGGATGTTGGCCCGTTTGGATGGCGTATTGTTCCGCGGGAAGCCCAAAGCTGTCGTAGCCCATGGGGTGCAAAACGTTGAATCCT